>CAYXRK010000278.1:0-4462 GCA_964467615.1 uncultured Nitrospirales bacterium | reverse complement strand
GAAACGTAGCGCGCAGATGGGCATGGCGATGACGGAGAAGCAGGGCGGCTCGGACGTGCGCGCGAACACGACGCGGGCGGAGGCGATCGGCAACGGCGAGTATGAGCTGACGGGGCACAAGTGGTTTTGCTCGGCGCCGATGTGCGACGCGTTCCTCACGCTGGCGAACACGGAATCGGGGTTGTCGTGTTTTCTCGTGCCGAGGTTTCTGCCCGACGGGGAGTTGAATCGGTTTTTCATTCAGCGGCTGAAGAACAAGCTGGGCAACCGCTCGAACGCGTCGAGCGAAATCGAGTACGACCGGACTTGGGCCGTGATGGTGGGCGAGGAGGGCCGCGGGATTCCGACGATCATCAATATGGTCGCGCACACACGGCTCGATTGCACGTTCATGAATGCGGGGCTGATGCGTCAGGCGGTGGCGCAGGCGACGCACCATTGCAAGGGGCGCGCGGCGTTCGGCAAGAAGCTGAACATGCAGCCGCTGATGAAGAACGTGCTGGCGGACCTCGCGATTGAATCCGAAGCGGCGACGACGGTGGGGATGCGGCTTGCGCGTTCGTATGACGACGATAGGACGCATCCGGAGAACCGGGCGTTCACGCGGATTGCGACGGCGGTCATCAAGTATTGGGTGTGCAAACGCGCGCCGCACCACATTTACGAATGCCTCGAATGCCACGGCGGCGCGGGGTTCGTCGAAGAATCGATCATGGCGCGGCTGTACCGTGAAGCGCCGCTCGCGTCAATCTGGGAAGGGTCGGGCAACGTGATGTGCCTGGACGTGTTGCGCGCGATGCGCCGCGAACCGGACGCCGTGCAGGCGTTTCTCGATGAGCTCGAATCCGCGCGCGGGGCGGACCGGCGGCTCGACGGCCAAATTGATCGCGTCATCGCGGCGCTGGCGGACCCGGACGATTTCGAGTCGCGCGCGCGGCGGATCACCGAGAAAATGGCGCTCGCGTTGCAGGGCGTCCAACTGGTGAAGAACGCGCCGTCGTTCGTGGCGGACGCATTCTGCGCGTCACGGCTCGATGACGATCACGGGAATGAGTACGGGACGTTGCCGTCGGGGTTGGATTTCGATGCGATTATCAAGCGCGCGACGCCGGAAGCGAATTGACGAGTTTGTTTGAAACGTCTACGTCGGTATTGAAACAAGCCGGATTGATCGGCAACAGCAGGTGAGATCATGAAGTATTTAGTCATCGTCGAGCAGGGCCCAACAAGCTTCGGCGCGTACGTTCCTGATCTGCTTGGGTGCGTCGCGGCCGCGCCGTCGCGTGACGAAGTGCTGGAACTGATTCACGAAGCGATCGGGATTCATATTGAAGATCTGCGCGAACGCGGTGAAGAGGTCCCACTTTCGGTTTCGACCGGCGAGATCGTGGACGTTTCTGCCGCGTGAGTCCCGCACGATCCTCCGCAGACTCCTATCTCGCCGCCTTTGCCGCGACCTGTTCGGACGTGAGGCCGTAGAGTGGGGGGGTCGTAACGCCGAGGATGCCGAGGTAGGTGTAGATTTGGCCGCGGTGGTGGATTTCGTGTTCGAGCATTGCGCGGAGCCATTTCCAGGTGGTGATGGGCGAGCCGGCGGGCGTCATGCATTTGCCGTGGAGTTGTTCGGGGGTGAGCGCGCGGAACATGTCCATTGATTCGGCGTGCAGGCCGTTCATGTAGGCGAGCGTCGCGTCGAAGCCGTCGGCGAGATCGCGGCCGCAGCCGGTGTAGCGCGAGGGTCTGCCGGAAACGGTCTCGGCGTACATGTAGCGCTCGATGCCGGCGATGTGGCGGATGATATCGCCGAGCGACCATTTGCCTGTCGTCGGCGACCATTCGATTTCGTTCGGCGGAATCGCGGCGATGACCCGGAGCGTGCGGGCGCGCAGGTTTTCGTAGTAGCCGAGAAATGAATCGAGTGTCGTGATTTCCATGAGGACCTCGTCCGCTAAAGGGAAATGGCAGGATAGCCGTCCGGCGAATTTATCGCAATGCTTCCCTGCGCCGAGTAGACTCTTTGAGAGTTGGAACCGCGCGATTGCGCGTGGGTTTGATCAACTAAGGTGGGCGATCTCGCCCGAACGAAGGAGCGCTGCGATGAAGACCTCAATCTTTACGGCGCTCTCGCTATTTCTTGTGTGCATGCCGCTGGGCGTGATCGCGCAGGAGCGAGGATTCAAAGTCCTCGAGGAAGACCTGGCCATGCACATGGTCGACTTTCGCTTGCCAGACACGACGGGCAAGATTCATGGATTGAAAGACTACGCCGGAAGTACGGCGGTCGTGCTGTGCGTCCAAGGGAATGGATGTCCGATTGTGCGGCAGAGCATTCCGTACTTTGAGGAAATGAAGGCGGAGTATGGGCCGAAGGGCGTCGCGTTTCTGTACATCAATTCTAACGATTTCGACACGCAGGAGGTAGCGTCGATTCGCGCGGAGGCGGCGGAGTACCGCGCGACGATCCCGATTCTGGTCGACGCGAACCATGCCGTGGCGCATGCGCTCGATCTCAAACGGACCGCGGAGACGCTCGTCGCCGATCCGAGAACGTGGAAGATTTTGTATCGAGGCATGGCCGATGACCGATTTGAGTACGGCTTGCAGCGCGCCGCGCCAAAACGGTTTTGGCTCAAGGAAGTTTTGGACGATTTTCTCGCGGGAAAAGATGTCACGACGCCGAGCACCGTGGCCAAGGGTTGCTTGATGGACTTGCCGGAATTGCGAGGCGACGTGTCGTTTCCAAACGAAGTCCTGCCGATTCTCGAGCGGAAGTGCCTCGAGTGTCATCGGCGTAGCGGTGAGAAAACGCTGACCGAATTCAACGCCGAGAACCAAGCGCGCTGGCTCCCTACACTGCGCGATGTGCTCGTGACGAAGCGCATGAACGCGGAGCACTGCGGCGCGACGGGGAAGGAAGTTGATATGAGCAAGGCTGAGGTGCAGACGATCTTGAGATGGTTGTCCGCAACGGAATCGCGCTCGAACCTTTAGTCCCGGACCACTGGACTTGTCGCACCATACCTGTGTGGTTGCAGTCAATTTATATCTGTTTTTCATATAATTATCATAGCTGCGGCAAAATCCTCTGATTTCTCTTTTAATTTTGTGCTATAATGAGACAGTATCGACATGCAAATGGGAGGACGAAGCATGAACGGCATCTCTCTGTTTGAATTCATCGCGGCGATCATCATCCGAATCGCAACCGTGGCCGAGTCGAGCGAGTTTGCCAACTTCTTCCTGAGCCTCGGCTATATCATCCGTCAGATTTTCAATTAAGCGCCGGCCTCGCGCGTTTTACACGCGTGGGCCGTTTTGGACTTACGGCGCTAGTTCTCTGATCCATTCCGCGATCAGTGCTGCACCTTCTTCGTGGATCAGCGTCCGCCCGATGGGAGGCATGCGCACATCGGGCTTGATTGACCGCATGCGGTGCAGAAGGAAGGACGCATCCGGATCGCCCGCGATGATCGCGTAGAGCCGATCGCGCGAAGCGTTGCCCGCGGCGCTGGCGCGTTTGTTGATGCCCCGGTGGGCCGGGCCGTCCTGCACGTAACGCAAGTCGAGGTTCGTGTGGCTCGCTAAGCCGTTCGGGTTGTGGCAATGCGCGCAATTCGCGTCGAGGTACGCGAACGCGCGCGATTCGGCGGAGGCGGTTGCATCGTCCCATCGCGGCGCGTGCGTTTCTGCTGATGGCGGCGCTCCCTCGAGCATTTCCTGTTCTCGCCAATAATCGAGTTGGTTGGATGCGCCCGTCGCGTAGGCGAACCCGCGATTGAATTGGCGCGCCTTTATGCCGAGCGGTCCGACCACGCCAGTCACCCCGCGATGGCACATGCGGCACTCGTTCATGTTCGGCACGAGGTACTTCGTGCCGCGCGATTCGCCATTTGTATCGATCCACGATACGTCGATCTCCGCGCCGGCGACTTTCAACGCGGCGTCGGTTTGCGCGTCGTTCCACACGTACGCGGCGCCTTTCCAGCCATCGGGCGTGTGGATGAGCAGGCGCGTTTCGATGAGGCGGTGTCCCTGCTCGGGCGCGCGAGCATCGAGCGGATACGAGAACGTCTTGACCAATGCCGCGCCCACGGGCAGATCGAACGGCCCCTCGGGGCGGTACTCCGCATGCGTTCCCGGCTGCAGGTAGACGAAGCGGTGCTTATCGGCATAGTCGCTGAATAAAGGCGTCGCTACGTCGAAGGGAACGAGACCGGCATTAGGTGTTTGGGCCGTGGCGTCTTGGAACAGGTTGTAGGCGCTGAGGTTACGCTCGAATGAGCCGCGCCATTCGAGGTGAAGCGGTTTGGCGGAGTTGGCCAGTGTGGAAACGGTTACGAGGATGCCGAATAGGATGGGAAACATTGCGGTTTTGGGATCGCAGAACGAGTTTTTCTTTTGTATTTCCCTAGCAGCCCGTGGTGAAAGTCTCGAATCAGACGGGGCGTGAAATTTTCACTTG
>CAYXRK010000277.1:0-4476 GCA_964467615.1 uncultured Nitrospirales bacterium | reverse complement strand
CGACCTTCCTCGAAGAACTCCTCGGATTACTCAGGATTTAGATGCGTTTGCCCTGAGCGCTTATCAAATAATCGGATATCAAACGCGTGCCAAAATTCCATGAACGAAGAACATTACGGGAATTTCCAGTTTTTCCTATTTGTACTCATCGATATTCGGGATTTATTCAGATAGACTAGCCGTATCTTGCGGCGCAAACGATCTTCAATGGCGAGCGTCCGGTTGCGCCCAAGGCAATTTGGTTCAACATTTGGCTGTCGATCTAAGCACATCTATGAAAGTGTTGATTGAGCACATTCTCGCGCTGACGCCCGAAGCAGGCCGCGACGCCGCGATTCAGGACGTCGCCCTTTGCAAACTTGTCTCGGAATCCTCATCCCAAGGCTTCGCTGAATTTCGACAGCCGCTCCTCGGATTCATCGCGATTTGGCTTGAAGGCACGGCGACTCTCGAGTTGGATACCGAGGGCGGCCGTCACCAATTCCTGTTGCGGGAAATCATCGACGAGATCCAAAATGGCCGCGCTGATGCGCTTAGCCGCAACGAAATTCGGCTCGTGCAATCGGTCCGCGAACTCGCGGCGAAATCGGCGTCGCCGCAACGGCATGCACACGTCCTGAAAGTTACCGATTCGTGTCTGACTGCCATTGGCGCCAGGCTCTCGAAGAAGGAACCGGAAGGCGACTTCACGGCCCTCGAACGCCGATTGCGATTTATCCGCTCCGAGGAAATTGCGGCGTCCAAGCCCAAAGAGATATCTCTGCTCGCCGGGATTGATTCGCCATCGCGCGGGCCCTACCTCGAGCATACGGGAAACGTGCGCGTCTTGGGAGACGTGCCCGCGGACTGCACGATGGTAATCAAGGACGGGTACTGCGTCGTCGACGGATACGTAACCGGGCGCATCGCCTCGTCGCGCATGTGCGAAATCCGGCAGAACGTGTCGGGATTCGTCGTCGCGAAGGACGGCGACGTCCGCGTGCGCCAGATTGTTGATACCGCGTACGTCGTGTCGAAGTGGGGAAGCGTCTATTGCCGCGCGATGGCCCGGCCGACGTTAGTATTCGCTGGCGCCTCGGTCAACGTGCGCGAGTCGGTCTTGGAAGGGAGGATCATCTCCAGGTCGGTCGTCATCGGAGGGACGGCGGCAGGCACGGAAATTCATGTGGCGCGGGAAGCGGCCGCAGACCGGTTCTCGAATTCCGAGGCGCGTGCTTCGCGAATCGTGTTTCGCCGCCGCATCACGTCGATGGACTATGGAGAGCTTTCGGACAGGGCGGTAACGGCGCTGCTATCGAAGGTAAGAGGTCTGCGCGAGCGAATTCAAACCGCCAAGACGTCGGCCCGGTTTGCCGGGGAAGAAGCCGAAAGCGCCGCAAACATGGCGTATATGTACATACTCGGCGGCGATCAATCCCGCGAAACGCTCGAGATTGTCGCTAAGGCGAGACGCAGGCTCGTCGTCCTCCGTCGAATCATTCTTGCGCTCCAGACGATTTACGCGCGCGCCGCCGACCGGCTCAGCCGCGCGAGCGAGCCTCGCCGCGGCGCGCCGCCGGCTGAACGCGAAGAAACCGACCCCTCGTCCACCGACGACATCGTCGACGAAATCACTCGGCTAAGCGAGGAAGCGCCGCTGGACGACGACCTCGCGGAAGAACAGAACGAGATCCGGGCGATCCAGCGCGAACTTCAAAAGGGAGGCCGGACGCGTTCGCTGATGACGGAAGGCCTGGACCGGTTATCGCAGCGACTGGACGCCTGGGTCGCGGAATCTGAACTTTTAGAAGAAACAATTCGCGTCGAGGAAGCGAAGGCCCAGGCGTCCGCGGATTTTTCAAAGGTCATTCGGGAAGATGAACGAAACATATCGAGTCTGGCGATCCTGAACCAAATCATGGGGGCTATCGACGGCCGCCCGCCGACCGAGCCGCTCGTCAAACGAGCGCGGTCGCCCTTCGTAACGCTGCTGACAAAGAGCATACGGGCGCGAGTTGGGGCGACCGCGCTTGCGCGCCGCACCATGCAAAAGCTGACGCCGGAATTCGACCAGGCCAAAGACACGCTGTGGAACGAATACCGAATCGAGATCGACTATGAAAGCACACAGGAAACCATCGAAGTCAAAGGCCGTTTCGCCAAAGGTGTACATCTGATCTCGGACCCGTCACTCCTCGATGCAATGCCACCGGGGGAGGATGGACGTTACTTGGTGACCCCGGAGAGCAATGATGTTTTCTCCGTCTACGCGTGTCGCGACGGCAGAATTTACGAAGAGAAGGCGCCCAAAGGGGACTAGTAGCCAGTGGCAAAAGTCGAGTCCAGCGCGTGTGGGGCAGTTGCGCCGTGGCCTGGGTTTGCGGTCCGTGATGATACGCGAGATTCGTCTACGCCTACCTCGAAAGGTCGAGTCGTCCCACCCTACACCTCCGCCGGCGTATCCCGCGCACCATCGCCGCCGCGAAAAGTACCACTGCCAAATCCGCATACGGCACGATCGAGTTCGGCGAGTTGGCCGCGCATCCTTCTCCCTCACCCTCACCCTCGCCTTCGCCGCCCGCTGGGGCCTCGACTTCCACGGGGACAACGGCGACGTCTCCGGCGGGAACGGAAGCCGCCGCGGCGCCTCGAAATCCATCAGACGCGACGCGCACGGTGTAGTTTCCGGATTCGATACCGGCGAGCAGAAAAGCGCCGTCCTCGTCGGTGAAGACGATGTAGTGGTCTTGGGCCGTACTAATGATGACCTGCGCGCCCTCTATGGGTTCGCCTGTGTCCTCATTCGTGACGGTGCCGGTGATGCCGCCGGGTATGGTAATTTTGCGGATCAATTCGGCGTCGGCCTGCGTGCCGTCCGGATCGTCGGGGTCGGCTTCAACGATTTGTTCGGCGGGTTCGTATTGGGATGAGAAGAACTGGAGCGTGGCTTCGACGGTCCCCTTGGACGTCTTCGCCGGAAGAAACAGTTCGTACGAGCCGGAGGCGCAGGTGTAGGTGCGCGCCACCATTTCGCCGCCGACCAGCGCATCCACCCGTACGCCGCCGAGGGGCAATCCCGTGACTGTATCCGTCACCGTGCCGAACACGGCGCCGGTCCGGTTCGAAAGTCCCTCGAGCACGATTTCCGGGTCGAACGGCACGCCCGCGATAAGGTCAAAGTCGACAATCTCGCCTTCGAAACCCGGCGCATACGTCTCGATCTCATAGTCCACGTCAGCGGGTAGAAGCGGAAAGCCGAATTCCCGGTTCGCGTCCGCCACCGCGGTCGCCACAACCACTCCCTCGCGCCGCACGACAAGCGCCACGCAATCCGAGTTGATACTCCCGCTGATTTCGCTTTCGCCCTCCCCTTCGCCCCCACTCACATCTGCGCTGGTAGACACCAAAATATCGAAGTCCGGGCCAATCGTTCCCCCGAGGCTGTCGTCGGTGTGCCACACGACGACCCAGTTACCCGCGCTGTCCGTGGTCACTTGAGGATACGAGTCGGCCCCCGAGTCGAAGGCGGCGTTCGTGTCGAGCGCGGCCGGGGTCGTCCAGGTGGCCCCATTGCTCGTCGAGCGCGAAACCAAAATATCTCCCTCAGCGCCGATCGTCCCGCCGAGCGTGTCGTAGGAATACCACACGACGACCCAGTTGCCCGCGCCGTCCGTGGTCACCTGAGGGTCATAATCATGCCCCGAATCCGAGGAAGCGTTTGTGTTGAGCGTCGCCGCGGCCGTCCAGCTTGCCCCATTGTTCGTCGAGCGCGAAACCAAAATATCGTTGTCCGGGCCGTTCGTCCCCCCGAGGGGGTCGTTGGAGTACCACACCGCGACCCAGTTGCCTGCTTTGTCCGTGGCCACTTGAGGAACGAAGTCATCCCCCGAATCGGAGGCGGCGTTCGTATTGAGAGCGGCCGGGGCCGTCCATGTAGCCCCATTGTTCGTCGAGCGCGAAACCAATGTATCGTAATCCGTACCGATCGTCCCGCCGAGTGTGTCGGTGGAACCCCACACGGCGATCCAGTTGCCCGCGCCGTCCGTGGTCACTTGCGAATAAGCGTCAAATCCCGAGTCGGAGGCGGCGTTCGTGTTGAGCGCGGCCGGGGCCGACCACGTGGCCCCGTTGTCTATCGAACGCGAAACTAAAATATCGAGGTCCGTGCCGATTGTCCCGCCGAGGGTGTCGTTGGATCGCCACACGGCGACCCAGTTGCCAGCGCTGTCCGTAGTCACTTGAGGATAATCATCGAGCCCCGAATCGGTAGCGGCGTTGGAGTTCAGGGCCGCCGGGGCCGTCCACGTGGCCCCGTTGTCCGTCGAGCGCGAAAACAAAATATCAGAGTCACCGCCGATCGTCCCCCCAAGGTCGTCATCGGATTCCCACACGGTGACCCAGTTGCCCGCGCCGTCCGTCGTTACTTGAGGATGGTAGTCAATCCCCGAATCGGTAGCGGCGTTGGAGTTCAGGGCCGCCGGGGCCGTCCACGTGGCC
>CAYXRK010000276.1:0-4515 GCA_964467615.1 uncultured Nitrospirales bacterium | reverse complement strand
TGATCAGATCGGATAGTTCGAAAGCAAACCGTCGGGGACGCAGCAGGGCGATCAGTCGAACATCCTCTACCGCAAATATCAGGCGATCATCGCAGTGCCAAACGCCCACGCTTCCTTTTGATTTGGAGGCGAGTGCGATCAGTTGTTTGATCGTATGCAGAGGCACCAAACCGCGCACCCCTTGCGTTTCAAAGGTCTGATAGGCGAAACATGATCCGTCTTGGGCCGACAGCCGTCCTGCGTCAAAAAAGATGCTGTTCAGCTCATGTCCCTCCAGGGAGTGAGCAAAAGGCACCAGCCCTTTCAGCGGCGGAATGAGCTGTGCGGCTTCAAAGGCGATGGTAGGTTCCTGCCTCAGCGTTGCATAATCGATGGTCGCGGCGTGATCCTCGGCGAGCGTCTTGATGGATACACAAGCGCCTGTATCATCGCTGAGAATCAGGCTTCGCGGTTCGACACGAAACCTCACCTGCTGTCCCGTCAACGACTCGACACGTTGCAGCAGATCGCGGGCATTGACCGAGACCATCAGATAGGCGTTTGTATTTGCCGGATAGGTCACGGCGACGGTGTTGGTGTAATCGGTAACATACATCGTCACCGTCTGCTTCTCCACATCTGTTAAGAAGGAGATGCTGCCTAACGTGTCGGCAAATGGAAAGCGTCTCCACGCCTCATTGAAACGCGCCCGCTTGGGCACGTTTTTCTCCAGAAAAGACAATTGCTTGCGGAATGTCTCGCAAGCAATTGTGAGTGTTGCAAATGGCATAGTCATTTCTCCGACGTTTGGTTAAGCATCCGCATTTTTAGTTTCTTCTGGCGGAGCCTTGTCCGGCACAACCGTCCAGAATCTGTAGCCCACATCTTCACGATTAAAACGTTCTGCGAGCGCCTCGGCTTGTGCCATCTCGTAGCTAAAATGGCTAAGCCCTGTTTCTTCCGTTAGTGCATCTTCCCACTGCAATCGATATTTCATTTTTTAAATTTCCTTTCACAGCTGCAAGTGCTCGTAGGCTAATGCCGTCGCCAGTCCCAGTGTGACCGCGTTGCCGATCTGTTTCCGCACCGATGTATCCGTGCCATGGAAGATATGGGTGCGTTTGAATCCATTGGCGCGGGCCAGCTCCGGGGTGACGAACATTCGATAGCGAATCTCGAGTAGGGCGATTTGACCCGTAGGCAGAAGCACTTTTAACCCAACCGTCTCCCCGAAGCAGATCACGTTCTCTTTGTATCGAAGCAATTTACGAACTAACGTCTTCCACGGATCGGCCTTTTCATCGATGTCGATGGCATCCCCGGCATCGATGAAAAGCACACTCGGTTGAACCAGCGAGTAGCGATTTCCGGTATCGATGGTGGGCAACGTTTCCTCGACGGACAAAACTCGTTTGTGCATATCCTCTCCACCGTGATATTGCACGATGCTGGGTGAGGCCAAATAGAAACAGGGCTTCGTGTCCACGACGGGCATCGGCTCATCGGGAGAGAAAAGGCGAGGCGCCCCCGTGGTATGCGCGACTTGCACGATGTAATCCGCTAAGGCGATGTGAGCTTTCGTCGCGATGGTCGGCACTGTATCGTTTACCGAGTAGACAGAACTTCGCAATTGAGCGGGGTCTGTTCCACGCGAGACAATCATCGCCGATTCGCAAAGACCGATTGCGCCTCTTCCGGCAACAGTCGGCACGGGCTGAGAATCGGGGCGGGCCGTCGCTTGGCTTTGTTGTCCCAACATGAGAGGTGTCAGCCTCGACTCAACCAAGTGACCGCCGCCACGTGCAGCCGTAATTGTCGGGAAGGGCATCTCACCGACGTCACGCGGCGCGTTGCCGCGATAGTAGCCTTCGGGTGGCAGCATGAAATCCGGCGTGACAATCGCCATTGGATTTTTTCCGGTGATCGCCCCGACCGGCAGATGGATGCTACTGCCGCGCAGGTAGCCATCGTCACCGCCGCGATTGCTAACAACAAACGGCTCAAACTTTCCGTTCATCAATACCAAGTCACCGGCGCGAGTGACTTTAAATTCCAAGCCGCTAAATCGCTCTAAACCAGTAGCGATACGTTGCATAGTGTTTGGCGAGAGGTCTTTGTATTTCCTTCCATAATCCGATCGAAAGAAAATACTTGGGCTTTTTATTTCCCAGTCGATGATGTCTCGCGCTGGAACCCAAGGGGCGCGCTGAAAGAACAACGCAGGCGCAGACATTTTCGAGTGTGTCGGTTCAGGAAATCGCGGCTGGCGTTTCTTATGCGCTAGGACGAAGACACGCTGACGCGTCGTGGGATCGCCGTAATCCGCCGAACGCAATACGCGATACTCAATGCGGTAACCCAGTACGCGCAAAAACGCGAGCAACTCCTGAAAGACTTCCCCTTTGCGTTTTTTGTCGGGGAAGTATCCCAGTTTATATTTTTTCGTTTTCTTGTTGAAATATTTTTTCCGTACAGTGGGTCCCCAGTCGATCCACTCGGCGACGTTTTCCAGGATTATGGCCGTGATATCGACTGCCTCAGCCCAGCGAACCACGTCCAATCCGCTCATCCGCGATTGATTGTTCACCGGTCGTCCACCGAGCGCCCGCGAATGATAAATACATTCAGCGGCGGCGATCAACACATCGAGTCGTTTGTCCGGGAAGAGTTCCCACGGATGATTGGCTTCGACGCGCGATTGATACACTTCCGCGCCGGGGAAGTTGGCGCGATACGTCGCGCAGGCATCGGCGTTGTGGTTGATCGCCACGGTGCGCTTTATCGTGATGCCAAGTTTTGCACAGGCATCGACGACTCCCTGCGTAAACTGCCCACTGCCCGAGAAGAAATCTGCCAAAACGATATTTCGTTTCACGTCACCTCCCTTTCTGTTTCGACAGCGCTGGCATCTTCTTCCTCATCGTCTTCCTCGTCCTTGATGAGATCGCCATCGGCATTTTGAACGGGGTGAGTCAATCGAGTCTGAATGAAATAGATTCCTTTGTCCGACTCGTGAATCGCCGGGCTGTTCAAAACATGATCGGCGGTTGCAACCTCTCCGTCGTATTTTTGAGGGGTGACCGAAACAAAAACGACGCTCTCAAGGGCTTCAAGAACGTCGTCACTATCAAAGATTTCAAAACCGAGTTTTTCCAGCCGCCGCGCTACTTCATCGGCGACGTCGCTGATGTTTGTCATCCAAACTCCTTTAAATTACGATGCCCTGCCTGGGTCAAGCGCGTCATCGCGGCAGGTGTTGCTATTTGCGGATCACGACCAGCCGCGTTGCGACGCCGGTCGAGCGATCTGACTCGAGGAACGATCCGTCGGGCAGTTCCTCTGCTTCGCCGTTCACGCGCTCTAACCACACCCTAAACTCCTGGGCTTTATAGTCGTTCCGCTGGAACGGTGAAGCCGACATGATTGCGACCAAAATTCCGCCGTCCGCTAACAATTCATATGCATGGCGGACATGATCGACATCGGCGAGATTCTCAAATGGCGGATTCATCACGATCCGGTTATAGAAACTCTCGGGCTGATAGGCGAGGAAGTCGCGCCCGACTACCTCGTATTTTTTGGCTTCGAGAATCCTCGCGAGATCGTAATTGATTTCGCAGGTATGAAGCGTCAGCGTCAGATTGTGATTCTCTGCATAATCCCGAACCCCATCCAAAATATGAGCTGCGCCGCCATTCGGTTCAAGTACACGTTGTCCGTCGGCGAGTTCCGCCAAGCGAACCACGCGACTCACTACATCGGACGGGGTAGGAAAGTAACCGGCGATCTGCTTGCCGACCAGATCGAGCATCAATTGACGCACCGGATCGATCTGGTGCGTATTGCCTGGGCGCACCGTCATATATTCATGCAAGGCAGCGCGCAACACTGGCAAGGTGTCGATCCCCATGCGGTACAGCCGCTCGATGTCGTCGAGTCGATCTTCTTTCCAGTGTGCCATGCGGAAGAGCAAGCGCAGCGCTTCGACCTGCCAGCGCTCTTGCGGTTTAAACCAACCGTCCACCACATCGCCTAATGCCCGGAGCAGCCGCTTCGAGCCGCGCCGGCGTTCGGTGATACGACTCAATGAGTCGTACTCGTGCGCGCTCACCCACGGCGTGGGCATGGCGACGGCGCGCACATCGCCGTTCGTCCGGCGCAGGATGTACTCCAGTGTTTCGATGTCGGCGGCGAAGCGTAAGTGTTGGAGCAATGGCAGTTTCCCCGTCTCCAACGCCTCGCTGACCGCTCGTAAAATATCGGCGAAATATCGTTCGCCATGTGCTTCGCGCTCGGCGGCTTCAGCCATCATGGCGCGCCGCACTGTGTTGGTTTTGCGTTCCGTTGCGAGCGCATCGGCAGATTGCGAATCGCGGGTCTCGGCGACCGAGGCGAGTCGTTCAACGGCGCGCTCTTGTTTATGAGATTCGTGGCGTTGCCAACGTTCCAGCACCGAGCCTTCCCCTTCGGTTAATCCCAGAAACGCAATCGCATCTTCTTCCTCAAAGAAGATGAATCCGTGCAGGGTCTTCGGGC
>CAYXRK010000275.1:0-4518 GCA_964467615.1 uncultured Nitrospirales bacterium | reverse complement strand
GGTGTCGCCGGGAAAGGTTTGGACGTCGTAGGCGTAGGCGGCGAGGTTATGTGCCACGAGGATCAACACAACCAATACATGGAGTCGAATCACTTTCATTGTTTTCCGTCCCGTTAGAGTAGGTTGTGTTGTTAGACGCTCCGCGTCAAAGTAAAGTTGTGTGCCCGTTGAATCGAGCGTTGGCCCGCGAAAGCAAATGAAACCGACCCTTCTTTACGACCGCGATTGCGGGTTCTGTCGCTATTGGGTCGCGCGCTGGGCAGACGCGACGGACGAGGCGGTGGACTATGTGCCGTCGGCCGAGGCGGGGGAGGAGTTTCCGGAAATCGCGCCGGGACGGTTCCGGGAGGCGGTGCAATTCGTCGACGCTGATCGCACGGTGTACTCGGGCGCGGAGGCGGTGTTCCGATGTTTGGCGAACGCGCCGCGCGGCGGGAAGTTGTTGTGGTGTTACCGGAAGTCGCGGGGATTCCGGCGGGCGAGTGAGGCGGTGTATGGGGTGATCGCGTCGCACAGGAACGCCGCGTCGCTGCTCAACCGGGTGTTGTGGGGCCTTACGTACGCGCGGCCGACGTTCGCGCTGGGACAGTGGGCGTTCTTCCGCAACCTGGGCCTGATATTCATCGTTGCGTTTGCGTCGTTGTTCGTCCAATTCAAAGGACTAATCGGCGAAAAGGGGATAACGCCCGCGGTTATGTTTTTGGAGGCCGTTCGCGATCAACTTGGTGACGAAGCTTACACTCGCTTGCCGACACTCTTCTGGTTCGGTGTTTCCGACGAATGGCTTCGAGGCGCTTGCCTCGCGGGAACCCTGTGCGGCGCTTTCGTAACAGCAGGATTCCTCACGCCGCTCAGCCTGTTCTCGTGCTGGGTGCTGTATCTCTCGTTGCTAAACGTCGGGCAGGATTTCCTGTCGTTTCAGTGGGACATTCTCTTGCTCGAAACGGCGATCCTGGCCTCGTTCATCGCGCCGTGGCAGATTTTGGCGCGGCCCAAGGACGAGCGGCCGCCGTCGCGCGTGTTGCTGTTTCTGTTGTGGTGGCTCTTGTTCCGGCTCATGGTGTCGTCGGGCGCGGTGAAACTGCCGGACGAGGTATGGCGGGACTTGACGGCGCTTACGTATCACTACGAGACGCAGCCGCTGCCAACAGCTTGGGGTTGGTACGCGCACCAATTGCCGCTTTGGTTTCAGAAAGTCTCGACGGTGATCATGTTTGTCATCGAAATCGGCTGCCCCTTCTTAATCTTTATGACAAGGCGAATACGCCACGCGGGCGGAACCGCAATGATCGGCTTCATGCTGCTCATCGCGATAACGGGAAACTATTGCTTCTTCAATTGGCTTGCGATCGCGTTCTGCCTCCTATTGTTCGACGATCAATTCGTGATGCAACTGTTGCCGAAGCGCGCGCGGTTTCGCGTACACGACCCCAACCGGTCCAAGCACGGCGGAATCTGGCGGCAGGCGATTCGCGTCACGATTGTGGGCGTGCTGGTAATCGTGAGCGGGACAGTCGCGTGGTCGCGTATAGACCGTAATTTCGAAATCCCGCCCCTGATAGCGAAACTCTACAAACCGTCCGCGCCCTATTTCATCTTCAATTCCTACGGCCTCTTCGCGAACATGACAACCTCTCGCCCCGAGATCGTTATTGAAGGCAGCAACGACGGCGCGGCGTGGACGGAATACCGGTTCCGGTGGAAACCAGGCGAACTCGCACGCCGGCCCCGATGGAATGCGCCGCACCAGCCCCGGCTCGACTGGCAGATGTGGTTCGCTGCGTTGCGGCCGCCCCAGTATCGTCCCGGCTGGTTCGATAATTTCGTCGTGCGGCTGCTGCAAGGCGAGCCGTCGGTGCTGGCTTTGCTGCAGAAGGACCCATTCCCCGAGGCACCGCCGACATACATTCGCGCCAGGCTGTATGACTACCATTTCACGACGCCCGCGGAGCGCGCCGACACGGGAAATTGGTGGAAGCGGGAGTTGATGGGTGAATACTTGCGGGCGGTCGAGCTTCCGGAAAATTTGCGCTAACGGCGTCTGGATGCCGACGGGTGTAGAATCTCGCGCACGCCACGAGGAAACACACCCATGAATCGCTACGCCGTAGTCGCCGCGGCGATGTTTTACGCCGCTGCCGTCTTTGCCGTCCCGCCCCAACACGTCATCATCATCGGCTGCGACGGCATGTCGCCCGATGGCGTCACGCAGGCCAATACGCCGTTCATGGATGGCATGATGCGCGAGGGCGCCTGGACGCTGCATGCGCGGGGGGTAATGCCTACATCCAGCAGCCCGAATTGGGCTTCAATGATCATGGGCGCCGGGCCGGAGCAGCACGGGGTAACGTCAAACGATTGGGAGATCGACAAATTCGAGATCGCGCCGACCGTCAAGGACGACTCGGGCCGCTTCCCAACGATATTCGCGCTGCTCAAGCAGCAAAAGCCTGGCGCGACAGGAGCAGTCTTTCACGATTGGGACGGATTCGGGCGCTTGCTTAACCGGAGCGATGTAGTCGAGATGCAGGATTGTGACGGGCCCGCCAAAACGACGGAGGCGGCCATCGCGTATATCAAGGAGCACAAACCCACTCTGACGTTCATCCATCTGGATCACGTCGACCACGCGGGTCATGAAGTGGGTCACGGTACGCCCGAGTATTATGCCGCAGTCGAAGAAGCGGACAACTATATCGGCCAGGTGCTTCAAGCTTGCGCCGAGGCAGGCATCGCGGCGGACACGACCATTCTCGTGACGGCGGACCACGGAGGGGTGGCGAAGGGCCACGGCGGAGCGACGATGGCGGAGATAGAGATTCCGTGGATACTCGCCGGATCGGGAGTGAAGCGCGGGGTCGAACTCACTTCATCGGTGAATACGTACGACACAGCGGCGACCGTTGCGTTCCTCTTGGGCCTCACGCCGCACCCTAACTGGATCGCGAAAGTTACCGCCGAGGCCCTTGAGTAGTGCTCACTCCAACGCTATCGCCGCGAACGAAACGATTCCTCCGGCCGGGTCCGGTGCGTATCCGTAATGCAGTGGGCGGCCTTTGGACGCAACGCCTTCTAGCGTTTTGAGCGCGGCGTAGATGCAGTTGACGCCGCACACCTTCCTCGCGTTTTTGTCTTTCATGACCGAGGCGTAGAAGGCGGGCGCATCGATCTCATGTACGAACGTGAGGTCGTCCTGGTCGCGCCGGGCGACAGCGCCGATGATCTTCGGCGTGATATCGAAGGGATCGCCGAATCGTTTTCCGACGTGGGCGAGGTCTGCCGCGGCCAGGACCGTGACGCGTTTGCCGAGACCGGTGACGCATTCGCGGCAGGCGTCAAGGAATGCGCGTATCGACTGTTCCTCGCCGGGATCCTTGGGGCCGTCCTCACCCACGAACATCGAGCAGAGAACAGCTACTATTTTGACGTCCGCGCCGTAAAGGTAGCGCAGCATGACGACTTGGAATTCAACTGAATGTTCGGTGCGGTGGGTAAGTTCAAATTCGTAGGGGTCCCAAGCGCATGCACTTGCGAGTCGATCAAGAATTTCGTGGTCGCACGAGACGGGCCCGAGAGGCGTGTCGAAGTCCTTGCGCGTGAGGATGAAAGGGACGGGTTCGGCCATGTGCGCGACGCCAAAAACGATGACCGTGTCGGGCCGTCCGGCGCGGGCGAGTTCAGCGTAGCCGTGCGCGTAGGAGTGGCCGCCTCGGTGCAGGTCGATGTGCGGGACGATGAGGCCGGGGAGGTGGGGGAGTTCGCCATCGCGTGGTTCGGGACATTCGCCGGGCGCGCCGTCACGGATAAACTGTTGGTCGAGAAAGGCGCGTAGCTCATCGCCGTCGCCGGGATACGACTTTCCCGCAAAGTGGGCCGGGCGCGCTGGGGCGCTGCGGAAGTCGTCGAGGCGACGTTGGCGGATAATGTCGAAGGCGTCGGACTTCAGGAATCCCCGCGCGTCTAGATTTTGGACGATGGCGAGGATGTCGCCCTCGCGCGCTGTGACGCCGTCAAACTGCTTCGACAACACGGCCTGGATTTCAGCCACGCCGTTGAGGCCGTCCAAGTGCGCGGCGATGTAGTAGGCCAACGGCGTGAGGACGACCTGCTCTTCGACCATTCCAGTGGGGTCGTTTAGGCCAATGTAATGTTCACCCTCGTGTTCGACCTGGAACACGTCGAGATAGCGAAGGGCGGGGAGTGGCACGTCTGGGTGCTCCGATACGGAGCGGGAACTATAGGAATTGAACGGTCATTTTTCAAAGTAGGAACGCGAGCTTACGGTATGCTGAGGTCGTTCGTCTTTAGGTGTAGGCGAACGGAGTGGCGAATATGGGATCCTCGGACGCGCTTTTGCTGGAGCGGTGGGTGTTGGAACGCGACGCGGGCGCGTTTCGGGAGATTGTTCTGCGGCACGGCGGGATGGTGTACGGGACCTGCCGGAGAATTCTGGGCAATCCGGCGGACGCCGAGGAAATCGCGCAAGATTGTTTTCTTCGGCTCGCGGAGACACGCGAT
>CAYXRK010000274.1:0-4680 GCA_964467615.1 uncultured Nitrospirales bacterium | reverse complement strand
GGGGCGAAGTGATTCGACGGCGCGACCCGCGCTGGGCGGAATTCGGGGCGAAGTTCGATCCGATTTCCGGCCATCGGCAATACATTGTGCTGCACATCGAGTCGATTCAAACGTCGTGCGGATATGCCGTGCCGCGCTACGAATTCATCGGCCACCGCGACACGCTCGCGAAATGGGGCGAAAGCAAGGGCGAGGACGGCCTCGCCGAATATTGGAAACAGAAGAACGTGCAATCGATCGACGGCTTGCCGACGTTCCTGCTCAATGCTCGTGGACCCGCAAACGTAACGTCGTAGCGAATTGGAAAGGAAAGTGTGATGCCAAAGACCATCTACCAGAAAATTTGGGACGCGCACCTGGTGCATCAGGAGCCGGCCCAGAGCGCCATCATTTACATCGACCGCCACTACGTACACGAAGTGACCTCGCCGCAGGCGTTCGACGGACTGCGCATCGGGGGCCGCAAGGTGCGCAGGCCGGACCTTACGTTCGCGACGATGGACCACAACATTCCGACGACGGACCGCTCGAAGCCGATTAGCGATCCGGAGTCGAAAGAACAAGTCGCCGTACTCGAGCGAAACTGCAAGGAATTCGGCGTCGAATTGTTCGACATGTTCGACAAACGCAACGGGATTGTCCACATTATCGGGCCGGAATTGGGACTCACGCAGCCGGGCTTCACGATCGTCTGCGGCGACTCGCACACGTCAACCCACGGCGCGTTCGGCGCGCTGGCGTTCGGCATCGGCACGAGCGAAGTCGAGCACGTGCTGGCGACGCAAACGCTGTTGCAAAATCCATCGAAGACGATGGAGGTGCGGGTCGAGGGCGCGCTGCCGGTCGGCATCACGGCGAAGGACATCATCCTCGCGATCATCGGAAAGATCGGGACAGCCGGCGGCACGGGCTATGTAATGGAGTACACCGGCAGCGCGATTCGCGGCCTCTCCATGGAAGGCCGCATGACCGTCTGCAACATGTCCATCGAGGCGGGAGCGCGCGCGGGTCTGATCTCGCCAGACGAGAAGACCGTTGCGTATTTGAAGGATCGTCCCTACATCAAAAACGGCATCTCGTGGGAGAAGCGCGCCGAGCGCTGGCAACAATGGGCATCGGACGCGGGTTCCACATATGACCGCGTGGTCGAACTCAACGCGGCGGACATCGAGCCGCAGGTGACCTGGGGCACGTCGCCGGGCATGGTCACGAGCGTGAACGGAAGCACGCCCGTTCTGTCGAAAATTCCAGATAGCAACGAACGCGCCGCCGCGAAGAAAGCGTTGGAGTACATGGGCCTCGACGAAGGCGTGCCGATGACCCAGGTGAAGATCAACAAAATGTTCCTCGGGTCGTGTACGAATAGCCGCATCGAAGACCTGCGCGCCGCGTCGAAGATTGTGCGCGGCCACAAGGTCCACTCGTCCATCGCGCAGGCGTTGGTCGTGCCTGGGTCGTACCAGATCAAACAGCAGGCCGAAGCCGAGGGTTTGGACAAAGTGTTCAAGGAATCGGGCTTCGAGTGGCGCGAAGCCGGTTGCTCAATGTGCCTCGCGATGAACGAGGACCGGCTTGACCCCGGCGACCGTTGCGCGAGCACGTCGAACCGGAACTTCGAGGGCCGCCAGGGCAAGGGCGGGCGCACGCATCTGGTCAGCCCGGCGATGGCCGTCGCCGCTGCCATAACGGGACACTTCGTCGACATCCGCAACTGGCAATTCCATGGCAACTAACACGGCCAGCATAGCCGCATCACCGATCGCACAAGGCGTAAAGCGAATCGTCCGCGAGTTTGACCCGGAGGCCGAAGTCATCCTCTACGGCTCCCGCGCGCGCGGCGATGCGGAGCCAGATTCGGATTGGGATTTCCTGGTTCTTGTGAAACACACCCTCTCATTTGACGAGGAACGCGCTCTCTCGCGTCGAATTTACGATCTAGAACTCCAGAGCGACCAAGTCTTTTCATCAATTATTCGGACAAAGAGCGAATGGCAGGGTCCGCTCTCCAAAGCAATGCCATTCCATAAGAACGTCGAGCGCGAAGGGATCGCGGTCCCATGACCGATGAACGCCAAACAATCCGAGTATGATTGGAACGCGCGAATGAAATGATCGCTGACGCTCGGACCTTAATTGAGACCCGATCGTGGAGAAGTGCTACGAACCGGCTTTACTACGCGTGCTTCTATGCGACTTCCGCGCTGTTACTGACGAAAGGCCTCGAGTCGTCGAAGCATAGCGGTGTACGGTCCCTCTTCAACCAACATTTCGTGAAGACTGGTGTGGTGCAAAAGGAATTGGGAGACATTTTCCAGATGATGTTCTCCCGGCGGCAAGACGGCGACTACGATGATTCCAAACAAGTTTCCGACGCGGACGTTTTGAGGTTGCTTCCAGAGTGTCAGCGGTTCGTTCAAGAAATTGAACGTATTATTTCAACGTGAGCCCGCATACTTTTTCCTATTCATCGCATCATGAGCCAATCCTTAGATAGTGTAATGTCACCCATCGCACAAGGGGTGAAACGCATCATCCGCGAGTTTGACCCGGAGGCCGAAGTCATCCTCTATGGCTCACGCGCGCGTGGCGACGCGCAGCCGTATTGGGATTGGGATTTCCCGGTGTTGCTGTCACACCCAATCGATTCTGAATCGGAACGTCGCTTGAGGCGGGAGATTTATGAAATCGAGTGGGACCACGGAGAGGTCATCTGCGCCATTTTGCGGACGAAAGAAGCGTGGCGCACCTCTGTCCTTCGCGTGTTGCCTTTCCATGAGAGCGTTGAGCAGGAAGGCCTCTCGCTTTGAAAGCGCCCACGGTACAAGCACGAATCCAGAACCGCCTTGAGCGCGCGCACGACGCAGTCTGCGCGGCCGAGGTGCTCATGGAGAACAGCCGCGGCAACGGAGCGGCGGATCGTCTCTTCTTCGCGTGCTTCTATTCAATCACGGCCCTGCTGCTTTCGCTGGGCCTTGAATCCCAGAAGCACTCGGGAGTTCGGATGCTCTTCAATCGACATTTCGTGAGACCGGGCCTGATCGGGAAGAAATATGCAGAGATCTACAATCGGCTATTCGACTACCGACAAGAAGAGGACTACGACGGCCTGATCGACGCGACGATCGGCGATGTAACGGAATACGTCGGCGACGTGAAGGGGTTGATAGCCGCCCCTGAAACGCTCTTGTCCGAATACTGCAATACGTGAGCGTCCTCTTCCATGCCCTGCTGTCTTATGATCATCGCCTCGATGTTTCCGAGGTTGGCGCTCGTCGTGATGTGGATTACCGGCTACGGCGGCAAAGCGTTCGAGACGGCGCTTTGGCCGGTGCTTGGATTTTTCTTCATGCCGTTCACGGCCTGCGCATACGCGATCGGAAAGAATGAACACGGCGACATCAGCGGCTGGGCGTTGGCGCTGCTGATACTCGGCGTGATGCTCGATCTCGGCAGCCACGGCGGCCAAGTGAAGACGAGAAAGACATTGGTATACGCGCGGCGGAGACGCTGAGCGAACAACTGAGCAGACACCACGATTTTCCGAATTACTGAAAAGGGAGCGAAACAATGAAACCGTTTACGACATTGAAGGGCGTTGTCGCGCCGTTGGACCAACCCAACGTGGACACCGACCAGATCATCCCGAAGCAATTTTTGAAACGCGTCGGGCGGAGCGGCTACGAGGACGCGCTGTTCTTTGACTGGCGTTTCTTGGCCGACGGAAAAACGCCTAACTTGGAATTTGAATTGAACGCGCCGCGATATCAAGGCGCGGCCATCCTCCTGGCCCGGGATAACTTCGGTTGCGGTTCATCGCGTGAACACGCGCCTTGGGCGCTCGAGAACTACGGCATCCGAGTCATTCTCGCGCCCTCGTACGCGGACATCTTCTACAACAATTGCTTCAACAACGGAATGCTGCCGGTCGTCCTGCCGGCGGCGGTCATCGGCCAATTGTTCGACGACGTGCGCGCCAACAATGGATATCAACTCGCCGTCAATCTTCCGGAACAGACCATCACGAAACCAGACGACTCGACTATTCGTTTCGAGTTAGATGGATTCCTGAAAGAACGGCTGCTGAACGGCTGGGACCAAATAGGCCTAACGCTGCGCTTCGAAGATAAGATATCAGCGTACGAATCGCGTCACGCGCATGCCAGGGCAAACGCATCTAAATCCTGAGTAATCCGAGGAGTTCTTCTATACATAGCGTCTTAAGTAATTGCGCATAGTTTTCGCAAGATTTCATTTGGCTTGGCCCAAAGGTTGAATTGGCGGGTGACGGCGGTCACCAGTTCCTGCAAGGTTGGAAAGTAGTGGTTGTGAGTGCATGCGTGCCGGGTTAGTTTCCAGACCCGCTCGATTGGATTAAGATCGGGACTGTACGGCGGCAGGAAGTCCAATCGAAAGTGGTGGCGGTGTTCGTGGAGCCATGGCGCGAGGAGTTTGGCGTGGTGCCATCAGGTGATGACTCAACAGCTTGCCGTCCCACAGATTCTGGTTATAGCCGAAGGATCGAGGGTCGCGCCGCAAATCCTCGCCGACGACATTGAGCACCGTCGCATGTGGGGCAGCCGCCCTCGGCTGCCACGCCGAGAGCGCCGCACGGGGAGGGCGAGGCGCCCGCCGAGCCGGAACGACACGCCCGCCGGGCCTCTCGCCTGTCTGCAAATTCAC
>CAYXRK010000273.1:0-4741 GCA_964467615.1 uncultured Nitrospirales bacterium | reverse complement strand
TCACGCGCGCATGACGATTTAACCAGAAAAGCGACTTCTGCCACGGGCTGCTAGGCCCGCGCATGCGCGAGATCGCCCCGCAGATCCGCCGCGCCGAGATCATCACCTCGCGCGGCGCAGTGCTCAGCAGCGTCGATACCGGCGCTGTCAGCGATTCGCTCGGCGCGCCGACGCTCGCTATTCACCGCGCAGACCTGCACCAGACCTTGCTGGATGCGCTGCCCGCGGACACGGTCTCGCTCGGCCACGATCTGGTCTCATTTACCGACGACGACGGCATGGTGTCCACCACGTTTGCGAACGGCGCGCGAACCTCCGGCGATTTGCTCATCGGCGCAGACGGGCTTCGCTCGCGCGTCCGTGCTCAGCTTAAGGGAGCGGCGGAACCCCTGTACCAGGGTTCCGTTGCGTGGCGCGGCGTGTCAGCGTCGGCGGTCGAGCATGTGCCCGAAGGATACGCCTGCGAGGCTTGGGGAAACGGCACGCGCTTTGGATACGTGAGGGTCAACGGCGGCCGCGTCTATTGGTATGCGACCGCCCACAAACCCAGACCCACGGGCCCCATACGGGTTGATCGAAATGAACTGCGCAAACTTTTCGGCGAATACGCTTCGCCCATGCCCGAGATTATCGAAAACACGCGCGACGACGAAATCATCTGCAACGATTTGTCCGATCGAGACCCGATGCCCGGCTGGAGCAAGGGCCGTGTCACGTTGCTCGGCGATGCCGCCCACCCAACCACGCCCAATCTTGGCCAAGGCGGATGTCAGGCGATCGAAGATGGCTGGGTCCTCGCGGAGTGCCTCGCCGCCGCGGCGGCCCTCGCCGCGGCCCTCGCACGATACGAGCGAAACCGGTACGCCCGCACCACAATGGTCGCGTTGACATCGCGCCGCATCGGCCGCCTCGCCGAATCCGCCAATCCCGTCGTCCGCGCCCTTCGAGGCGTGGCATTGCGCCTCGCCCCCGCCTCGGTTCAACGCGCCCAACTGCTCAAGCTGGCCGATTTCCTCTTGGAAATTGCCTGATGTCGTCTCTCTTGCGGTGAAGCGGCGGCGACGCGACAATACTCGCTCCTGTCCTTTTTCGCGTTAAGGAACCTTCTCATGCGATCCCTGTTACCACGTGCGTCCTGCTTGTTCGTTTTGTGTATTCCGCTGGCCACCGCCGGCGACGAGATCGTCCTCGACCCCGCGGCCTATCCCGAGCCGCGGAACATGATGGGCCACTATCTCAAGGGACTCGCCAGCGCCGCCTTCGAGAATCGCAAGGCCGAGATCGACGCAATCGGCGGGCCGGACGACGTGCGCGCGCGGCAGGAAAAACTTCGCGCGTTCTTCATCGACCGTATCGGCGGATTTCCCGAACGGACCCCGTTGAATCCGCAAATCATCGGTGAGTCGGAACACGAAGGCTTCAAACTCCAACGAATCATCTTCGAGAGCCGGCCGAAATTTTTCGTCACTGCCGCGTTCTACTTGCCCCTCAGCGCTGGTCCGTGGCCGGCCGTCGTCATGCCCTGCGGCCACAGCGCGAACGGCAAAGCAGAAGAGACGTACCAGCGTCTGTGCGTACTCCTCGCCCGCAACGGAATCGCCGCCTTCTGTTACGACCCGATCGGGCAGGGCGAGCGTTACCAGATTCTAGACGAAAGCGGTCGACCCCGGTTCGGTTCCACGCTCGAGCACATGCTCGCCGGCGCCGGTTCGATCCTTCTCGGTCTCAATACCGCGAGCTATCGTATCTGGGACGGCATCCGCGCGATCGACTACCTCGTCGAACGCGACGACATCGTCGCCGAAAAGATTGGCGTCGCAGGGAACTCCGGCGGCGGCACGCTCACGAGTTATCTTATGGCGCTCGATTCCCGCATCGCGGCCGCCGCGCCCGCCTGTTACATCACGTCCTTCGAGCGATTGGTCAACACGATCGGCCCGCAGGACGCCGAGCAAAATATCTTCGGCCAGATCGAGGCCGGTTTCGATCACGCGGATTTCTTGCTGCTCTTCGCGCCGCGTCCCGCCCTGATTTGCGCCGCAACAAAGGACTTCTTCGACATCGGCGGGACTCGCGCCACGTTCAGCGAAGCACAGCGAATGTACAAAACGCTCGGCGCGCCAGATGCCGTGTCCATGACCGAGGCAGAAGCCGAGCACGGCTACTCGCCCGAACTTCGTAAGGCCACCGCGGCCTGGATGAAGAGGTGGCTCCTCGGAGACAACAGCGGCGTCGAGGAAACGGACTTCTCCCCGCTTACCGCGGAACAACTTCAATGCACGCCCAAGGGCCAGGTGCAGCTCATCGAGGGCGCTCGGTCCGTTTTCCAAATCAACCAGGAACTCGACATCGACACCGCTCCCAGGCGGCACTTCCCTTGGGAAGAGCGCCCGAAGGACCAATCGTTCGACATCGTTCGCCGACTCACCGGAATTCCGCCGCTCGATAAACCGAGCGTCGGCGAATACGACGTCGTCTTCGCGGAGCAGCGGCCCGGTTACGACTTTTCGATGATCGTGCTAAAGCCCGAGAAGGACATCTATCTCCCCGCATTGGCCTATATCTCGGGCAACGCGACGGGCAACGCCTACGTCATGTTTCACGGCGACGGTAAGGCGGCGACCATTGCGGAGTGCGAACGGCTGGTCCAACGCGGCCACGCCGTGCTCACTTTTGACCTGCGCGGCATCGGGGAAACGGCCAAGGGAGCAAGCAGCGCGGAATCGTTCGACGCCTACTGCGGCGCCGATTGGCAGGAATACTTTCTCGCGTACCTGTTGGACAAATCATACGTCGGCATGCGCGCGCAAGACATCATCACCACGTTGCGCTTTGTCGAGCACTTCGTGCCCGAATTCGCCCGCCGCCGCATCTACGTCACGGCGACCGGCCAAACCGCCATTCCTGCGCTCCATGCCGCCGCGCTCGCCCCAGATTTGTATACGAGCATTCGGCTGGATCAGACCATCTTGTCCTGGACGGAGGTCCTCGGCGCGCCAGTCTCACGGAACCAACTGATCAACACGATCCACGGCGCGCTTCGCGAATACGATCTGCGCTACCTGATTACGTCCCTGCCACCCGGAAAACTTCGCATCGGCGAACACGCCAACGCCGCGGGCGATTGATTCCAGCCGGCGACTAGCTTGCCGACGAGGTCGACCGCAAACGTTTGGGCATTATCCAGTTGACTCCCTTGCCGTCAAGAAAAGCTTAAAATGAAGGGGATTTCATGCATCTCCTTACACGCCTTCGTCACTCAGACTCTCAAAATATCCTTGTTTTCCGCGCTGGCTTGCCCACAAGGGAGTTAAAGCGATAATTCCCAAACGTTTTCGGGCCCACTTCTCAACGCCCGCTTTCCGGCGGGTTGCTAGCGACGGTCGACGTCAGGCGGCCAAGGTCGCCCACGCCAAGGCGCTCCACATACATCGCGTACGCCGCCGTCACGATAATCGGCGGCAAATTCATCGCGTGGGCCACAATGGCGAAGGCCTTCGCGTGATCCAGATTTATGCCGGGCGCCAGCATCGCGAGCGTAATCACGATCGGCATGTGATACTGACCGACCAACCCCGGCGCGCCGGGCGCGCTGATGAAAATGGCCAGCAACGTCACCATCACGAACGGCGTGTACCAGGGGTACGCGATGCCAAAGGCTTCCAGCATCGCGAAGTTGACCAGAACCGCGCAGCCCCAGACCGTTAACGACCACGAAATCGATTTCACCATGTCCCGAGGCGAACGAAAAACCTGCAAGCCGTCCGCGAAATGGTCAAGCAAACCCGCCGTTTTGGCGGCGACGGTCCTCGACACGAGGCCTAAGACCCGATTGTTCAGCGCGATCACCAACGTGCGATTGACGTACAACATCACGTTCACCGCGACCACCGCGACCAAAAAAAGTCCCGCCAATACCGCACCCGCTCGATACTGTCCCGCCGGAAATGTGAAGGGGTGCGCCATGCCGAACGTCTCGGCGGGAATCGTGACGTCGCCGGAGGGTCGAAACGCCACCAACGAAACCGTGAGCACGGCCATCAGCCCGAACAGGTCTGTAACGCGGTCGAGTCCCACCATTGCGACGGACTGGGCAAATTTCAGCCCGGTGAGCCGGCTCAATACAACGGCGCGTACAATCTCGCCCAAGCGAGCGGGCAGCGTGAAGTTCGCGAGGAAGCCAATCTGGGTCGCCGAAAAAAGATGACGAAAAGACGCAGGCCCCGCGGCACGAACGATATAGGTCCAGCGCTGCACGCGCATCGGAAAAGTGGCCCACAACGCCAATTGCGCCGCAATGAACCACCCTACATGGACGTTGCGAATCGATTGGCCCACTTCCCTCCAATCCGTCCCGCGCACGAGAAGCCAAACCAAGAAGCCGCCGAATGCAAGTCCAACCAATGTCTGAATCGCGCGCTTCATGTGGTCCCCTCGACGGCCCGCCAACGGCGCGCGATAATCGCAGCTTGTGTTCTTGGAAGCAAGGATGGCTCAGTCGGCGGCGCGCCTTCCGCGTTCGACCTGTTCAATGCGGCCTCTCGTCGCCAATCGAAACGGGGCCCTGAATGTCCGGGGAAAATGCCGGTGAAAGGCGACGGCGAATTTTCCGTGCCCGGTGATCACCGCGTCAAACTTCCGGCGCTCAATCGCGCGCACGATGCGCCGCGCCTCCCGTTCAGCTTGAAGGCGCGAATGATATGCCGTCCCGAAGCGCTAGTCGAGGACCTTTACCGAAACC
>CAYXRK010000272.1:0-4748 GCA_964467615.1 uncultured Nitrospirales bacterium | reverse complement strand
TTTCATCGCCACTACCGTGGATTTACTCACCACCGGCGTGGACGTGCCTTGTGTGCGGAACATCGTCTTCTTCAAGTACCTCAAGAGCCCTATCAGCTTCTACCAAATGGTCGGTCGGGGCACGCGCATCGACCCGCCCACCAACAAGCTCATGTTCCGCGTCTACGACTACACCGACGCCACCCGGCTATTTGGCGAAGACTTCATCACCAAGCCGCCACGCACCGGCGGCGAAGACCCCGGCCCGGTACCGCCCCCGCCCATTCCGCCCGAACCCACGATAACCGTCGAAGGCTTTAACGTCCACGTCACCGACGCAGGACGCTACATCGTCGCCGAAGTGGACGGACACGCGATGCCGGTCCCCATAGAGGAGTACAAAGCCCGCCTCGCGGCCCGTCTCGTCAAGGAGGTCCCCACGTTGCAGGCGTTTCGACAATGCTGGATCGACCCGCAATGCCGTCGCGGCCTCATCGATGGACTCGTCTCCTCTGGCTATTCTCCCAACGTCGTGCGAATGGTGGACGATAGGAAGGACTACGACCTGTACGACGTCCTCGCCGAACTCGGTTGGGGCATGAATCCCCGCACTCGCCACGATCGCGCCCTGGCTTTCACCTACAAGCACGAAGATTGGATTAACGCCTTTCCTGGTCACACCGCCGCAACCGTCCGCGCCATCGTCAGTCAATTTGACCGCGGCGGCACAGAAGGCCTCGAGAATCCTCAAATATTCCAGACCCCCGAGGTTAAAGCCGCAGGCGGGTTGGCGGCGCTCCAACAAGCTGGCAATCCGCGCGAACTTCTCTCCGAGACCAAGACAAGAATGTTCACCGCATGACCGCCGCTGCAACACTTCCCAAAGACTGGCGCTGGGCCCGCATAGGCGACGTGTGCTTGCCACGAACCGCCACACGTGATCCTCGACTACAGCCAGAAACTACGTTCCGATATGTAGACATTAGCAGCGTCGACCAAGTCGCGAAACGCGTTGCGACAGTACGGCCGATTCTGGGCAAACACGCTCCAAGTCGGGCCCGCCAAGTAATCCGGACTCGAGACGTTATCGTCGCTACCACGCGTCCTAACCTCAATGCTGTGGCCTTGGTACCCGCCGATCTCGATAATCAAATCTGCAGCACGGGATTCTGCGTATTGCGCGCCGGTACAGATTTGGTGCCGGAGTACCTATTCGCATTCGTACGACACGAATCATTTGTTGCGGCCTTAACCGACTTGGTCAAGGGTGCCCTCTATCCTGCGGTCAACGACTCGCAAGTCAAAGTCCAGCAGATCCCCCTTCCGCCACTCGCGGAACAAAAGCGCATAGCGGCGCTCCTCAACGATCAAATGGCCGCAGTCGATAAGGCCCGCGCCGCAGCGGAATCGGAATTGGACGCCATCGACGCCATGCCCGCCGCGTTGTTGCGTCGGGCGTTTTCGGGGGGCCTGTGACGCCGGGCGAAATGAAGCGGTGGTGTCCAACCGCGTTCCGCCGCTTCATCGAAGCCAAAGACAGCAGCACGGGCGTCGCCCGGATCGTCACGGACGCGGGCGAAGGGTTTATCAAGGCGCTGGGCAATCCAGCGGGTCCGCACGCGCTCGCCCGCGAATGGATAGGCACGTCGTTGGCCCGGAGACTCGGCCTCGACACGTTCGACATCTCCATCATGACTGTCACCCCGGATGACGAAATTCCCTTGGGCCACAAATGTAGTGCTCTACCGGGACCGGCGATCGTGACGCGGACGGTTCGCGGGTTTCCCTGGGGCGGTGACAGCAAGACGCTTGGAAAGCTCCAAAACCCGGAGTCCATCACCCGCCTTGTCGTGGTAGACACGCTCCTGCTCAACGCCGACCGATGGCCTCCAATCGGCGCTGACCGTAGACCCAACTATGACAACGTGTTTTTGATGTCCGAAGGGAAGGCCGCAAAATGCCTGCGCCTGATTGCGATAGATTTTTCGCATTGCCTCTTGGGTGGGGCGGATCTGACGCGGAACATAAGGCGAATCGAACACGTCAAAGATGACCGTATTTATGGGCTGTTCCCGGAATTCGCGGCGCTTCTCGACGAAGCCGAGTTGAATGCGACCATCAACGCCGTGGGGGGCTTGGAACCGGCCGCGATAACCGCTATTCTTAACGGTCTGCCGGACGAATGGAAAGTTTCGCGGGAAACGCGCGATGCCGTGGGCGAATTCCTGATTCTACGTGGCCGGTATGTCGCTGGGCATCTGCCTAGCGCGTTGAGTACCTACTTTGCCAAACAATTGGACCTCGAGAAGGAGTGAGCCATGCGGGCGATGAGAGGGTACTACAGTGTTGTCCAGTATTGTCCCGACGCTTCGCGTGCAGAGGCCGCGAGTATCGGGGTGGCATTGTTCTGTCCGGAAGCGCGGTTCGCTGATGCAAAGCTGGAGACGAGTAACGCGCGAGTCAAGAAGTTCTTCGGAAAAGACGCGTTCGATTCATTCGCCCTCGACGCCATGAAGGAGTCGCTGCGCGAGCGGCTGCTGCGCGAGCGGCAAAACTTCAAGTCGTCGGAGGACTTTACACATTTCGTTGAAACTCGAGCGAACGAGTTACGATTGACGGCGCCGCGTCCGATGAAAGTCGACGATCCAGACCGCGAGCTGGAGGCGTTGTACATTGAATTGATCGGGGCTTCGCGCAAACCTTACTTGCCGCGTCCTCCGCTGGTGCCGCAGTTGGACGAGTTCTTTCGCACGCCACGGCTTTCCGGCCGCGTTCAATTGAATTTGAAACGGCGGGTCCCCGTGGCGGACGTGGACCTTGAGGTCCCGTATGCTTACCAGAATGGCGCGCTCAACCTCGTCAAACCGGAACGGTTCGTGAGCGTGGGACCCGCGCTGAAACTCGCGTGCGAAGGCGACATGCTCCGACGGCACTCGGCTGACAGATTGATCGTGGTGCCGGTCATCGTGAATGCGGCAAAGGAATCGGAATTGAGGGCCCATGTGGGCAGGGTGTTCGAGGAGTATAAGATTCGCGTTATTCACCCGGACGGACTATCGAACTTCATGGCCGAAGTGGAACGCGAAGCCCATCCTGCCTGATCATGGCGCGAGTTCGGCGAACCGCAAATAACGGCAGCGGCCGTCGCCACAAAACGCAGCAGTCGGTTGATCAGGCCGTCAAGAGCATCTGCGACATTATGCGCCGGGGCAATTGCGCTGGCGCGATGCAGTACGTCCCCGAACTGACCTGGATACTCTTCCTGCGAATCCTAGACGAAAAGGAACACCGCGAGGAACAGGAAGCCGAGGCGCTGGGCGTTCCGTTTCGGCCGTCGCTGGAATCGCCGTACCGTTGGCGGGATTGGGCCGCGCCGCCCGAGACCTTGCCCGAGGGCCACACGAACAAGCGCGCCAATCTCCAGAACTCGCCGCCCAACGCCTTGTTTAACTTCGTCAACGCTGAGCTGCTGCCGCGCCTCAAGGGTCTTAGGAATGCGCCCGGGGCAACGCCGAGGCAAAAGGTAATCAGCGAGATAATGACCGGCGTTGAGCGCGTGCGCATCGACACCGAGCGGAACTTCCTTGATGTGTTGGATAAGGTGCATGAACTGACGACCGAAGCGGTGGACCCGACACATGTCTTTACGTTATCGCAGGTCTACGAGGGTTTGCTCCTCAAGATGGGCGAGAAGGGCAACGACGGCGGGCAGTTTTTCACGCCGCGGCAAGTAATCAAGGCGATGGTGCGCGTCATCGATCCGAAAGTCGATGAAACTATCTATGACCCCGGCTGCGGTACTGGGGGGTTCCTCGCTCAGAGCTTCGAGCATATCACGGGCAAACTCGGCAACGACGCTACCGCCGATCAACTCGAGACGCTCAAACAGCAGACCTTCTGGGGCCGCGAAAAGGAAAATCTCATTTACCCCATAGCGCTGGCTAACCTGGTTCTGCACGGAATCGACAAGCCCAACCTCTGGCACGGAAATACGCTCACCGGAATGGAAATCTATGGCGGGATCTTCGACGGCGCTCCGCAAACGTTTGATGTCGTCCTCACGAATCCGCCCTTTGGCGGAAAGGAAGGCAAGGAAGCCCAGACCAACTTCGATTACAAGACCGGCAAAACGCAGGTACTGTTTCTTCAGCACGTCATCCGCAACTTGCGCGACGGTGGTCGCTGCGGCATGGTTCTTGACGAGGGAGTACTCTTCAGCACGAACGAGGACGCATTCGTTAAAACGAAACGCAAACTTCTCGATGATTGTGATTTGTGGTGCTTGGTGAGCCTCCCAGCGGGTGTCTTCACCGCCGCTGGAGCAGGCGTGAAAACGAATCTGCTGTTCTTCGTCAAAGGCCGGCCCACGCGCAAAATCTGGTACTACGACCTGACGGAAATTAAAGTCCGTAAGAAAACACCGCTGACTCTCAAACACTTCGAGGATTTCTTCCGTCACTTACCCGATCGCGCCGACAGCGAGTTGTCCTGGACTGTCGACATGGACGAGCGCAAGCGCATCGCCTCCGAAGAGGCCCGTCCTTTCAAGGAAAAAGCTACCGCCAAAGGTCAGCAGGCCGCGCAGTGCAACGAGCAGCTCAAAGACCTGAAGAAGGTAAAACCGCGAGACGATCAAGCCATCGAGGACGCCGAGGCCGAACTAAGGGAACTCACGCGCGAGGCGAGAGACTTCGCCGCGAAAGCCAAAGAGATCGAGGACGCTGTATACGACCTCAAAGCGGTCAACCCGAATAAGAAATCGGTCGTGG
>CAYXRK010000271.1:0-4762 GCA_964467615.1 uncultured Nitrospirales bacterium | reverse complement strand
ACCATTCGCCCGCAATCAGCAAAACCAACTTGATACCTTTATTTATTAACGAAGCCTAAATCGAAGAGTCAGCGACTTTCGGGTTGACTGCGCTCTTCCATCATTTTCGAATACATCGGCGCAACGAACCCGATTAGGACGAGAAGAAGAGACGCTTGCACGCACATGAGCAAGCCTAACACCAACTGTGCCTCGGTCAACTCCATCGAGGTGAGCTTGAGAACGCCGAGCGCCAGGATGAGAATCGCGGCGCTGAAACTTGAGAGCGTCGCCAGCCGCCTGTCGAACTTGAGACTGGAAACTTGTTTGGTCAAAAGAGATATCGTATTCATCGTGTGACTCCCTTTCATTACCGTTCTGACACCATGCTATACCCTTTTATATGACAACAACCAGCACCGAAATTTCGGATAATCGTGGTTTTCCCAGCACAGCGACGCGCCCATTTCGGCGAGCAGCCGTCGTAATCAATCCCAATTCAGGTAACGGCAAGGCCGCGCGGCAATGGGGCGCCCTCGAGCCGGAAGTCCGCGCCGTGCTCGGCGGCGACTGCGCGGTCTTTCTCACGGAAGGCCCCGAGCACGCCACGCGCATCGCGCGCGATGCCCTCAAGGACGGCTGCGACCGTATCGTCAGCGCTGGCGGCGACGGCACGCACCACGAAGTCGTCAACGGTTTTTTCGAAAACGACGCCGTCATCAACCCGAACGCCGCGCTGGCCCTGCTGCCCATCGGCACCGGTTCGGACCTCCGCAAGTCCCTCGGCATACCCAAAGGCCGCGCCGCGATTCCCTTTCTTGCGTCGGACCGCGTCGTGCCGTGCGACATCGGGCGCATGCGGTCACGCACCGAGGACGGACGCCCGCTCACGCGCTACTTCGTCAACGGCCTGCACATCGGCATCGGCGGCAAGGTGGGCGAATTCACCAACACCGGCAGCAAGGCGTTCGGCGGCTTCCTCACGTTTCTCATCGCGGTGCTCGTGTCGCGGCTGACGTACCGCTGCCTGCCGATGGACGTTACCGTCGGCGATCGCTCGTACTCCGAGAAAATGCTCGAAATCATCGTCTCGAACGGGCAGTACGACGGCGGCGGCATCCACTCCGCGCCGAAGGCGAAGATCAACGACGGCGAATTTCAGGTGACCGTGCTCAAGAACATCGGGCTTCTCAGCACGGCCATCAACCTGCCGCTGCTGTACGTCGGCCAACAGCACCGCCACCCGAAATGCGACGTCATGACGGCGACGCACATCACCGTCGATTCGCCGCACCGCGTCCTTGTCAGTCCGGACGGCGAAGTGGCCGGCCGCGTGCCCTGCGAAATCGACCTGATACCCCACGCAATCAACGTCGTCGTCGGGCCCAACGCGCCGGGGGTGTAGAACATCGTTTGTGCCGAGAGGATTGGGCGTAAGCGGTGGTTCAACGAGCGCGTCGGAGTTCGAAGACGATACGGCGGAGTGTATCGAGGTGATATGGGTCTGCGGCGAGGGCGCGGCGGTAGAGATCGACCGCTTCGGCAGGGCGGCCTTGGCGTTCGGCTTCGATAGCGAGATAGAGCCACGCATCGGCGGGCGCAATGGGTTCGTTTGCAAGCAACTGGGCGATCGCGACGGCTTCGATCCAGCGCCCGCGCTTGCGAAGCAGCCACATTCGTTCTAGCTGGGATGCCGCGTCGTCTGGGCGGGTAACAAGCTCGTCAATGCGCGTGTCCCAGGGGGCAATGCGCCAGCGACGCCTCCAATATTCGTGCCCAGGCAGGGTGTCCATCGGGAGGCCGTAGGCGGCCAACGCACTGATGAAATCGCCTCGGGCCCATTCGCAATCACCGAGCGTGATGTAGCACTCCGCAAACCAACGTTCAATGTCAATCGCCTCACGCAAAAGAACGCGCGAGGCGGCGGTATTTCCCAGTTCGAATTGGATGCGCCCCATCGCGAAATTCACGACGGCGCGGGTGTCGGGGCGCTCCATACCGATTCCCATGGCGTCGTAGGTCTTCTCGAAATCGACCAGGCGCTCGACCGTATCGGTGTAGGCGGCGAAAGCGTTCAAGTTGCGTCCGGTCACGAACGTATCGGCGAGCGGCAGCGCGCGAGCGTAGGCCTCGAACGCTCGAGGCAGATGGCCGTCGCGCTCGAGTTGGGCGGCCTCGGCGAGCGCGTCGCTGAACACAATGCCTTCGTTGACGCGTTGCTGGTACACGCGGACATTCCATATGACCATGAGCGCGACGAGCGTGGCGACGACGGCGATCGTGGGGCGGAACTCGCTCATGCCGGAGATCGGTTGTTCCTCCGGGACGCGCCGCGCGAAGGGTCCGACTGCAACCCCGGCGAGGAATGGATAGACGGACATCCACTGGAGCGGTTGCACAAGCGACATCGCGAATGCGACGAACATGGCGGCTGAGGCGCAGGCGGCGAGTTCACCCATGTCGGGGGATTCCGTTCTTCGCTGGTAGAGAGTTCGAGCGAATTGCACGAAGAACCAAATCAACGCGATGAAGCCGAGGACGCCAGTTTCGAGCAGGACTTTGAAGGGAACGTTGTGGAGCGTTGCGCCGTCGATTTCTTGCGCGCTTGGGCCGCGGTCGAGCGCGGCATCGGTAGCGCCGAGGCCGACGCCGAGCCAGGCGTGCTTCGGGAGCAATTCGGCCGCGGCGCGATAGGCTGTGGTACGGCCTTGAAGGGAGTGGTCGTCGCGGGAGAGGAACGAGCTGGATGTGTAAATCACGATTGCGAGGAGCACGGTGAGTAACCCAAACAAGAGAAACATTGTGTCTCCGCGACCAAGACGCCTGCGTAGTGCGCCAAATAGACGGACAGATATGAGGACTGCAAGCGCGCCGAGGGCGCTTCGGGATTGCGTCCAAAGTATCCCCAGACCCAGGAACACCGGCCAATGACCGACAGCCATGTGTGCGTAAATGGATCGGGGCGACCGAGAGAATAAGAAAATCGCAAATCCCATGGCCATCAGCAATGCACCTTGGTTGACGTCCGGGCTTGCGGCGGCCACCCGCATCATCACGCCATCGCGCCAGACATCGATGAGGCGCGTCTCCCAGGGTCCGTAGGTGGGGCGCCAGGCGGTCGGCCAGAGGACGCCGCCGAAGCAGGCCATTCCCATTAGAGCGACCAACAACGTTGACACGGCGTAGGTGCGAAGCAGCCAAATCGCTGATTGGGTCGTCCGCACAAAAGCAGCCGTGGCAATGAACAGCGCGATGTATGTTCCCAGTAAGATCAGGTGCTTTGCCGACGCTGCGCTGTCCATCGAATGGGACGCCGATTGAACGGCAGCAACGACGAACAAGGCAATGGGTGCTTCGAATCCAGTGCGGAAGCGCCGCATCGTGGGTTGGATCGCGAACAGGACGAGGGCAGCTCCCGTAAGCACCAGCCCGCATAGTTTTACAAGCGTGAGGCCCTCGAAGGGCAGACGCTGATACAGATCCCAGGGGTACGCGATCGCCAATGCGAACAGCAGCGGAACCGAGACGCGTTGGATCATGGGTCGGTGGCAACAGGTGGCAAGATGGCTACGTCAATGACATCGAGGTAGCCGGATGCCGCCGCGTATTCGAAGGTCAGTGCGCCGCTGGAGACTGTGATTGGTCCCGAGAGGGCCGCGCCGACATACGCGCCGTCGCGCGACTCAGCGCTAATTGTCCCGGCGAATGAAGCATCCGAACCGGGTACGTCCACGATGCGGAGCGTGTCGTTGTCGAGAACGATCGGGAGGACGAATCCGGCGCCGACCCGAATTCGCGCGACGGTCTCTCCATCAACGAGCGAATCCCCCCAATCCACGCCCGAAATGATTCCAATTCGAATCGTTGCGTTCTGATTCGACGCGGTCGTGAATGGAATTTTTACTGAGGTGTCCGGGCCGATCCGAAACGCCGCGCGCAATCGCGATGCGCTTGCGCCGAACATCGATGCCACGGTGGCGTCCGGCAGATTCGATTGCCAGACTTCCGGCTCGACGCGGATCGCGCGCACGAAATGCGTCACGCGTTCACCGTTAAATTCCTGGACGATGGAGAGTACGCCGTTTCCGACGAAGCGGCGCGCGGGGAGGGGCAGTTCCAGAGACTGCACGGTCACGCGTCCTATCTCGAACGAGCTTCGATCAACCGGCGCCGCCTTTACTTGATAGGCAGGCGACGGGGCCGTACCCGGCCCGCGAATGGCGATGATGACACTGCTCTCGGCGAACTTCTCGGACGTGGGCTTCCAGTACAAGGTAAGGCGCAAGCCGTCGGCTGGCGCATCGAACGATTCCGTGATCGGCGCGCCGCGGCTGCCGCGCCGCAGGTCAACCGCGACCAGCTCCGCAACGGGCGGGCCTTCACGAAATTTGAGCGGGCCGGGGCGGTCGTACACGCGGAACGATGCTTCGCGTATGCGTTGGAGCAGCGATGCGGCATTCTCAGCCGATACCGAGCAGAACGCCGCGCCGAGAAGCAGCGCGGGTAACGCTCGGGCCGCGGAGCGAATCATGCTCCCGCGTTCCGCCGGATGCTCTCACGCAATCTAATGGCTTCTTGTTTGCGCGGGCCGTCGGCCTTTTCGATGACGGTGTCGAAATAGGGCAATGCTTCGTTGGGCCGGCCAAGTTCCGACAGAAGCGTCGCGGCCCCCCAGCCCGAATCCGGCGCAGGCGCGAGTTCAAAGGATCGCACGAAGGACGCGAGCGCTTCTTTTGTTTGTCCGAGGCGGCGTTCCGCGGATCCGCGCAGAAATTCCGCGCGC
>CAYXRK010000270.1:0-4790 GCA_964467615.1 uncultured Nitrospirales bacterium | reverse complement strand
CAGCACCAACGCCGCCGGCCCCGTAAACAAACCCGGCGCAGTCGGCCCACCCATCAAGCAAGTCCAACTCCGCATCGTCGACGAAAACGACAACGACGTACCGCCCGGCGGTGTCGGCGAAGTCATCGCCCGCGGCCCCAACATCTTCCTCGGCTACTGGAACCGCCCCGAAGAAACCGCCGAAGCCATGCGCGGCGGATGGTTCCACACCGGCGACATGGGCCGCTTCGACGAAGACGGCTACCTCTACATCGTAGACCGCAAAAAAGACATGATCGTCGTCAGCGGCTACAACGTCTACCCCATCGAACTCGAAAACGTCATTATGCGCCACCCCAAAATCATGGACTGCGCCGTCATCGGCGTCCCCAGCGAATACCAGGGCGAATCCGTCAAGGCCGTCCTAGTCGCCAAACCCGGCGCCGACCCCACCGCCGAGGAAATCGAAGCCTACTGCCGCGAACACATGGCCAACTTCAAAGTCCCCAAGTACTACGTCTTCCGCGACTCCCTCCCCAAAAACGCCACCGGCAAAGTCCTCAAACGAGTAATCCGCGACCAGGAAGGCGGAATTACAAAAGCAAAGGTGTGACTCGAAACGGTCTCGAACGGGGCGAAGCGCACGCGGGGTACATTTGAGGGGTATCCATCTGTCCGCAGATTTCGCAGACCGACGCAGATGGATTGCGAATACATCGCCGTAGAAATCCTTTTACGTAGAAATCCTTTTACGGTGGGGATCGGCCGGCGGGCCGATGTTTTGGCGAGGCCGATCGTTGATATTGCTGGACTTAGCATGGGTTGAGGCTCCTTTTTTGGCTGATTTTGGGCGTCTAAACTCCGTTCAAGTACGGGAATTTGCCGTCCAAAGGCGCGAAAAGTCGCCGAAAACTCCAATCTTGGGAAAACGCTTTGGCGTACTCGTCGTCCTGGGGCGGCGAGGGAGCGGGCGCAGAGGTCCGGACGCAACTCCCCCCATATATATGGTTCATGTTTGTTGACCTAAATTTTTTGGAAATGGGCCGGTCTTGTTGGGCGGAACGGGAGTTTTCGTGGGGGGGGTGGCCGGGTGTCCGCAGATGACGCAGATCGGCGCAGATGAACTACGGAAATCGAGTTCTTGGTTCTCGCTCTGAACGTGCCGAAGGGCCTACCGGCTGAGGGGTAACCGCAGGCCGAGGGAACCGCTCCTACCTATATAACACCGGGCGTTGACCTGGATTTTGAAAAACTGGTCGGTTTTATTGGGTCAAATGGGTGTTTTCGAGGGAGCAGAACGCGAACAAACGCAATGTCTCTCGCAAAGATCGCTAAGACTCCCTCGTGTGATACAACGTATAGTGCCGTTGAAGTAATCGGATGAAGGATGGGAACACGTGCCGGAATTGGAAAAGAAGAAGCTCGCGAACAATATCCTTGAATGCTTGTGGCCGCAAGGAGAGGGAAGTCCGAAACCGTTCGCAGTGTCAAGCACCATGTTTATGCGCCATGGCATTTGGATTAGCCTGACAAAGGACGAGGAGGCTGAGTTCCACTCCGCATTGGACAAACTGCTGGGGGACAATTTTTTGCGGCAATCGTATTCGAAAGCCGCGCTTCGCGCATCGATGGAGGACTTATTGGTGTCTCTAGTCCGCGCTAATCCCGGTCGACCTTCTGAGGACACCGTGAACGACGAGGTCAAAACGTGGTATCGAAAGTTGAAAGAGGCGAAGTCTAAAACGGTCACGTACTTTGCCCTGATAGATAAATTAAAGATGGTCGACGACCTGCAGGTCGGTTCGGCACTTCTAGAACCGTTTACTGAGACGGCCGTCGGAAAACTGAGATCCCACATGTTCGGCCAGATTGATCAAGTTAAACATCTGAACTTCGAACAAAAGGAGGAAACAAAGAGGTCGCTTGATCACGAGTACTATTCGAAGTTAAGACCAGATGAATGCACTTGCCTTATCTCGATCTCGATCGATGCAAGAGAAGTCGGGCGCGGTCTCGAATTGGCACTAGTACGATTTCGTGAAGTAGTCGCGCTCCTCCGGTTTCTGAGCGTAATATTTCCTGGAGCAAATGCCGTAGACCTTTGTCACCTACGAGGTGAAGCATCGCCGGGAGAGAAATGGTATTTCGCTCATTTAGAAAGCGAAGCGTCGAGAATATTCAATCAAGACTTCGCTCGTCATACTCCACTGGGGAACGCGCAACGAGAAAAATTCGACCGCGTGGGCTTCTCATCTTTTTCGGCAATTCTTGCGAAAGCCGCTGACGAGCGCTCTGACGTCGAGACTCGGTTGATTCGAGCGATACTCTGGATTGGTGACGCAGTGGGAGAGGAATCCGAGGATACTCGTTTTTTGAAGTTCTGTATCGCCGTTGAGAGTTTGTTGTGTGGCCGGGGTGACGAACCTTTGGCGTCGGTACTTGGGGAGAGGCTTGCGTTCATCTTGGGATCGGATTTCAATAGTAGACGGGACATCTTCAAAAGCTCGAAGTCATGCTACAATATTCGTAGCGCCATAGTGCATGAAGGAGCCGCGAAGCAGAGAAGGAAGATTGAGAATCTGTTGCCGCAAATGACTGCCTATGCACTTCAAGCTGTCGTGGCCGTGAATCATCTGAGACTCGAGCAAAATTGGCAACGTCTTGACGAACTGATCGCACACGTCGAGCGGCTCAAATTTGACTCGCCTGGATCGCAGCCGTCTGTGTGAGTCGATAACGAGAGGACTTTCGTGCGCGTTCGCAGACCAACACATCGGGTCAGTAGTTCCGCCGCGCACGCAGCGCGTCATCAAGGTGTATTCATACGACGGGACGTGAAATCACGTCTTCCTCGTCGAAAGCCCTGCTTATGACCGATTCACCCCCAAATTGGGCACGTGACTTATTGTCTGGATTCTTCGACACGTTCCAAGACACCGTTCAGGCCTCTTTCGTCAATATGCCGCGCGAGTATCAGCGGTTGAAAGAGATAGACGCAGCCATGAACGACGCCTTGGATTGCCTCCAACATTTGCCTGATGAGAAGGCTTCCGCGCCCGCCATGCTTTTGCAATGTCGGTCATCCTATCGAGTGGCCGCACAACTGGCACTAGCCGGACAGTTGCGAGAGTGTTACGCTGTTCTACGGATTTGCCTTGAGAGCGCTCTCTATGGATTTCATTTTGACAACGATGTAGAGCGATTCAAACATTGGCTGTCGCGACAAGACAGCGAAAAAAATCGAGGTCAGGTGAAGCGCGAATTCTCGGGAGCGCGTATGATTGACGAACTAATCGCGGTCGATCCCATCAACGGACAGGCCGCGAAGACGTTCTACGAGAGAACGATCGACTTGGGCGCGCACCCGAATGTGTACGGAATGTACACGTCCATCACGGTTAATTCGGCCAGTTCCAAAGACAAGATTGTCCATAGTGTTTTTCAGGTTGGGAAAGACAACATATATTTTCGACTCGCATTAAAGACTAGCGCGCAAGTTGGGGTGTGTTGTTTGAAGATCTACGAGCGAATCTTCCGCGAACGATTTCGTATAGTCGGCCTCGATGAACGAATCGAGAAGCTATCTGCTGATCTCTGATTGTGGCCTACACGGTGAATTCAAACGTCGATGGTTCGACAGGCTCACCACGAACGGTACGGTGGACGAGTCGCGAACGGGAGGGCTCACATCCCCCGCCGCGCACACCACTGCGCGGCACCCCCTTCAACGGGGGGATTTAGCGAGGGCGGCGTTTTGGGTGGGGCGTGAGATTGCTTCGTCGGCTCGCTATGTAGACTCCGCATGCTGACGGGGCCGGGCGGCGGAATTTGGCGGAGAGCGGGCTCCGTTCATCCTTCGACACCCTCAGGACGAACGGTTGGTGTAAGGTCGGTGCGGTTGGTGTGGGGTCGGTGCAGCACGATCCGTTGGTGTAAGGGCGGCGCGGTGCAAGTTGGCGTAGGTGGGATTCGTTTCCTTCTTCGACTAGCTCAGAGATTGTGAATTAATGCGAGTTGACCAAGGGTCGCTCAAACCCTCCCTATTCCCGCATCCTTCGACACCCTCAGGACGAACGGGAAAGGGAGGACTTGAGCTTGCCGATCGGTCAGTGCGAGTCGTAGGCAAATGCCATCGACAGCGCTTCTTCGATTTTTTCACACGCTCTCAGGACGAACGGAACGGAAGAATTTGGAAAAGCAGGAAGAACCACTCCCTCCGTTCGTCCTGAGGGTGTCGAAGGATGGACGGAGGGAATGGTTCGTCATCGTGCTACAGTTTTCGAATGTTGCCGTTCTGGGTCTACATTCTCCGCTGCGCCGACGGGAGCTATTACACGGGGCACACGGATGATCTTCCGAAGCGCCTGGCGCAGCACGAGGCTGGCGCGATCCGGAGTTGCTACACGTACAAGCGACGACCGCTTGAACTTGTGTTCTCTCAGGAGTTCCCCACGCGTGAGTCAGCGCTGGCGGCTGAACGGCAAATCAAGGGTTGGAGCAGGAGGAAGAAGGAAGCGTTGATCCGAGGCGACTGGGAGGAAGTATCGCTGCTTGCACGATCGACGTTGATCCGGATTGATTCGCCATCTCCGGGTGAGCGGGCCGGGGCCTGAGGCGTAGGTGGGCTCCGTTCATGGTTCGACCGTTCGACGGGCTCACCCAAACCGCCGAGCACGAGTGCTGGGTGATTTGCCATAATCGGCGGGGTTGCTGGGGCGTGGGCGTTCGTGTGGGCGCGGTGTTCCGGCGTGGTGTGGCTGCGTGAAGGAGTCGTTCATGAATCCGAAGGGTAAGGTGTTCATTATTACGGG
>CAYXRK010000269.1:0-4857 GCA_964467615.1 uncultured Nitrospirales bacterium | reverse complement strand
CGCCGACTGCGTCATCCGCGGCGAGGCGGAATGGACCTTCCCGAAAGTCCTCGACAGCGGCAAGGTCGAAGGCATCATCGAGCCGCTCACGCCCGACTCGCTCGACGCGCTGCCCGAACCCGCCCGCTGGCAACTCGATCTCGACACCTATGCCGAAGCGGGCGAGGAACTCGCGGGCTTCTCGTACCGCACGCTCGGCGTCATCACCTCGCGCGGCTGCCCCTTCAAATGCAACTTCTGCATCAACTCAGAGCGCGAGGCCCCGCTGCGCTTCCACGGCGCGGAACGCGTCGTCGCCGAACTGAAGTACCTCGTCGAACGCCACCATATCCAGAGCGTCGCGTTCTACGACGAACTCATGGCGACCGACATGAAACGCTTCCGCGCGATCTGCGAGGCCATCGTCGAGAACGGCCTCGACGGCATCAAGTGGGAATGCCAGATGCACGCGCGCACTGTCCGCCCAGACATCTTGCCGATGATGAAACGCGCCGGGTGCATCCAAATCGCCATCGGCTTCGAGAGCGGCAGCCAGCGCGTGCTCGACACGGTGAACAAGAGCGCCACGATCGAACAAAACACGGAGGCCGCACGCTATGCACACGAAGCCGGTCTGCGCGTGCGCGGTTGTTTCATAGTCGGCACGCCCGGCGAAACGCGCGACGATGTACTCCTGACCGAGCGTTTCATCAAGCGCGCGAAGATCGACTTCGCCTCGGTTCACTACGTCACGCCGCTGCCCGGCACCGCCCTGTTCGAGCAGGTCAAGGGCCGCGTCCGCGACGCACAAATTCCCTGGGAAAAATTCACCTGCGGCGACCCCGACACGGTGAACTGCAACGACGCCATGCCCGCCGCCGAACAACGCGCCCTCTACGAACGCCTCTCCGCCCGCATGGCCCTGCGCAACTACTCCCTCCCCGAAATGGCCCGCCGCGCCATCCGCCACCCCCACCACGCCTTCCACATCGTCAAGAAATTAGTGACCACCGCGGGCGCTTAATCACGCCGAGACAACAAACTACCGACTGGATCCATCGATCATCTATCTGTCGATCAAATCTTCTTTGGTGAGGCCGCACTGCTTCAATATCGCGAGCAAAGTACCTTTGGATAGGTCGCTGTGAAGCGGGACGACCGTGCGATATTCGTCCTTCTCCAGATTAACGTGACTTCCACGCTGACGAACGACTTCAAAGCCTCTGCGTTTCAGAATTTTTATGAGGTCTTGGCCCGACAGTACAGGCAACTTAGCCAACGGTCCCAACCTCGATGGGGCAAAGTATCATTTCCCCCTGGCTATCGGGAAGTTCGTCGTCCCCATAGCTCTCGATGTAAAGTTCGACTGCTTCGCGCAGATTCACACGGGCCTCATCGATAGATTTACCTTGGCTGACGACGCCGAGTTCCAGGCAATGGGCCACGTACCAATTCTCTTCTTTGGTAATGACCCCAGTGAATCGTTTCATCATCATCAGAACTCCTGAGTCGCGGCGATCATACCGTAGCGGACGATGACAATTGAACAGTCATCAGATGTAGGGTGGGGCCACGCGCTATCTTTGCGAATCCACGAGTACGGTGATAGCATCACTTCGTGAATGACGGGCGTGTCAAGGCCTCGGCCGAATACATCGTCGCTGTCGCTTTCGGCGCGGCGGGCCTGCTGGGTCTTTGGTACTGGGGAAATCCAGCGGAGCAGGTGGTCAACCCGTCAGACGTCCGCGTAACTCCGCCGCCGCTTGTTGCGCGTCCAAGTCCTTCAGAAGATTCCGCGGCGCTGGCCTATGCTCGCGCCTTCCAACAAGGCGACTGCGAGCGAATCATCGAAATGACCCAGTGGATGCATGATCGACTCGACTACGTACGCCGAACGGATGGTGAGCCCCAGGCCCTCGAGGAAGCCCGCGCCGCCCTTTGCGCCCAAATCCAAGACCGCCGCCCCGAGCGCAACCTACTCACGCTCGAGGGCGTTGAAGATCAGTACGTCTTCTCCCCCGGCGCCGAACTTATTTTCGTGGGTGGCGCGGAAGGCCGCAAAGAACTCGACGAATCGGCGGCGAGCATAGGCTGGATTCAGGTGGTCTACCCCGATACCGCCCACGCCCTCTACGACGCCGCCGGCAATGCCATACGCTCCATCACCGCCGGCGTCCACTTCTCGCGTTCCGGTAAGGTCATCAAAGCCGGTGTTCGCGGCAATGCGGAGATTGACTGGGATTCGATATCATACGACTGGCCAAGCTAGAGGGACGCGCCATGCCGCTCAGCAAATGCGTTCGATGCGAAAAACTTTACAACAAGATTAAATCGCCCGTGTGCCCAGCGTGCATGCCGGACGAGGACAAAGATTTCGACATCATTCGACAATCCCTTTCGAACAACCCTGATATGAACGCCGAGCAAGTGGCCGAATTGAGCGGCGTAAAGATCGAGTGCGTCCTGCGGATGATTCAGGAGGGCCTGATTAGCTTTCTCAAGTCAGGCACCGAGGTCAAATGCGGCCGGTGCGGCGCACCGGCCATCAGCATGACCAAGCGTTTGTGCGAACCCTGTCTCGACAAACTCGAAAAGGAAGTCGCCAAGACCCGAAGCCAAATCCAACTCGGCGAGCGCAAGCAGACCCAAGTCGGCGAATACTCCAACATCCGCCAAACCTTCGCGGAGAAGAGGCGGACTTGAGCCACGCGCTCCTCGCCGCACGACGATTGAAACTTTCGCCCTCATCGGGTGATATACGCGCCTAGTGTATTGTGTGCGGGTCGGTACCGCGTATTACCTGACCCTATCCTGCTCGTAGTCCTGCTCCTGCTCCTGCTCGTGCTCCTGCTCGTAATCGTAATCGTAACACTAATCGAGTAGTCTCGTTGTTCCCACGATCGAAATTCCTCATTGCACCGTCCACCTGGAACTCCTGCGTCCACACCGTGCTTGTCCGCATCTTCTCTGTAGTCTTCCTCGCCCTAAGCCCAGCGGCGTCCGCTGTCGTCTCGTTCGATCTCCAACTCGACGACGGCCTCCGCACGGTTTCGGTCGATGAAGTCCAGCGCGCTGGCCAATCCTACGTCCCGCTCGTGGACATCCTCCAAGCAATCGGCGCCACCAACAATCTTCTCACGACACGCATGAGCATCGACTTCCGGGGCGCACGCACATGGATCCAAATGGGCGACAAGCGCGTGATTGGCGGCCAGGTCTTCAATCTCACGTATCCGGTCCTGCGCGATGGCGACGCCGTCCTCATTGCCAGAGCGGATGTCGCTCCCTTCTTCAGGTCCGCCTTTGGTATTGCCGCCGATGAATCCGCGTTGGAACAGCTCGATCCCGTCGCCGAAGGGCCGCGTAGCGTAACCATCGCGAGCGGCGGCCGCGTCGTTTCCAGGGGGTCCTCCCCCTCCGCTGTCACGCCGGTCGTCCTCGCACCGCCCAAACCGGAGACCCGGCCGATTCACGTAATTACGATCGATCCGGCCCACGGTGGACAAGATGCCGGTGCCGAGGCGCCGCTCGCCTCCGCGGAAAAGACGATCACACTCGCGCTCGCCAAGACGCTCGCGGCGGGTCTTGCAGACATTCCAAATGTTACGGTCAAACTGCTTCGCGAAGAAGACACCGGTGTCAGTGATCCGCAACGGGGGGTCCTCGCGGCGAGTTACGAGACGGACCTGCTGATCTCGCTTCACGCCGCCGCGGCCATGTCCCCGGAATTTTCAGGCGCGGCGGTCTATTGCCCGCCACCACGCCAACCGGAACGCCCGTATCGAAGCCAAGTCCTCGCGGCGCATCGAAGCAAGCAAGACTCCCCGGACTACTCCGCCCAGGCGCGCAACATAGCCGAAGCCGTTGGCCGAGCGCTCGCCGATTCCGGCGCGATCTCGCTCCGCGCTGTCTCGACCGTGCCATGCAAAATCTTCGAGTTCGTCCGCGTTCCGGCAATCGTGATCGAGGCGGGCTGTATGACAAACCCCGCGAACGCCGCCACCCTTGCCGACGCCGCCGCGCGCGACGCGATTGCCCACGCCATCGCCAAAGGCGTACGGGACTACCTCGCGGTACCCGCGCAGGAAGCCGCGAGGATCGACGCCGTCGAACCGCTCAAGGAAATCGAGCCATGAACCCCGACAAGACCGCCAACGTCACGCGCACCGTCTTGCTCTCGCTGTGGGGCGTCGCCACGCTCGTCTTGCTGTTCTGCCTCGCTATCCTCGTCTATGAAATGGTGCAGAAAGGCGAAGACCCCCTCGATGTGACGTTCCTCCAACAGCCAGCTGACTCCGCGGCGGCGCCCGACGGCGTGCGCGACGCCGTCATCGCGGCCCGTCTGTATTTTGCGGACGCGTCGAGCAATGCTCTCGCCGCCGAGGATCGCACTATCCCCGTGACTGAGTACACGGCGGAAAACTGCAAGCACGCGATCGAGGCCCTTGCGGCGGGCCCGCGCTCGGACTTGTTGCCCGTGCTGCCGCCGGAAACAAAAGTCCGCGCAGCCTACCTGCTCGAGGACGGCGAGCTCGTCGTCGATTTCTCCCGCGACCTCGAGCTCGCGCTGCCCCGATCCGTCCTCGCCGAGTGGCTAATGGTCCGGGCCGTTGTGAACACGGTCACCCAAAACGTTCTCGTCGGGACCGACGGGGGGCGCGTCACCAAAGTCCGTTTCCTCTTCGAAGGCCTAGCGCAAAGCGCGTTCCCCACCCACGTCGATCTCTCACAACCCGTCGTAGCCGACATCGAGTGGGGCCGGTTGCCCGGTAATGCCTGACGCGCCCGACGCAACATCCCCCCTCCCTTCCCAAGGGAGGGGGCTAGCAGCCCGTGGCAGAAGTCGCTTTTCTGGTTAAATCGTCATGCGCGCGTGAC
>CAYXRK010000268.1:0-4861 GCA_964467615.1 uncultured Nitrospirales bacterium | reverse complement strand
CTCCACTCGGCTTCCCAGGCCGCCTGCTTTTGTTCCAATTCGGGATTCGGTTTGTCTCGGTCGGCCTTCAGCGCCGCGATCATCGTATCCAATTCCGCGAGCTTGGCGGTCTGCTCGGGAAGTGGTGCTTTGACGAAGGGCTTGGCATTCCCGTCGCGTCCGTCGAGTCCCTCCTCGGGCACCTGGTTGAAGAACGCGTACATCTGGTAGTAGTCGCGGTTCGTGATGGGGTCGAACTTATGATCGTGACACTGCGCGCAATGCACGGTCAGGCCCATCCACACGGTCGATGTCGCGTCGAGACGGTCGTTCACGTATTGCACGCGGTATTCCTCGGGAATCGCGCCGCCCTCGAAATTGATCATGTGGTTGCGGTTGAATCCTGTCGCGACGAGTTGATCGAGCGAAGGATTCGGCAGCAAATCGCCCGCGATCTGCTCGACCGTAAACTCATCGAACGGTTGGTTCTTGTTGAATGCCTCGATGACCCAGTCCCGCCAGCGCCACATGTAGCGCTCGTTGTCGATGTGATAGCCGTTCGTGTCCGCATAGCGCGAGAGGTCGAGCCAGCCGCGCGCCATGTTCTCGCCGTAGCGCGGCGACGCCAACAGCCCATCCACGACCTTCTCGTAGGCGTCCGGGCCGTCGTCCGCGAGGAATGCGTCCACTTCCTCGAGCGTCGGAGGCAGGCCCGTGACGTCGAGCGTGGCGCGGCGGATGAGGTGTTCCTTGCTCGCCTCAGGCGACGGCGAGAGTCCCGCGCGCTGCATCGCCGCGAAGACGAACTGGTCGATCGGGTTGCGCGACCAGGCCGGATCAGCCGTCTGCGGTGGGACGGGCCGAACCGGTTTGATAAACGACCAGTGCTGTTCCCATTTCGCGCCCGCATCGATCCATCGCCCAATCGTCTCGATGTGTTCCGGCGTCAATTGCCTCGTCTGATCGTGCGGCGGCATCCGCTCCTCGATGTCGGGATTCGTGATGCGTTTCCAGAGTTTAGTCTCGCCTCGGTTTGCGCCCTCGAGGACCTTCCGCGCGATGGCCTCATCGTCCAGCCGCAAGTCTTCCTTGCGGGCGCGTTCATCCGGCCCGTGGCACGCGTAACAGTAGTTCGAGAAAATCGGGCGAATATCGCGGTTGAACGTCGGGACTGAATTGGCGTCGGAAGCGAAAGTAGGATTGACCGTTGGCGCGGCCGGAGGCGTCTCGACGATCTTCGGAGTTTCCGAGCGCAGAGCAGCGGGAGTCACGACTACACCGCCAGCGGCGGCGGCAACGGTTGGCGCGGCGGCCGAGGGTGCGTCCACCTTCGGCGCAGCCGGCGCCGGGGCTTCCGCCTCGACCGAAGCCCCATCCGGCCACGGCGCGCCCAATCCGATCCAATCGCTTAGCGCCTGAATGTCCGAGGCGGTCAGCACGCCATCGGGCGGCATCTTAAGTTCGCCCTCGCGCTTGACGGCCAAAATCATCTGACTCTTCGCCGCGTCGCCCGGAACCATCGACGGCCCGCGTTTTCCACCGGTGAGCATGCCCTGCCGCGAATCCAGCCGTTGGCCCGACTTTTGTTCGTTTGGCCCGTGACACTCGAAGCAATTCTCTTGCAATACCGCGAGCACGCGCCGCTCAAAGAAAATTTTCTGTTCGTCCGTAAAAACCGTCGGAGTCGCCGCCACGGCGACCGATGCAATCGGCGCTGGCGGCGCTACGGGAACAGGAGCGGCAGGCGGTGTCGGCGGCGCCGATTCAGCTGCGGGCTGCTCCTTCACCTTCTCCAAGAGTTCGAGCGACGTCTTGAGAGTCTCCGAACTGACCGGCGTCTGCTTCCGGACGTTCTCAATTTCCTGCGTCAAAGATTGTAATTCGGCCTGCTTCTCTTCGAGTTGTTTCTCGAGCGACGCAATTCGGGATTCGTTCTCACCGGCTTTCGCGATACGGTTCGTGACTTCCGAGAGCGCTGCAGCAAGGTCATCCGGCTTATCTTGAAGCCCCCGCAAGAGATCGACGAGCTGTGCGATCACCTGTTCCTGAGTTGGCTCATCCGCGGCGAATCCGTACGTCGTCCCCACCACCAAAACCAACGCGAACAATCCGCGAAATAACATAGATACAATCCTCCGCTTACCATTCTGGCATGCAAGGTCCGGGACGGTCAATTCCGGTGCGAGAGAGAGGCCCAACAATCCCAAGTCTCGATTTCAATGGTATCTGACCACGAGTCGTTGCTCCCGAGCGTCTCCTCCATCGCATCGGCTTATGATTCGGAAACGGGGGAGGGCGAGGCTCCCGCCGAACCGGATCAGCCGAAACTAATTTGATCGCCAGTCGATTACAGGACAATCGCTCGGCTTGGGCTTATCTCGGAAACGAACGACTACTGAGGCAGAGACAGCCACCGGAACATCACTCGCAGCACCGGTGTTCGAAGTTCTGAGCGCAATGTCTCACCTTCGCTTCCATCGATCCAGCATTTTCGTCCGCGTTCCCGCCGCGGCGATGCTCGCCATGTATATGCTCGCTAGCTTTCGGGGCCTTGTTCCAGGCGTCTGCGCCACGCTCGAAAGCGTCACCAAGCGGCCCGCGAGCACATGCTGCCTGACGCGCGCCCACTGCGCCGCGAACCAAAAATCCGGCCCGATCGTCGAGCAAGACCGTTCGGCCCGCCAATGCGCCCTCTGCAATTTGGTCGAGTCACTCGCGCCGCCCGTCGCGAATGTCTTCGCACCGGCTGGCTCCTCGGCAACCACCATTCTCGAACTCCTTCCAGGCGGTCGTTTGCCCGAGTCTCCGGCGCTATGCGACAACGCTGGCCGCGCTCCTCCCTTCACGGCCTAGCGCACAGAACCGTTCCCGTTTTGCTGAGGCGCAGATCCGCGCCGCACTCGCGGCGATTCTCGGATCGCCCTAACACGTAACTTCTCGAAGGGAGCTCTGCCATGAAACCGCGTGGATTCACGCTCATCGAACTGCTCGTTGTTATCGCCATCATTGGAATTCTCGCGGCGATCCTGTTGCCGGCCCTGGCCCGCGCACGCGAAGCCGCGCGCCGCGCGAGCTGTGCGAACAATCTCAAACAGTGCGGCCTTTCGCTCAAGATGTACGCGAGCGAAACGCGCGGCGAGTATTGGCCGCACCAAAAAATCTTCGATTGCGTCGGTAATTTGCAGCCTTGGTCGGCCATCTTCAACGTCGAGGGGATGTATCCCGAGTATCTGCCGGACCTCGGACCCCTCGTCTGCCCAAGCACCTCGATCGGGCCGTCTGCTCTCGAACAGTGGGACCAGGGAATGACGCATTCCGGCCATTGGCGGCCCATGCCCGGATTCACCGAAGACGGCATCGTCGAACCTTGCGAAGTCGTAGGCCATCCCTACGCCTATATCGGCTGGGCGGTCGACAATGGATCGCTCCGCGCCGCCGAGATTGAGGACGAAATGGGTGGAGAGGAGGAACTCGAGGCATTGGAAGAGGCCATCGAAGAGGAAACCGAGAAGCTTGAGGTCGACCCAACCCTCATCCTCCTAGATTGGGAATTCGACGAACCCATCGGCGGCCGCTCGTACTATCCCCGCCTCCGCGAAGGCATCGAGCGATTCTTCATCACGGACATCAACGCCCCAGGAGGGGCCATCTCGGGCCAGTCTGCCTTGGCCGTCATGTGGGACATGGTCTCGGCCGATCCCGCGCACTTTAATCACATTCCGGGCGGATCGAACGTGTTGTATTTCGACGGCCACGTCGAGTTCCTCAAATACGCGGGCGAGGATAGTCCATATTTCCCCGTAAGTGACGCGGGACTGATTTTCGCGGACGCTTTCGTAGGTGAGGGCGGCCACCACCACGAGGAATAGCGGTTTCAATATATTCGGGAGGGGCTTCTGCCGAAGCATCGGGAGAAGCCCGTTCGATTTTTCCGGACTTCTTGTGATCGTTTTCGCGCCACCCCGCGTTGTATAAGCGACACGAAAGTCACAATTTCGGGGCCGTACGGGTCTAATGTAATATGATGGTAGCCATCACGTTAGGAACTTAATCGCAAGCGCGGGCATCCAACCGAGGGCGAATCGAGCGCTGTGCCCGTTCGCTGAATGGGGTGATTCGTGCGTAAACGCAGTAAACGCAAGTACTTAGCCTTCGTAATCGGAACCTTCGTTATCCTCCTCGTAGGCACTGTATGGCTCCTATTCGGGCGTGGCGATACCCAGACCTACGCCACATTCGAAGTGCTTCAAGGTCCGCTCGACATCAAAGTGCTCGAGGGCGGCAACGTCGAGGCGCTCGAGGCCCAAGAGATCAAGTCTCAGGTTAAGGGCTGGGAAGGCGTAAAGATCCTTTTTATCGTCGAAGAGGGCTACTTCGTCACCGAGGACGACGTCAAGAACAAGAAAAAACTCGTCGAATTGGATTCGACCGCGCTGAAAGAAAAACTGACGACCGCTGAAATCCAGTTCAAAAGCACGCAAGCATCCCTCGCCGAAGCCCAACAGGGCTACGACATCCAGCTCAACCAAAGCGAGAGCGACATTTACAGCGCCGAAGTCGAGATCACCCTCGGCAAGTACGCGATGCAAAAATTCCTCGGCGAAAAAGTCACCGCAATCGTACTGGGCATCATCGAGGCCGCTGAACCTGCCGAGGAGATTTCCGCTGCCTCTAAGCTCGCCGCCGATGAGGAAATCCGAGAAGACCTCCAAAACTCCATGACCGCGAACGCGCTCGGTTCCGGCGGCGAGGCGACAGCCGTGGCCCCCACCGGCAGCGAAGCCGCTCCGCCCGAGCCAACCGACGGCTTCGTCCCGCTTACCCTCGACGCGATCCGGCGTACCCACCCCAAAGTCGAATTTGCGAATTACGCCGACCCCGA
>CAYXRK010000267.1:0-4935 GCA_964467615.1 uncultured Nitrospirales bacterium | reverse complement strand
ACAAGTTAGCGCTTATGCCCCCTGCCCCCTCCCTTCAACCAAAGGAGGGGGATTGTTGGCGCGAGCGATCTGGTGTTTTTATCGTTGCTGAGTGTTCTCGAAGGGCACGTGGCAACTGGTAAGAACGTAGGGGAATTTGCGAGAGCCATTCGGGGCACACGATTGGACGCTGTTTCGAAAATTCATTGTGCCGAACCCTCCCCCTGCCCCCTCCCTTCAACCAAAGGAGGGGGAGCGCGGCGCGAAGTCTGTAGGTCATTTTCATGGTTTCTGGGTGTGCCCCAAGGGAACGCGGCAACTGGTAAGAACGTAGGGGAATTTGCGAGAGCCATTCGGGGCACATGATTGGACGCTTCCGATGCGCTGGGAAGAAGGCGATAACTCGTTCCCGCGCAAGAACTTGGCCTTAGGTCAGTGCCATTCGGAACAGCCGCCTATTTTTGATCGCCCCTGCCCATCACTGTTGACGGTTGCCCAGCACGCTACCGACTCTCGGGAAAGTAGTGCGCCTCGATTAGCCCGCAGACGGTGTGATAGAGGCAGAGGTGGGCCTCTTGGATGACCTTGGTGGAGGCGCCGGGGGCTTTGATTGCGATGTCCGCATGTATGGCGAGTTTGCCGCCGTGAGGACCGGTCAGCGCTGCCGTCTTGCAGCCGGCTGCTTTTGCGGTGGACATGGCCATGAGCACGTTGACCGCGTTGCCGGAGGTCGAGATGCCGAGAAACACGTCGCCTGGTTTTGCCAGCGCGCAGACCTCTTGGGCGAAGGCAATGTCTCGCAATGGTGAATCGTTCTCGACTGCGGTCTTGAGCGCGCCGCTGCACCCCAGCGCGATCGCGGGTAGTCCGCCTTCGAGATGCGCCGCCAACTCCTCGCCCCACGGCAGCCCTTCGAGAGCGCGGGCCATTGCGTCCGGAAGCGGCCGCCGCCGCTCGTAGCTTTTCATCAACTCGCCGACGATGTGCACCGAGTCGGCGTGGCTGCCGCCGTTCCCGCACACGAGCAACTTGGCGCCCGCGTCGTAACAGGCGACTAGCGCGCGGTGAAGCGCCTCGAGGGCCGGCACGCACGGCGCCAAGTCGGACCGCCGCGCGAGCAACTCGTCGATGATTTCACGTTCGATTGCGGTATGAGTTTTCATGAAGGCGGGTTTTCATTTGAGTAAGGATGGAAATCGGAGTAGCGCGAAGGGCCGAGCACGATTGCGAGCACGTGCACGAGCATGATTGGCTGAGCGAGCCGCGGGGTATAGGGCGCGATTTTTGGAGCAGTTGCCTCGTTGCCTTCGGGAACACCCATAAACGATGAAAGCGCGATCCACGCCTGAGGCTGGCAGCCGAGGGCGGCTGCCCCACACGCGCTGGGTGAACGAGGCGGCGACTCGAATTTTCGAAACAGACATGACGGTCTATGAGGCCCCCTTTAGTTCCCGATACAGAGCGAGCAGAAAGTCGCGATTGTCGCACGAGACGTAGCGCAATTCGCCGCCCATCCGCGCGAAGGTCTTGTTGAAGCGCAGATAGTAATCCGGATGGTCCTCCGGGGGTTCGCCCTTGGACCAATCCCAGCCCGCCTTGGCGAGGTCGGCGACGACGATGAAATGCCCCTCGATGCGCCGGCCTTCTTGCAGCGCGAGGTTCTGCGCCATGCTCATCGATTTCTCGAAAATCATGGGCGACATGACCGCCGAACCGATGGACATGTAGACGCCGCCGGAGAGGTCGGACACCGAGCGCGCGAACCGCAGAAAATCACGCTCGGCGGCACGCCCGAGCAGTGCGCAATGGTTCGCCGGATGCAGATAGATGATGTCATGCCCGATCATCGGGTGGCCGGTGCAGGGCAGGCCGAGGCGAAACGCCGCCGCTTGGACGCTTATGGCCTTATGAGGATGCGGGATGTTCAACTCGCCCGGCTCGATGGTGGTCCGCGATTCGAGTTCCAACAGTTCCGCCGTGGCCGCAAGCCGTTCCGGGTGCGCGGTCCCGTCGTTCACGATGAATTCCTTAAGGTCGTGGATCGAGGGCACGCGCAATAGTTCCGTATCGATCATCTTGCCGATCGATTCGCCGTAGCCGAGGCCCGACCACGCGCCGCACGCGATCGCCATGTTGATGTATCGGCCCGTTTCCTCCCACATGCCGAACTCGCCGCGCGCGACGTTACGCTCGACGTGTTCGCTGCTCTCGCCGAGATAGGCGAACTCCCAATCGTGAATGATGCCCGCGCCGTTCGTCGCGAGATGCGTCAGCCAGCCCTCTTCCATGAGCCGAATGAGCACCGGGCCGAGGCCATTCTTGATGGCGTGCGCGCCGAACGAAATCATCCGCGCCGCGCCGCGTTCGCGCGCTTCCCTCAATCGCCGCGCGGTCTCGGCGATGACCGCGTGCGTCCCCTCCGGCATCTCGTCGGGGGCGTCCGCGGGACCGACGAAATCCGGACTGACGCGGACCCGGTTCTCTCGCTCGCGCAATGGGTGAAAACGTAGTTTGGTCCGTTGATCGTTCATTCGTTCTCGTGAGTCATCGCGCGTGGGGTTTAGTAGTGCATTCTCTCACCCTCTGGCATAGCAATCCAGTCCGCCATTATCGCGCGCGGATTTGACAACCGTTGCAGTGGTAGGCAGACTAATTTGCGCCGTATGTCCTCCCGCCATCTCCAGATTCACGAGCGATTCAGCCTCGAAAAGACCCGCATGGTGATGAGTTTCACCGGCTGGATGGACGGGGGCGAAGTGTCCACCGGCGTCGTGAAGTACATGGTCGAGACGCTCGACGCCCGCGCCTGCGCCACGATCGATCCCGAAGACTTTTATATCTACCACTTTCCCGGATCGATGGAAATCTCGGCGCTGCTTCGCCCGACGGCTCGCATCGAGCAGGGCCTCGTCACGAACTTCGAAGGCCCACGAAACGTCTTCCACGCAGACCCGTTGAACAATCTGCTGTTTTTCGAAGGCCGCGAACCGAACATGAAATGGGCCGAGTATGCGGAGGCCGTCTTCGCCGCCGCGGAGGAATTCGACGTTCGCGCGATTTACTTCGTCGGCAGCGTCAGCGGCCTGATCCCTCACACGCGCAACCCCGTGTTTTGGAGTTCGACGACCAGCGAGGAAATGCGCGACTTCGTCGTCCGCCACAGCTTGAGCCCGACGAACTACGAAGGCCCGGCAAGTTTCGGAACGTTCCTCGCCGTCGAGGCCAAGAAACGCGGCCTCGAAATGGCCACCGTCGTCGCCGCGATTCCCTCGTACGTCGACGGTCGAAATGTCCGCTGCATCGAAGCGGCCGCGCAAAAGATCGTCGATTTGCTTGGCATTCATCTGGACATGGACGAACTTCACAGCGAGTCGCAGGCGTGGGTGAAAGGCGTGAGCAAACTTGTTGGAAAGCGAAAAGATTTAGCTGAACAAATCCGAAAGCTCGAGGAGTTCTACGACAACCAACTCCGCTCGAACACGACCCAGAACGAAACTGGCGCCAACAACGACGATCTTCGCTCCTGGTTCCAGCGCCAGAACCTGAAGCTCGAATAGGGGCTTCGGCCCCGCATTCACGTTCGCAGTCTTTCGGATCGGGAATCCAATCAGGCGAACTGCCTACAAAAGACTTGACCTATCTCCTAATCCAATGTTAAGCTTACTGAACATTGGGTCTGCGTAGTAACGCAATCTTAATGGATTCTTGTCGATTTTCTGGCCGGTAGTTCCAAAACGCCATGCCCGAAGTACGCAATAGTTCGACACGCCCGCTCGCGGAAATGCTCCCTGGCACGAGCGCCCGCATCATTTCCGTCAACGCACCGGACACGCAAACGACCCGGCTCGAGGGTCTAGGCATTTGCGAGGGCCGCATTGTTCGCATCGTCAAGCGTGGCGACCCCTGGATCGTGCAAGTGTACGGCGCACGCATCGGCCTCTCGCCGTGGTTCATGGACCACATCGACGTGCTGCCGGTGGAGGCGGACTGATGGCGGTGGCGATCCCGCCCTTCGACAGGCCCAGGGCGAACGGGGCCGAGTTGAAGTATCCGGTCATCGAGTCCACGCTGCAACAGGCAAATGTTCTCCTCGTCGGCAATCCGAACGCGGGAAAGACCACGCTCTTTAACCAACTCACTGGCATGCGCCTCAAGACGGCCAACTTCCCCGGCACGACGCTCGAGGTCCGCCGCGGCGCGCTCGTCATCGACGAGTTCGAGCACCACCTTTATGACATGCCCGGCCTCTACTCGCTGCACGCCGCCTCCGCTGAAGAGGCCACCGCATTGGAGGTGATTCGGAAAACGGCGTCGGTTGGCGAATGCGTAGTCATCCTCATCGTCGACGCGACGAACCTCGTGCGGAATTTGTTTCTCGCGGGCCAGGTGCTCGAACTTGGCGCGCCGACGGTTGTTGCGCTCAACATGATCGACCTCTCGCGCCGCGCGGGCACGCGGATCGACACCGAGGTCCTCGCGCGTCACTTGGGTTGTCCCGTTGTGCCGCTGTGCGCGCGTTCGGGCGAAGGCATCCGCGAACTCAAGGCCGCTCTCGGCGAAGTGATCGCCAACAATCGTGCGCCCGAGCCGCCGCTCTTGCTGCGCAATGCCGAACGCCCCACCCACGCCCTGCGTTACGATTGGGCGGAGCGCGTCGTCGAGAGTTGCGCCGAATATGCCGCGGATCCGTTTGCCAAAAGGACTGAGGCGATTGACCGCGTACTGACGCACCCGGTGTCGGGCATCGCCGTTTTCGCGTCTATTCTATTTCTTGTCTTCTACCTGATCTTTAGTCTGGCGACCGTGCCCATGGATCTTATCGACGGGGCTTTTGGAAGCATCGGCGACTGGGTCAGCCGCATGCTCGGCGACGGCTTGCTGAGCGGCATGCTGGTCGATGGCGTCATCGCGGGGGTAGGCGGCGTGCTCGTGTTCCTTCCCCAAATCTGCGTCTTG
>CAYXRK010000266.1:3125-4947 GCA_964467615.1 uncultured Nitrospirales bacterium | reverse complement strand
GGGCCAATTCGACGTTCTCTTCCGTGATCGCCTCGGACCCCCGCGCGGCGAGCGCGGTATAAAACGAAGTCTTCGCCCGCGCGCCGATGGCGACGGCGTGTCGCACGATGTCGAGGACGACGGCTTCGAGCCGCGCTTCCGCTTGCTTCTTGCGGATTGGGAGCTGCCAAAGCTCCAACAGGTTTTGGTAGAACCCATACGTCAGTTTTGCGCGTCCGCCCCCGCTCGGAATCAACGTCTTGACGAACAGCGTGGGGTTCGTTAGGAGGCCGGCTTGCACCACGTCAGCGCGCGATACACCGATGTTCAAGAATATCGCCTGGAACTCCCGGTTGTTGAGCATCGCGGCGGCCAACGCTTCGTCAACGGTCAGCCCGTCGTTCAGCAACGCCTCTAACGAGGCCGCCGCCCCTTCATCATTCGTTGGCGAGTAAACGGACGACGCGCCGGTGCGCTCGCCGATGGCGGCCGCCGTGCGTTCGTAGTCCGCGGACGGATCGACGGAGGCGCACGCGCCGAGCAGCAGGGATGAAAAAATCGCCAACGCGATTTTCCCGCGCATCGTCAATACTCGATTCGCCAAAAAAACGGTCCCCCTCGAACGGCATAAAACCATTATCACACAACGGCAGGTTGAACCGGACCCGTGAACAGGGCATGCACGCCGCAGCCACGGTCGCCCAACCTCACGCCAGGATTGGCGCCGCAGCGTCCAGGATGGTTACGTATTCCAGCGCGTCAAGGACCGTACGAAAACCCGGCGAGTCCTTTGAAATCGGGGCCGTCATTTCTGTCGGTGGCGATGGCCCGATCGGGAGACTGGCAGCCGCGAAGCAATCGGATCGTCAGTCGGCGGATCTCTGATCAGGCCGACGTAAAAACGGTTGCGTCAGTTGGCCGAGGTAGTTTTGGGGCATGGGTCCGGCGATGCCGTAGTCGTGAGGGCGTTGATCTTTAGGCATGTGGTAGCTGCGGAAGAGAACGTCGTAGAGCGCGAAGGCGCCCGCGTAGTTGTTGTCGTGCGTGGCGCGGTCTTTGACGTGGTGCCAGTGGTGGAACTCCTGCGTGACCCAGATGCCGTCGAGCCATTTCAGGCGCCAGTTGATGTTGGCGTGGATCGTGAGGTCCCAGAGTCCGCTGATGGCCGCGAGGGCGGTGGATTGGGTCGGGTTGAATCCGATGAGGGTCATCGGGATGGCGGTGCACGCGGCGATGTAGAAGGCGTCGGCTGGGTGGCGGCGCTGGGCGGCGATCCAATCGAGGAGGTGGCTCGAGTGGTGGATCGCATGGAAGCGCCACAGGAACGGGACCTGGTGCGAGACGCGGTGGGCCCAGTAGATGATGAGTTCACGGAGGAAAAACGCTTCGACGCCTTGGACCCAGATGGGTTGGCTGGTAACGAGGGCCGCCAGTGTTTTAACTTCGAGGGGTTGAATGATCCAGGCGACGCCGGCCGTGGGAAGGGCCGCCAGCGCGACCGTGCCGAAGACGTGCATGAAGTCCGCGCCCAGCTCGGGGCGGAGTATGGGTTGGTCATGGCGTTTGAAGAGGCGCTCGAGGGGTAGCAGAAAGACGACGCCGGCGAGTAAGAAGTAGACCATGGGCCAGGCAAAGAAGAGTGAGACGGCCAGGAAAAGGGTGGCGGTGATCAGCCGGAGCCAATTCGGGTAGCGACGGGAACGCGGGAGTTGAAGTGGTTGCGGATGCGGCGAGGCCCCGGAGGTCCGCCTGCCTTTTTTGCGTTTGGCCATGAAGATGGAATACTTTGGGGCGATGGTACGTGAGCGGGCGTAGATGGCTCAATCGCGGAATCGACTTTGTG
>CAYXRK010000266.1:0-3025 GCA_964467615.1 uncultured Nitrospirales bacterium | reverse complement strand
GGGGCGATGGTACGTGAGCGGGCGTAGATGGCTCAATCGCGGAATCGACTTTGTGCCGCGTGACTTCGATTGAGATTCCGCCAAGTTTCCGTTCGGGCGTCCGATCCGATAGTCTCTCCTCCAAGTAGAAATTGTCATGGCTTCCCCGAACCGCTCTGGATCTTCGCTTACGCCGGCAGCTTCGCGCCTCAACTCTCTCGACGCCTATCGAGGCTTCGTCATGTTTCTCATGATGGCGGAAGTTCTGCGCTTGGGCCGGGTACATAGCGCGCTTCCCGAAATCGGGTCCTGGCGGTTTCTTGCTCATCATCAGTCGCACGTTGAATGGGTAGGCTGTTCGCTACACGATCTGATTCAACCATCCTTCTCCTTCATTGTTGGCGTTGCGCTGCCGTTTTCGATTGCCGCGCGCCGCTCGAAGGGCCAGAGTCGGGGCCGCATGTCGTTGCATGCCTTCTGGCGCGCGCTGTTGCTCGTCTTGCTTGGAGTGTTCCTTCGTTCGACCGGATCGGATCAGACCCGGTGGACCTTCGAGGACACGCTATCGCAGATTGGGCTCGGCTACGGGTTTCTTTTCTTGCTGGGCTGGCGCTCGGCTCGAGTGCAGTGGGCGGCCCTTGGCGCCATCTTGGCAGGCTATTGGGCCGCGTTCGCGCTCTATCCCTTGCCGGGGCCGGACTTCGACTGGGCGGCAATCGGCCTGATGCCGGATTGGCCGGGGAACTTGATTGGGTTCGCCGCACACTGGAACAAGAACACAAACGCGGCGTGGGCCTTCGATACGTGGTTCCTGAATTTGTTCTCGCGCGAGGGGCCGTTCACGCACAACGGCGGCGGCTACTCTACCCTCAGTTTCATACCGACTCTGGGGACGATGGTCCTTGGACTGCTTGCCGGTGGCGTGCTGAACAGCGGGCGTTCGCCCCACGAGAAAATTCGCTGGCTCGTCATCGCCGGGGGTGCCGGCCTCATGCTGGGCTGGCTGCTGGGCGTGGTGGGAATCTGTCCTGTCGTGAAACGCATTTGGACGCCGAGTTGGGTATTGTTTAGCGGCGGTTGGTGCTTCTTGTTGATTGCCGGGTGTTACGCTGTAATCGACGTCGCGCGGATCGCGGCGTGGTCATTTCCTTTGCGCGTGATCGGGATGAACTCGATTGCGGCATACTGCATCGCCGAAACCTTGCACGGGTTTGTCGGGAAGAACCTCTCCACGCATCTCGGACCGGATTTCTTCGCGTTCCTGGGCCAAGCGTACGGACCTCTCTTCCACGGCGCCGCGGTCCTGCTCGTGTATTGGCTCATCCTGTATTGGATGTACAAACGAAAGCTATTCTTGCGGATCTAGGGCCCGGAATGAAGCACGCCAAACCACGAAGAACTAGTACGCGGGACCATGGATACATTCTCCGCTCCTCATCCAAGTCGTGAATACCTTAGAATCCTTGATGCCAATGTCACTCGCGCGCCGCACCGCCGGGCTAGTCCTTTTCTCGCTGAGCGTGAAAGCCGGGGCAGCGGATACGGTCAACTTCGGCCGCGATGTTCGTCCCATTATTGCCGACAAATGTTTTGCTTGCCATGGTCCCGACGAGGCGGCGCGCAAGCAGGATCTGCGGCTCGACCTGAAAGCCGGCCTGTTCGGAATCGCGGAATCGGGCCTTCCAATTGTCGCGCCAAGCGATCCGGAAGGCAGCGAGATTTACAGCCGCATCTCAAACTCCGATCCCGACGAACGCATGCCGCCCAAAGATTTTCATCTGAAATTGAGCGACAACGAGATCGACACGATCAGGACTTGGATCGAGCAGGGGGCGACATGGCAAGGACACTGGGCGTTCATACCTCCGATTACGCCGGCGGTCCCCACTGTCTCGAATCAGGACTGGATCGGGAACGAGATAGACAATTTTATTCTGGACAAACTCGATGCCGAAGGACTCGCCCCGTCGCCGCCCGCTCGAAAAGAAACTCTGGTTCGCCGCCTCTCTCTCGATCTCACCGGTCTTCCACCCGCTCCCGAGGAAGTGGACGCGTTCCTCACCGATCAGAGCGAAGACGCCTACGAAAGAGTGGTTGACCGTTTGCTTGCGTCGCCTCACTACGGCGAACGCATGGCTTGGCCGTGGCTCGACGCGGCGCGCTATGCCGACACCAATGGCTATCAGGGAGACAACGAACGCACCATGTATCCGTGGCGCGATTGGGTCGTCAAGGCGTTCAACGAGAACATGCCGTTCGACCAATTTACGGTTTGGCAGTTGGCGGGCGACCTGCTGCCCGAGGCTAGCGAGGAACAGAAGATCGCGACCGGTTTCAATCGTAACCACATGATCAACGGCGAGGGCGGGCGTATCGCCGAGGAAAATCGCGTCGAGTACATCTTCGATCAACTCGAAACGGTCGGGACCGTATGGATGGGGCTGACGTTCAATTGCTGCCGCTGCCACGACCACAAATTCGACCCGCTGACAAACAAGGACTACTACAGCTTCTTCGCGTTCTTTAATCAGACGGAAGTCACGGGAGAGGGTGGCGATCCCAAGATGCCGCCCAATTTGCCCCTCTACACGGACGAAGCCAAGAAGCGTCTTTCCGAACTGCAAGACGAGATCGCGGCGGCCACGCCCGGGGTCGATGCGCGCAAGCGCGAGCTTGGGCCGGGCCAGGCGGATTGGGAACGAGCGCAGCATTTTCGGATCGCCCTCGCGGAAGACACGGAATCTGAACTCGCGAAACTTCTCGATGTGCCGGCCGATCAGCGCGACGAGAAACAGAATGAAAAGGTCAAGGGACTCTTTCTCGAATCCGACGAGACCTATCGCGAGGCCAATGAGCAGTTGCGCGATCTCACGAAAGAGCGAGACGGGATCGACAAGAAAGCGGTGAAGGTCATGGTCATGCAAGACATGGCCGAGCTTCGGCCCACCTACGTCCTCGAGCGGGGCGTCTATAGTAAACATAAGGAAGAGGTCGCCGCGGCGACCCCGGCGGCCCTACCCGTCATGCCCCTCGACGCGCCGCGCAA
>CAYXRK010000265.1:2116-4961 GCA_964467615.1 uncultured Nitrospirales bacterium | reverse complement strand
GTGCTCTGTAGCGTCGAATGAGGCGCGCCTCGAATGGGGCAATTTGCGACGGAATTGCACACCGCGTGAGCAGGTGATCCTTATAGATCTTGCTAGCGGGTTCACAGTAAAAGAGATCGCCTTCCAACACAGGGTCCCTGCGGGCACCATCAAAACCTGGGCACATCGCGCGCGATTGAAGGCCGCAGGGTAAACTGGATTTAGTTGCGACGCGGATTCCACAGCGTCGGTCGAGAACCAGGGGGAAATAGGGACAGCCACCTATTTGTCGTAGCGCCGATTTCCTAATCGGCGAGCGCCCCAACGCCCAAGCGATTGCCCGCCGCCGAACGTCGCGCCGATTTTCATACCCGTTGACGCTCGCGGCGCTGAGGCATACGCCGATTGGGAAATCGGCGCTACCGTACCCATCGCGGCCGATGTTCGACGCAGTCACGTATTTCTGATAACCCGATTTCTAATCGGCTGCGACCCATTCCTACTTCCACGTTCAAGCTGCCCAATTCCATCTGCGCGAATCCGCGTCATCTGCGGACACGAAAACACGCATTTCGATCAATAAAACCGGCCCTTTTTCAAAAAAATAGGTCAACAGACTTGGACTATATATATGGGGGGAGTTTGTACCGCAGCCTTCCAGGCTGCACGCAAACCTCCCGCCCCTTGCGATTTCAACGGCTCTCCCAAGCGAGTTCCCAAGATCGGAGTTTTCGACGACTTTCCCGACTTTGGACGGCAAATTCACGCACTTGAACGGAGTTTGAGCGTCCAAAATCGGACTAAAAAGGAGCATCGACCCATGCTAAGTCCAACCGTATCAATGATCGTACTCTCAAAAACCGCGTCCCCCGGCCCCGCCCTCGCCGTAAAAGGATTTCTACGTAAAAGGATTTCTACGGACGCCCCCGAAAGCGCCCTTCGATCGCCAACAAATTACTTGACACACCCCGCAATTTTACTCACCAAAAACTCGAAAATCAGGAGACCGTTGTTTCTACAGAACCATTTTTCGATCATTTCGGAGGTATTCAGTATCAAAATGGAACACGCTTCACATGCCTCGCTACCGCAAGCGTAGCGCTGTGTTGAGCATTCTGCGCGCGCGAATTCCCGTCGCATTATCCAGGAGCGCGAGCGCGTCCAATCGACCCTCGACCTTCGCGGTAAAGCTCTTGAGCGTGTCCGTCCGATCGATCCAAATTCGGCGAAGCGCCCACCGATCCGTCGTCGCCACGTTCCATCCGTAACGGTTCGAGCACGCATACGCGAATCCGGCGTCCCGCGCGGCCCGGATCGAAAGCTCGTTGTAGTCGAGCAGCGATCCGTAGGGATACGCAAACCCGCGCGGTCGCTCGCCCAATTCGTCCCGCAACATGCGCGCGCATTCACCAATCTCGCTGCGTTGTTCCGCCTCCGAAAGTAAACTTAGCCTAGGATGAGTAAGTGAATGTCCACCGATCATCATACCCGCCCGTTCGGCGTCGCGCGCATCGTCCCACGTCATAAGCGGCGCGCGATCCGGCGCAATCTCGTTTGGGAACTGAGCGCCCATCATCCCCGCGATGACGAAAATCACGCCCGGCAATTTCAACTCATTGAGTACCGGCAGCGCGTTGTCGATGTTGTCGCGAAATCCGTCATCGAAGGTAATCGCCACGCCTTCCGCGCCGTTCGCCGCGTCGTCCATCGAGATGACGCGCACGTTGTCGGCCAGCCAGCGCATTTGATCGCGAAACTGGTTTGGCCGCACGTTCATTTCGTGTTCTCGCGTGCCGATGCTGTGGTAGGTCAGCACGCGATTGTGCCCACCCGGCGCTCGAAACATCGGCGCGGCCAGCCGAGCTGCCAGCCGGGTCCCGGCTTTCGCCCCGTGCTTCACCCCTTCACCGAGGCCCAACACAAATCTCCTTCGCTGTCGCAAGCCCCCACACGTATCCCGCGGCGTAGGCCGAGTATGCGCCCAAGCGAATCATTTCGCCGCGCGCCAACGCACGCGCGAGCCGCAACGGAAAACGCCCGGCCCGATACCAAAACGGGCGCGACGGCTGGAAGCCCGCTGCGTCCGCCTCCTCGTGCGTGTCATAGATGGCATCGGGCTGAAACTTCTGCGCGTACGCCGATCCGGTCCCGTTACGGAAGAACGTCCGCGCCAGCGCCCGCCAACCGTCCGGCAACGGATGATACGCGACAGCCCCCGGCACGAGTACGACGCGATGACCCGCCGCCCGGATCCGGACGCGCAGATCCGGGTCAAGACCCCGCACAATGTCCTCGCGCTCTCCGCCGACCGACTCGAACACGCTTCGCGGGACCATGCAACATCCGTGGCATGGCATATCGCTGTCGGTGATCGCATCTACGACCGGCATGTTGAATCGCGGAAACTGTGTCGCGGCCCTTCGTTGAAACAATGTCGCTTCCGGCGGCATGCAAATGCTCGCGCCGGCCATTCCGATGTTTGGTAGGTCGTCCATCGCGGCAACCAGACGTTCGACGACCGACTCGTCCGCCAGCCGAGCATCGTCGTCGATGATCAGTAGCAGTTCCCCCGTCGTCTGCGCGGCACCCATGTTGATCGCCTTGCCCTGCGGGAAAACGCCCTTGATCAGCCGCACCTCGACGTCAGAGTACGTCTGCCGCCCAATCGATTCGAGCAGTCGCGGCACGGCCCCGCCACGGTGTCCATCCAACGTCGGAATGATTATCGATACGCGTGGCGCCATGATTGTGACCTTGCGATGTCATTCCAGGGGGAGAAGACTAAAGGTGCGGAACTGGGTGTCGCCGAATCATCGAGGCATAGCATACAAGGAAACTGTCCCCTTTCGAGGGTCGGACGGATATT
>CAYXRK010000265.1:0-2106 GCA_964467615.1 uncultured Nitrospirales bacterium | reverse complement strand
TATTCACACGTTTTCCACGACGAGGATTGAGTGCGAGGCGCCGCCGCTAAGGTGTTCCCGTGCAAAACGTTGGAAGGGAAGTTATTGACCTGATTGAGACAACTTGTCCACATCGGTTCTAAAGCGCCCGGTAACGAGGTATGCGCGAACTTGGAACGCCTATTCACATTTCGTCCACAGAGCCTGCGACGGTCATACCGATTGCTGTTATCTGAGAATCGTATACCATATAATGTGATGTGACTCGAGCCCCTTGCACACATTTTGTGGTTCAGATACAATTCCGTGGGGGATACAGTCAAATCGCGGTTTCACCCGGCAACCAAACCCTTTGCCGGTACCTCGATCTACTCACAGGGTCGGGTCGCGATGCGCTGAGGAGGCGTCGGTGGGGGATAACCAGATAGTTGTCGTGAGAGTGCCCGGCTTTTCTTGCGATCTGCATGACGTAGGTGTTTGCGTCCGCGGGTTGCAGGCCGAGTCAATTTTTAACGCACGGGGGTTACGGGCGCGGTTCGAGGATCTTGCCGGCGTGGAAGGCGTATCGCGCTTCTCGGCCATCCGGAGCCGAAAGCGCCTGCATTTCGGTTTGGAGAACGAGCTTATTCGAGACATCGCGGAGCGTATCGAAGGCTTCGGCCCGACCGCCATCCGTGTATTGTTGGCGGAGTCACCGGGCGCGGTGGCGTTCGCCGCGAAGCTAGTCGACCGCTTTGAAATACCAGCCGAACATGTGTCGCGCATTCTTTGGATACCTTCGTTCGTCGCCGGGCCTGAGTTGTTCATTTCCCAGGGCGCGGGCAGCGTCCACGTAGTACGCTCCGGCGACGCGGAGAGGGCTTCCAGCGAAATCGCGGCGCGCATGGGGCGCAGTGGCGGGCAAAACGCGAGCATGTCCAGCAGTGAACCAGTGTACTCGGTCCTCCCGACTGCTCTCGCCTGCGCTCCGTTTTACGACCTCGCCGAGGACTCGTATACGGACTCGACGCAATGTGTTCAGGCGATACTATCGTGTCAACGCATGCTTTCCGGCGGCATACCCCACATCGAACTCGACGCTGCGTTGCGTTCCAATGGCCAGCGATTAGCGCAAGCGCTCTTGGTCGCGCGAGCGGCCGCGAACTACTCGCGCACTGTCGATCCGAACAGCCTTACCCCGAATTGTGCCCGTTTGCTTAAGCTTTCCGGTTGTACCGCCGTCTCGCTACGGATTCATAGCGGCAGCCAATACATGTTGGATCGATATTACCGGCGCGGCGTGACCGTGTCGGAAGCTGAACAGGCGGTACGGGCGTGCAAAGCCGCCGGGCTGTTTACGGTCGCGCAGTTCACGTACCCGTCAGAACTGGACGACTATCACACGTGCGCGGAAACCTTGCGTTTCATTGTGCGAACTCGGCCACACTCGGCCCTTTTCGCTCCCGACGAGACCGCCATCGAAAGTCGACGTCGACGCAACGCACGAAGGGACTTGGAAACTCAGGCCGAAGCATTGGGCGTGTGTGTAGGGGTCACCGCTCGGGAAGGCGCTCTTGCGGCGGCGGCGGGCATGGAAGGAAGGGAATTCGAGTTCGCGCTCGATATCCGGGCCGCGCTAGGGCGCGGAGACGCCGAATACCTTCGCGCGATATTCGAAGACCTGCAGGAACGGTTGAGCAACCGTCGGCCCGTTTCCGCGCTTGTCCCCCCTTCACATTTCTCCAGAGCAGTGGTAAATTAACCAGTCATGGATAGAGGCAACGATCGTACGCTCATCACCGGGGTAGGCGTCCTCGCGTGTAACGGCATTGGCCGCGAAGCGTTCTGGGACGCTCTGGTGAACGGGAAATCGGGAATCGGGATCATCAATCGATTCGACCCCGAGGAGTTTCCGTGCAAGATCGCCGGCCAACTTTGGGATTTCAATCCCGATGATTGGCTGAAGAAGGCCGACGTTAAACGCTGGCACCGGCCCGTGCATCAGGCCCTGGCCGCTGCTGAGATGGCCGTCAAGGACGCCGAACTCGAAACGGCCGGCTATGCCCCGGAACGCATCGCTGTGGGAATTGGGACAAGCGTCGGCTCGCTTGACGAATCTTACGAGGACTACAAGCAGGTCTACGCCGA
>CAYXRK010000264.1:0-5013 GCA_964467615.1 uncultured Nitrospirales bacterium | reverse complement strand
AAGGATGTCAAGACTTTATTTGTCGAAAACAGGGATTCGGAGTCAGACTCCTAGCGCGTATGCTGCGTTGGATTTGTCGTCAGAAGTACCGGACTCCGCGAGCACTAGAAGATCGTCAAACGCGGCGGCTGCGCCCAAGTCGCCAAGCGCTCGCGCTGCGGCACCGCGAAACTCTTCGTCAGAGTGCGTCAAGATCGGCAGCAATCGATCCACAACATCCGCCGACCCTTTTCCCGATACCCCCAACGATTGGACCGCACGTACACGAAGCTCGGAGTCTTCTGATTCAAGGAAGCCTAGAAGCGGTTCAATAGCCGCGCGATCCTCGAGCAGCACAGCGACCCTGGCGGCCTCGAGTTGCACTCGAATATCCGTGTCAGGCAACAGAGCTTGGATCCGCGCTTTAGTTCCGTCTTGCCGCGCGAGATCAGGGAATAAGGCAATCAAGCGCAACGCGCCTGCCCGCGTATACGGCAACGGGCTGTTCAATAGTTCTTGAAGCTCGTCGCGGATAGGTTCTCGGCGTGACCGTGCTGAATCCGGAGACCACCACCTACGAAGATACTGGGACACTACGTCCCACGACGACTCGTCCTCCAAAATACCAACCAGCGTTTCTGGATGGTTCGACACAAAATTCGCGATGGCGAGGATTGCAGGCATTTCAACGTCATCGAACTCGTCGCGTTTGAGGAGATCAAGTAACGGCTGGATGATTTGTGGAGTTTCCAATTTCCCTAGCGCTTCGCACATGACCCTTAGCGCCGGCCGATTGCCGTGGCGCTCTCTCGCGAGGAGTTCGGCGATGGGCTGAACGGCACTGCCGTCGCGAATCTTCCCGAGCGCCACCACATATGTTAGACGACCTTCTTCGTCTTCATGGAGTAGCTCGATAAGCCGAGGCACGGCGGGCGCCGCGAGGGATCCCATTCGCCCGAGTCGCTCCGCGGCGTCCCTCCGATTCAGCGAGTCGAGTTGCCGAATTAGCTCGTCCCGCTCCGTTGCAACGAACTCGGCGTAATCCTGTGCGGCGCACCCAAAGGTCAACAGGCATGCCAATATCAATGACGCACGCGCACTCATAATCTTCAATTATAGCAATGGAAATGCGCGAACACATTCACCGGTTGAATCGCTGCAAGCACGCTCGTATACTAACGATTCTTAAGAACTGTAAACTCAGAAAGGAGGCGCCAACGACGTAACTGAATCAGGGCCCAGGGAAGACGGTGAGAATCCGTCGCAGTCGCGCTGCTGTAACCGGGGACGAAGCCCACATAAAAAGCCACTGCCCTACGGGGCGGGAAGGCGTGGGACGTAGGACGATCCGGAAGCCAGAAGACCTGCCCACCACTACTCCTCTCATTGCAGCAACTTCGCGAAAAAGGTGCTCGCAGCGTAGGTCATTTCGCATCTACCTGCCTCTTTTTCCACGGCGAATGCGCCGCTTTTGGCGTATTCGATACATGTGGCTATGTGTGCCCATTTGGGCCTACGTGGAGTCAAAATCATGCGCTCGAATTCTTTCGCCGCCATTGCGGCGTCCTTTCACTTGTTCAATTCACTGTGTGCAGCAAGCGCCGTGACGTTTAGTTTGCTCGGCCAGTTCCCTCAGCCCGCTCCCAGTTCGTTCGTCGTCGTCGGATCAAATCTGCCCGACGGCCGCTTCGTGTTGTGGAATGGCGACGAGGTCTTCGTGCAGGACTTCGCCAACTCCGCGGCGTTACAGGTCGTCGCGAGCGGCTACGAAGGCGATCCGGGCTTCCTGCTCGTTGCGCCCGACGGCCACACTGCCTACCTCGGCGCGGGATTTCGAACGGAGCTCTACACGCTCGATCTAAACGCGCCGGTTGATTTCGTCTCGGGGACGGAGCTCACGGTCCCCGAGCACTACGCCGGCGAATTCCTCTCGCCCGATCTTCTCGTGTTGGACCGCTTCAAGAACGACTTCTCCGCCGCGGAACTGGTCGTCGTGGACGTTTCGGCAAAGAAGTCCGCCCCCATCGTGCGTTCGGTGCTTACGCTCCCGGGACCGCCGACCAAGCAACAAGTGTTGGAGAAACCCGCCGGATCGTTCTCTGCTCTCCTCAAGGCGGACCCAACCGGCACGCTTCTCTACGTGATGGACGCCAACACGCGCGAGCTGCGCACGTTCGCGATTGCCGATCTCATCAACGCCTTCAACACGAGTACCTCGCTGGACTGGACCGCCGACGGCACTGCCTTCGGCGCGCCCGGCGATTACTTCAGCGGCGGCGTTTCGGGATTCAGGCCCAATGGGGACCTCGTCATCGGCGGCTCCGAGGGTTTCGCGCAGCCCGGCGGCATTCAGATCGTCGATGCAACGCTGGAGACCGTCATCGAAACGCTGGATCCGCAAGGCGATCAATCATTCTACAGCGTCATTTACAACCCGGTCACCGACGCGATTATCGCGACAACCGGCCTGAGTGTCACGTACGCAACTGAAGGCGCGTTTTCTGCCGTGCCAGTCCCGACGCCTGCAGCCGCGCCTTGGGTGCTCGGCTGCGCGGCGCTCGCCTTGTGCGCGGTCGCGCTCGTCCGTGTAGCGCGAGCATAGGCGCAAACTATGCGGCTGTCTTCAATTGTTGTGGTCGCCGTCCTCGGCGCGTGGTGCGCGCGCGCCGAGGACCCTTGGGCCGACGCCGTGCTCGATTACTCGCCGATCAACCCTGTATCTGGATTTACCGATCCGAGCAAGGCCCTCGGGCCGCCGCTCGGCCTGGCGCTATCGGTGCCGGACAACAGCGGTGTCGTCAGTCTCGGCCGGCAAGGCGCGAGTATCACGCTTCGGTTCAACACGCCCGTGACCGACGACCCGCAAAACCCCATGGGCCTCGACTGCATCGTCTACTCGAACGGATTTTGGGTCGCCAATAACCCGGTCCGCAAATTCCAAGAACCCGCGTATATCGAGATTAGCGAGGACGCGAACTCGAACAATCTCGCGGACGACGCGTGGTACTTGGTTCCCGGAAGCAGGATGTTTCTGAACTCGGACTTTCCGTTGCCCGCCGAACCCGCCGGACAAATAGACTCCGACGGCGTGCCGCCGCATTTGCTCGCTGGAGTATTCGTAAACCCGAACACACTGGACGCAAATCCATCGAACAACCAAGACGAATTTGACTGGGGTTACGTCGAACTCACGCCGACCGCGCCCGAATACATGGACAACTGGCTCCGGCCCGACAACCCGTTCAAGATCAATCTGACGCCGCGATCCGGCGGGGGCGACGCGTTCGACATCGGCTGGGCCGTCGACGCAACGGGAAGCCCGGCGGGAATCACGCAGTTCCAAATCATCCGCATCACGACCTTGGCCGAACGTCAACTGACCGGACTCGGGCCCGCAACCGCCGAAGTGGATGCCGCCGCGGACGTTGCTCCAGCGATCGACTCCGACGGCGACGGGATTCTGGACGACTACGAGACGCGCGTCGCGGGGACCGACCCCCTCCGCGCGGAAAGCACCGTTTTACCGCTCGAAGTCCCGGTACACGAAGGCGGAAACGCTTCCCCGGGCAACACGCTCGGCACAGCATCAGACGCCGCTGGAAACTCGATTCGCCTCGTCACCGCTGGATCACGATCGCCCGGCCTCCCGCGCAACGCGTTCGTCGATATCCTCCCCGGCCTCGATCCAGGCGCGCCGCTCGACGATGGGTCGCTGCTCAAGAGCGGAGCAATTCGCGAATTCCAATCGAGTGTCGGTGATTTCACCGCCGCCGATATCGCACCCGCTCAGATTACGATGGCGTACAACGCCCAAGACATCGCGGGACTCAACGAATATCTGTTGTATCCCTATCGTTACGAGGGTGCCGAATGGACCACTGACGGAATTTCCGGGGTCTTCGTTGACATCGTCGACAACAGCGTCAGGTTCCATACCAATCGCGCCGGCCTGTTCGTTCTTGCCGCGCCCTACGGGCTCGGCGATGCTGAGCTCCCCGCAGCCAAGTCGTACCTCCTGTTCGCGGCGTTGGTGATTTCGGGACTCGTGATCCTGCGCACACGATCCATCAATTCCCCTCCCTTCCCAAGAGAGGGGGCACGGGAAGGGTTCACCCTGATCGAGTTACTCGTCGTCATCGGCATCATCGCCATTCTCGCGTCGCTGCTGCTTCCCGCGCTCGCGCGAGGCCGCCAAATGGCCCGCTCCATGCAATGCGTGAACAACCTCCGCCAAATCTACCTCGCGTGCTCGATGTACGCCTCCGAACACAACGGCCACTACCCGCCCGCAGCGCCGGACCTCGACGCGCCCGGTGGCGGACTGGTCCGCTGGCACGGCGCAAGGCCGACCATCGACGATCCGTTCGACCCCGCGCGCGGTCCGCTCGCCGAGTACCTGCCCGATTCCCGCGTGAAGGCATGCCCCGTGTTCTTCGAGTACCAAGAGCGGAAGAACGATAACAACGCGTTCGAGTCCGGGACCGGCGGCTACGGTTACAACGGCGCCTATATCGGCGGCACGGCCTACATGAATGAATTCCCCGAATCCATTCGCCGCACCACGCGCGACGTCAACGTGCGCGACGCGTCCAACACCATCATGTTCGCCGACGCCGCACTGCCCCAGGACCGCTACCTCATCGAGTACGGCTTCGTCGAGCCGCCATACTTTCCGACTCCCGATCAACCGCACGGCGATACCACCTTTGGCCTCTCCGCGCCCTCCATCCACTTCCGCCACTATGGCCGCGCTAATGTCCTCTGGGCGGACGGTCACGTGACCAGCGAACGCTTCGACTGGGCCCCCGACGAAAACATCTACGGCGGCAAAAACCACACGTGGAACGTCGGCTGGTTCGGCCCGCAATCCAACGATCTGTTCGATACCGCTCCGGATTCGTAGCGGCGAATGTGGTGCAGCCGCCCTCGGCTGCGAGGTCAATTCGCAGTCCTAGTTCTTGCCTACACAATGACGCCGCGCTAGCCCGCATCGCTCACCACACCGGGATCTAAAAAGGCCGCTTTGGGTATTAA
>CAYXRK010000263.1:0-5052 GCA_964467615.1 uncultured Nitrospirales bacterium | reverse complement strand
GAGCGTCCCCTATGCAGACGTCGCCGCACTACTCCTCGCTGCGGCATTCCTACTCAAGCACCGGGACCGCAAACTCTCGTAACGCCGTTTATCGGAGGACGGACTTTCCAGTCCGTCTTCCACTACACCGTTTATCCGAGGACGGACTTTCCAGTCCGTCTTCCAATCCTCCCCCCGGTGGCTGTCCCCATTTACCCGGCCCGTGTCGCGTTCGCTCCCGTTAGAATTCGCCTCCGAACGCGACTATTAGATGCGGGAGGGACCCATTCCGTTGAATAACCACGATGACGCGGCGCTTGCCCGCCAATGGCGTGCGGGCGACAGGGAAGCCGTGGCCGTCGCCGCCGAACGCTTTAGCAAGACGCTCGGCGCAGTGGCCTACGCGGCACTGGGCGACCACGCGCTCGCCGAGGACGTAGTGCAGGAAACGTTTGCCCGCGCACACCGCGTGATTCGGACGCTCAAGGAGGACGGAAAACTTGCCAGCTTTCTCACTGGAATCGCGCGAAACATTGCGATGGACACATTGCGGAAACGCGGCCGCGAACGTCCCCTCGAGTTCGACGGCAGGGCCGCCTCGGGAACGCCGGAGAGCGATGCCATCCGCGCGGAACTACGCGAACGCCTACGCGTCGCGGTGGCCCGCCTCGAGCCGGATCAACGGGAAGTATTTCTTCTCAAATATCAAGCCGGACTGGGCTATGCCGACATAGCACGGTCCCTCAGCACCACACCGGAGGCCATCAGCCAAAAACTCTGGCGGATACGTAAAAAACTACAACTGGAACTAAGAGAATTCAAACCATGAACGAACACGACGAACGATCACTCTCCGCGTACCTCGATGGTGAATTGCAGCACGACGAAGCCCGCACCATCGCCAAACGCCTCGAAACCGATTCGGACTTGGCAAACCGGCTCCACCAATTCAAGAAACTGGACGCGCTTTCTGCAGAAACCTTCGCCGCCCCCGAGTACACAGTGCGCCCAGTACTACGCCGCCGCATGTCGCCATTCGCCGCCGCCGCCGCGATTCTCGTGATAGCGGGGGCAGGCCTTGCCGCTGTCCGTTCAGTGGTGATTGCTTGGCCCGACGCGAAGCAGGACACGGCGTCGGCCTCGACTTCGGATAGCGGCCCATTGCAATCGACTCAATCTCCGGCGCTGGCCGAATCTGGATCTTCGGCTGAGGAGACGCGGTTTGCGGTTGATTCCCAGCATTCAGAAGCCCCGATGACGCGCGTTGCCGGTTTGGTTCGCAACTTCAACCATGAACCGATCTTCGGCGCGATCGTGACGGCGCCAGGGACGCAGACTACGGGATCGACTGACGAAACGGGGCGATTCGAGCTTGAGATTCCAACGTGGAAAGATACAGCCACGATCCTCGTCCGCCGTTCCGGTTATTTCGACGCGCAAGTTGATCTCGACGAACTTCTCGCAGCGTCGTCCATCGATCTCGATTTTCAGTTACTGCGCCAAGGCTCGGCGAAGGGCCGCGTCGTGAACGAGAAGGGCGAACCCGTCGAAAGTGTCCGCATCGCACAACGAACTTGGAATTCCAGCGGGCCCGGTGACTTGCTCGCCACGAGCGACGCTGATGGCTGGTACTCCTTCACTGGTAGCGGCCTATTTTTGGGTGAGCGCGCCTTTTTTACGACGGATCAGCTCCGGTTCGATCACACGGACTACGCTCGTGCGCTTGACTATGCGGGGAGTCCCGATTGCCCGTCCACGACGGTCTTAACGGAGCCCTCCGCAATTGAAGTTCTTGTGACCCGATCCGGTGCGCCTGTCAAAGATGCGGGGATCAGCGTCAATTCCAGTCTCTATTCACAAGAAGATCTGCCGTCGGGTAGAACCGATTCGGACGGCCGTATGCTGTTGGCTTCATTACCGTCCGGGCAGACCTATACCGTTATGGCGATGGGACAGGATCAATTGATGGCCTCGACGGGCACGTCACCAGTGCTGGCCCTCGCCGGCGTAACGTCCAAAGTCCATCTCGAACTGCCACCGAGGTGGCCGGCTCGTGTCTCAGGGCACGTACTCGGCCCGGAAGGTCCCGTCGCCGGTGTGTCGGTTTTCGCCGAGGATGACGAACTTCCCGGTGGCACTCGCCAAGTATCGTCCCGTTCAGACGGCTCCTTCGATCTCAACGTCGGGCTTGGCCGGACGAAGATTCATGTGTCCCCGCCGCGATCCTTCGAGGGGTGCGCCGCCCAGTTTGTTGACGCTTCGCGGCCCGGAGAGGAGCGGACCATTGATTTTCAGTTGCAGGTCGTCCGGCGCCATTGGGTGCGCTTCGTCGACGCCTCAGGTGCGCCGTTTGATCGCGTCAAGCTAGACGGACTCGGGGTGCGCGCCCCTGGCGGCGGCGTGACAATCGAACTCCAGTCCGGCGAAATAGAAGTCAACGCGGACTCCGGCGAATCGTTCATTGCGGCCAATATCGACCAATCAGTGGGCTTTTGCGGATACTTCCAAGAAGGAAAACTGTTTGACTTCAGAGGGTCGGATACAGGGATTCTGCCAGAGCCTGGTGCAGGCGGTCGTGAAATCGTCACGATCCCCCTTACCGAGCCGCTAGCCTTTTGCCGCGGCGTCGTGCGATCGGCTGAGGGCGAAGCGCTTGAGGGCGCGCGGATTCGCTTGGAGGGCCGTTACGCGACCGAATCGGATCGCGCTGGACGTTTCGAGTTGGGGCCTTTTTTTCCAATCCGCACGTTTTGGTTGGGAGTCGGCCGAACGGGATACGAGCCGCAAATGTTATGGGGGGTAACACCCGCCGAAATGTCTGGGCTGGAACTCGTCCTTCACCGACTCGATAAGTCGATTTCCGGTCGCGTCGTTGCGGAAGATGGGCGCCCAATCCCGCTGGCCAACGTCTTCTTAGCGGGCCCCCTCAACACGACATCGGAACACGCTACCGTCACGGATTCGAATGGCGTGTTCTCCCTCGCCGCTTCGGATCTTGCCTACACCCTAATCGCCGGTATCGGACCCGGCGTCAAGTCGGAACCCGTCGATGTCATCGCCCCCGCCGAGAATGTGGTCCTGGTTCTCCCGGTCAACACGTGGCCGATGCCCTCCTCGGAAGTCCCATTGGGCCCTGAGCACGAAGAACGCACGAACCAGATGAAGCAACTTGGTCTGACGTTCAAGATGTTCGCCAACGAAATGCCGGGCGAAAAGTTTCCGCCCATGACCAAGACGTCCGGAATGTTTTGTCCCGACATCGACACGATCTACCCCGACTACATGCCCGACCCGGCGTTAATCGGGCTACTTCGTGGCGAACTTGGCCCGAGGCTCTGTTTTCTCGGCTACTGCATCGTGACGGAAGAAACCGCGCTCGCGTTTCTAGACGCCTACGAACAACACGGCCCGGAGGCGATCTACGACGCCGACATCACCGTGCCCGAAGGCCTAGGCACCGGCGGCCACGACACGATCTGGCGGCTGCGCGAGGGGATCGAGAGGTTCCTAGTCGAGAACATCAACTCAACGACGCCTCAGCCCTCGCAATCCGACATCCCCATCCTCTGGGAAGTCCCCGGCGACAGGCCCGAACCCGGCGGCTGGGTGCTCTACATGGACGGCCACGTCGAATGGCAACCCTACCCCGGCAAATTCCCCATGACCGAGGCGTTTACAGAGCGCGTACGCGGGATCATGGACGAGACAAATTAGTAAACTTGTGTCGTGCTCGACGATTGCCACGGGCAGGCAGCCGCGGCCCGCTCAGATCGAGGACGCGATCTCCGCCGCCGCGCCCGGACGGTAATTGGCCATCTGTTCATGGACCTGCGCCGAGCGCGCCTCGTCGCTCAGGATGTAACGCATGAGCCACACGAGCCGCTGCCCCGTCTCGAGGCTCATCAAATGCTCCATCTTGCAGGCGTCGGCCCGCGCCACGTCCTTCGGCACGCCCAGCACTTCCTCGAAAAACTTCGTGAGAATGACAAAGTTCCGTTCGACCAAATTCGCGATCGACGCCCCTTCCGGCGACAAGAACAAAAACTTCTTGTCGTCCTCATGCACCCAATCGCGCCGCTTGAGATGCGCAATCGCCATCGACGCCGCGCCCCGCGACACCTCAAGCATCTCGGCCACGTCCGTCACCCGCGCGTAGCCCCGATCGGTCCGCAGACTGTCGATGGCCATCAGGTAATGCGCGGCCGAATGCGTCAGTTCGTTGTTCTCGAACTCCCGCCAATACGACGAATCGTTGATATCTTTTCCCATTCTAGCCTGCTCCGAAAATCGCGCCCCACACCCGTCTGACCGCTTCGCGAATCGTGCTCGTGCACGTGCTCGTAATCGTGCTCGGCGGTTCGCAATGTCCTACTCGTCGCAGTTTCCAGGGTGAAAGCCGCTTACTCCACAAATCGCCCGTGTTCCCATCACGTCGATACTACTGAACGTCATTCTAGGGTTTTGGCCGCCAAATCGCAAGCCCCCGCTAACCTCCCTCGCCTGCGCCGATCCGGCCTCGTCCAGGCAGGCGCTACAGGACGCCTCGTACCGCAGGCATCCTTGCCTGCATCGCCGATACCTCGGGAGCCGCCAAGGATGGCGGCGGTACAAACGATTTAACGCGGAACGCGCGAATTTTCGCGGCGAGAACCGAGGACGAACATCGCCGCCGCAAGCACAAGCAACAAAGCCCCGTCCGTAGCATGGGCTTCCAGCCCATGCACCCCAACGCCCGACGAGACTGAACCATGTGGCGCAGCCGCCCCCGGCTGCGCGCCCGACGCACACGACGGCCCTTCTCCCTCGCCTTCACCCTCGCCTTCACCCTCACCCTCGCCCTCTCCTTCACCACCCGCGATCTCGTCCAACTCATCAAGCGTAAGGCCGTTCGCGCCGGAGTCCAATTGATCGTATTCGGACAATGACAAATCCGGCAACGCAACGCGCGCTTCCTCCAACGAAAGCTGCCCGTCACCGTCGTCATCGATATCGTCAAACTGAGCAAGCAACGCATTCGCGGCTTCAACAGGATCGAACTCACCCTCCCCCTCACCCTCACCTTCCCCCTCACCT
>CAYXRK010000262.1:0-5097 GCA_964467615.1 uncultured Nitrospirales bacterium | reverse complement strand
CCTCCGGCTACGCGGTGATCACCGCCAACGTCTCGACCTGGACCCATTGGGATCTCCCCGGCGGCACGGTGGAGATCGTCCTCGGCTCGAACATCGGCGGAGGGCTAGCCAATGGCGGCGACGCGGTTATTCTAAAGGACAGCTCGGCGACCGAAATTGACGACATGAGCTACGGGACCAACACCTCCAAGCTCGATCCGGCGGTACCGGTCTCCGGCGGGGGCGACGCGCTCAAGAATTCCCCGCGCCATGAGGATACGTTCACCATCGATGTGCCGGGAATCGGCAAGAAGCTCGATTGTTTCCTTGTCTTTCCCGAACGCAAAGACAAGGCGCCTGTCGTAATCGTGATTCACGAAATCTTCGGCCTCTCCGAATGGATCAAGGGCGTCGCGGACCACCTCGCGAAGCAGGGCTTCATCGCCATCGCGCCAAACATGATTACCGGATCGCATGGCGGCGACACGTCCGCGCTGATCCGCAGCCTCTCGCCCGAGGAAGTCCTCGCGAAACTCGACGCGGTGCGCGACTACGGGATAAAGTTGCCCGCCGCGAATGGCAAGACCGCCGCGATCGGCTTCTGCTGGGGCGGAAGCACCACGTTCCAATACGCCGTCGACCAGCCGGGACTCAACGCCGCGACCGTGTACTACGGCACCTCACCCGCGACGGAAGACCTAAAAAAGATCAACGCCCCCGTCCTCGGCCTCTACGGCGAAATGGACGAACGCGTAAACGCGACCATTCCCGCCGCCGAGGAAGAAATGAAAAAGCTCGGCAAGACCTACGAGAAACACATCTTCACCAACGCGGGCCACGGCTTCGCCCGCGCCCAAGAAGGCCGCGAAGGCGACAACGGCAAAGGCGCGACCCAAGGCTGGACCCGAATGATCGAGTTCCTCCGCGAACACACGGATAAGTAAACGCTGTCTATACGAAGGGAAAGTTGACGCGGACAGAGGACGGTCAATACGTCTTCTACTTTCTAATATCGTCCAAACGGGCGATATGACCCATGAAAATTAGAATCGATAAGTGCCCCACGTGCGGAAGTCCTCGCATCAAGCTTGTAACTCGCACCCTCCACGAGACTTTCAAAGGCGAGGACTATACAGTCCCCGACGTCACGTTCTACGAGTGCCCCGCGTGCGGCGAGCGGGCATACGACATCGAGGCGATGGACAAGTTCGAGGCGCATTCGCCGGCATACCGCAAGCGCCGCCGCAAGAAGGCCGCCGCTTCCTGAAGTTTAAGCGGTCCCCGGCACGACGCGGTCTATAATCGTTCGCATGTATACGCGAACGGTGGTTCTCTGTGTTGTATTGTTACTCGTCATCAGCACTTCCTTCGCCGTCGATCACCCCAACATCCTCTTCATCTTGACCGATGACCAAGCAGCCTGGGCCGTCGGCGCGTCGGGTAACGCCGACGCCCACACACCGAACATCGACCGCCTCTACCGCGAAGGCGCCGTGCTGACGAACGCCTTCGTTACGACGCCCGTGTGTTCACCGTCGCGCGCGGGCCTGCTCGCGGGCCGCTACGGCACCGAGGTCGGCATCACGGATTGGATCAACCCGCGCGGCGGCGAGTTCCAGCGCAAGGAAGACACGCTCGGTCTCGACCCCGAATCGCCCACGTGGGTCCGCCGATTGCGCGGCGCCGGCTACCAGACCGCGCTCGTCGGCAAATGGCACCTCGGCACGCTGGATCGCTTCCACCCCTCGCACTTCGGCTACGAGCGCTTCGCCGGATTTCGCGCGGGCGGCGCATCGCTCGAAAATCCCGAACTCGAAGTAGACGGCGTAACGAAAACAGTCCCCGGCCTCACCGTCGACATCCTCACCGACTACGCTATCGACTTCCTCCGCGAGCGCGACGCCGACAAGCCCTTCCTCCTCTCGCTGCACTACCGCTCGCCGCACGCCCCCTGGTTGCCCGGCGCGCCCGAGGACCTCGCGCCCTACGCGAACAAACCGATCGCTATTCCCGATCCCGATTTCTCCGATCTCGACACGCAGAAAGTCGAGCACGACATGCGCGAGTATCTATCGAGCGTCACCGGCGTCGACCGCAACCTTGGCCGGGTCCTCGCCGCGCTCGACGAACTCGGCCTCGCGGCAAACACCGCCGTCATCTTCACGTCAGACCACGGCTACAACGTCGGCCACCACGGCCTGCTGCACAAAGGCAACGGCGGCTGGATGACCAACGCCACGCGCGACATCCCCTTCAACGACCCGCGCAAAGTCCGCCCAAATATGTTCGACACCTCGCTACGCGTGCCCTGCGTCGTGCGCTGGCCCGGCGTGGTGCGGCCCGGCGCGAAGGTCGAGCGCGTCGTCACCAACCTCGATTGGTACCAAACGATCCTCGCCATCGCGGGCCTCCCGCGCGAAACTGACCAGCGCGTACACGGCCGCAATTTTCTGCCCTTGCTCCGTGGCGAACGCGCCCGCTGGGACGACACCTTCTACGGCGAATACAGCATTCACCACTACACCCAAGCGGACCTGCGCATGCTCCGCACACCCAGATGGAAACTCGTCCGCGACCTCCACAACCCCGGCCGCGACGAGCTCTACCACCTCGCCACCGACCCCAACGAATCCCACAACCTAATCGACGACGCCAAATCCGCCAAACAACTCAAGAGGCTCGATCGGGAACTGAAAGACAGAATGCGCACGATTGGCAGCGACAAGCAGGGACCGTAAACGGTGTTCCATTTTGGTGTCGACGGTGATAATTTTGGCCGAAAAACCGCCGTGGAGAGTCAAGTATATTATTACCGATGTATGGGCCACGCACGGGGCCCTTTCTTGACAGCCGCAGCGGGCCGACGTGGCAATCTCGGCCCCCAGTTGACACAGATCGGCCCCAGGTAGACAATCTAACCGTAGTAGAACACCACGATCGATGACGGACATCAGCGGGACGATTGCGTTTACCTACGACGATTGGGGACGGACGATCAGCAAGTCTCGCGGGGGTCTCGGCGCGGCGTATGCGTACAAGTACGGAAGCAAACTGCAAAGCGTGACGTCGACGATGTACGACGAGGGTAATGTCACGCATAACTATCGAGCGGACGGGAAGCGGCACGCGCGGACGGCGGGCGGCGTGACGACGAGGTACAACTGGGACGCGGGCTGGAACGTGGTGAGCGAGCAGACGGTCTCGTCGACGCTGACGCGCACGTACATCGGCAGCCTCGCGCACGTGGACGGGACCACGCCGGCGAGCGGCGCGTACCTCTACTACATGCACGACAATCTCGGCTCGACGCGCGTGATGTTCAACCAATCCAAGGCGATCACGGCCGGATTCGAGTACGATCCCTATGGCGGCTCATACGGCGACCCCGGCCCGTCACACGTGACCCACCGCTTCACGGGCCACACGTGGGACTCGCAGAGCCAACTTTACTTCGCGCCGTACCGGTATTACTCGGCCGCGGCGGCGCGGTGGATGACGAGGGACCCGTCGGGGATGATGGACGGGCCGAATGTCTATGCGTACCTGACCTCGAATCCTATACGCTTCATCGATAAGCTTGGCGACAAGAAACATATGGTATTCAAATGGCCAACCAAGGAGATGATGGAAAGTGATTGTTGGCAGACATATCAACAATGCGGTTTGAAGGCGGCAACGAGGGTGGCCGACACCCTAAATGCGGCTGGGATTACTGCTACTATGGCTGGGATCGTTTTCTGCCTTCTGGCCACGGCGCCAACAGTAGTATTCATGTTTGTTTGTGGTGCCACTGGATTGCTGGCAGTCGCTGATATATTGTCATATTATATTTGGCTTAGGCCGACGTGGAAAGCAGCGAATCTGGACAGACAGATTTGCGCCGTGGAGTTAGGGACGTGCTTGAAACAAGCTGGCTATTGAACAAATGGCGATTTTTTCGGAGCATAACTCGATGAATCCTCGGCTACGGAAAGGGGTACTTATCTTCGCGCTATTCCTCCCATTGATCGGAGTTGTTGGAAGCGTGATTTGGGGTGAGTTCGCGACCCATCGAGATAAGTTGGCTGAGTACGCCGAGGGAGCTGGACGGTTCGCGGCACGGTGTGACCTGTTACGTGGGCCAGGATCGCGAGTAACTGTCTATGAGCTAGTGTTCGACGAGAATAAGATATCGGACAGACGAAAGGGATCGCGCGGCGAAGAGATACGAGCTTGGTACGTTGTACCGTTTCCCAAAAGCCTTCTCTTTCTTCAGGCTCACAATCTCGCGTCTCGATGCTACGTTCGGGGCTTCAATGAGGAAATGTTTGACTACTTAAATAGGGCGACGCCGGAATCTTGAGGATCCGTAACGAGCGCTAATGATTAGCTGGCAACGAACGCGTGTCAATTCTGACTGTTGAGCGCTGTTTCATTTCAAGCCTGGATATCTCCAAGTCATGTCGAGTAGCTAATGGAGCGCGTTCGCGATGCGAGAGTTTAGTAAGATCGCGATGCTGATCCTAATGTTGTGGCTCGCAGCCCGGGTTCTCTTGTTGTTAATGGGCGGTTTTTTTGGTTTCTGATTTCATGTCGTTCATCGCCTACACGAGGATGACACCGGACATTATTCAGGTCGTGTACGACAATCTGAACCGGGTGATTACCAAGACGGATCCGCTAGACGTAAACAGGAAAACGGTGTTCGAATACTCGAGTGGGGCGTGCGGCTCGTGCGGCGGGGGCATGGGCAAACTCACCAAGGTGAGGGAGATGTTGAGTCCCAGTACCACTCCGCTGCGCGTGTTGGAGTACCAGTACGACGCGGCGGGGAACCTGACGAAGAGCATTGACGCGGCTCTCGGTGAGACGGTGTTCTCCTATGACAGCCAGAACCGGCAGACGAAAGTGAAGCCGGCGGGGACGACCTTGGAGATGGTGGTGGCGTACAACAAGCTGAACCAGGTAGAAAGCGTGACGGACCTCAAGGGCACCGTGACGGGCTATAAATATGACCACGTGGGGCGGGCGAAGGCGGTGGATGATCCCGTGGCCCCCGTGGACGACGTGCAGTATACGTATGACGTTGCGGGGAACTTGTCGACGGTGACGGACGGGCTTGGGCACGTTTGGGACTAT
>CAYXRK010000261.1:0-5097 GCA_964467615.1 uncultured Nitrospirales bacterium | reverse complement strand
CGGTGTTCTGCACCCCCCCCGGCCCCACGCCCGGACCTCCGGTTCCACCTCAAGAGTTGTCTGCCGCCAAAGCGATCTCAAACGGAAAAAATCGGGGATCGCAGCCCAGTGCCGTGCCAGCCTCATCGAGGCAGGCGCTACCGTACCCTTCTCTCTGCGTCCCTGCGCTCTCCGCGTTGAGTTCCTTTCTTTAGGTTGCGACTACACCTCGCTGTGTTGAGTTTTTAGGTGCATCGTATACTTCGTAAAAGCTTTTATATCAAGTAGTTACAACGTAACGTAACTTCAAGACTGGCTTCTGATCCTAGCAAAATCCTGCACGGAACTTATGATTAGGGTACAATACCCTCAGTGGCGCGCTTGGAGACCAGCGTGGGGGGAAGTGGAAAGATGGCGCCCGGGGTTCGGGGAAGCGCGCTATGTGGCGCATGCGCCGAAATCCGGCTGACATAAATTAGAGTTCTGCAGGCCTGCGCCTGAACCAAGTTAAGGAATTGGGAAACATGAAATCACGGCAGTTCCGGAATGACACCGGGTTGACGCTCATCGAGATCATGATCGCGGCGGGCCTCATGACAATCACGCTCGTCCTCATTATGGGGTCGTTGATATCGGTGTCGAAGCAAAGCAAAGTCTCCGAGATTCGCGCCACCGCGACGAATTTTTCGACGAGCGTGCTCGAGAGCTTGCGCGGTCGGTCGTATGAAGACATCATGACGTTCAACACCGGCGGGACTGAGTACGCCTTGGATCAAAATGGCCGGATTTTCCTGGACAACATAGGGTACGCGCAGTTGGTGGTAAAGGTAGTCGTCACCGGCGATAGCGAGCCGATCATTTATGAATTGCCTGTGACCGAGGAAAAAGCTGCGGCGTTGGGACCGTTATTGCCCAATCCCATCGAAGTGCAGGTCGAAATTCGAATCGACCAGGGATTCGGCGAGGGCAATGAATATAAGTTTCAATCCACGTCGTTGCTGGGCTACTAAGAGGACCGAACGATGAAGCGCAACCACGCGGGTTTTACCCTGATCGAGCTTATGTTGGCCGTTGTGCTGTTGACGGGCATTTCGATGACGCTGTATTACATTAACCTAGCGCTCACGAAATCCGTGCTCGAACAACAAGGATTGACCACCCTGCGAGACGAGGGCCGCATCGCGATCCAACACATTTCGCGGCGCCTGCGCAACGCCGAAACCCAGTCGCTCCTGGGCGTCAGCGGCGGCACGTTGACGGTGCTTGGCACGACCCCGGTAACGACCATCGAGTTTCAGATGGTAACGGACAGCGGCGACGACAATGAGAACGCGATCGACGTGAATTTCGACGTCGAATTGGGCGTCCCGCTGCGGTTTGGCCCTGACACGGGAGACGCGAACGGCGACGGGTTCAGCACCAAACAGTTGGTCGAGTTTGACACGAATGGCAAAGTCGTCCGCATGTTTACGAGTAATCTGGATCCCGCTGGCGGCGTGAGCTTTGTAAGGACCTCCGGCGGGGTGGAAATCAGTTTGGTACTCCTCCGTCCGGCCCAAGGCATTCGGCCTCCGGCCCGCGTACGGATGGATATGGTCATAGATCCGAGGAACTAACAATGAACGCGCAACGCAATAACCAAGAGGGCATGGCGCTTATCCTATCGCTCATCGTGCTGGTGGCGCTCGGGATCATGCTGCTCGGGGTAGTCGACAGCACGCGCTCGCAGTCCAACCACGTCGCGAAATTCGTCGAGTACGAACAAAGCCTGCAAACGCTCGAATCCGGCTTCGCCCTCGCCCGCCTTGAACTGAGCGGCGGCCTCACCGACGACGGCGATGCAGACGGATTAATCGGGGTAGACCCCGGCTTCGATTTCAGCAGTGGCGACCCGTCCTGGGACAGCGACGGCGTCAAGCCCATCACACTAGAAGCTTTTCCCGACATCGAGTTTTTCGCGTACTCGTTTGATTGGTCGTCGGACGGCGTCGACAACAACGGCGACGGAACGAAAGACGAACTGGCCGAGGTCGACTACTATTCCATGTACGCCTCTGCAAAAGGCCCGAATAGCCTGCGCCGTGTCGAGATGATTTTCCAGGGCGGCAATATCAACGTTTGGTCAAACGCGATTTTCGCCGGTACCGGCGCGGCAGGAAATCTCATCAATGGTAATGTGAGCATTCACGGATCCGTACACTTGCTCGGCGATAACCTGGCGCCTGGCGATCTTGCCGTCGCCGCGATCGACCTCAGCGGCACCAGCATGATCCACAATAACTACCAGGGCCTCGCTGCCGCGCTCAAGCTCAGGGTGCCGGCGCTTCCCACCAAGGAGTTCGAGGGTGACACCGTCGAGACGCTGAACGCCAAGCTGCGCGTGAAGAACGGCCTGGTCGGCATGTCGGGCAACAGCGAAGTCGGCGAACCGCAAGTGGCCGGCAACGCTTGGAAAGAAACCATGGACGGCGTCTTCCAGAACGACGGCTGGACCGGCAACTCGATTGACGCGAACGGCGACCCGAAAAACGTCTACAGCGACAATGGCTGGGACGAAGCCTACGACGTGGGCAGCGCGGTGCCCTTCCCAACGTTCGCCAACGATAACGGCAGGGACCATTTGGCGTACTATCTGGAGACCAGCCCGCCGAACACCGGCATGCAATTTGTACACTCGGGCGACATCGCGGTCACGGCCAATAAGCATTACTATTGGAACGCGACAACCGGCACGGAAATACTAAACAAAGCGCCCGGCGTCGGCGGAATGCCGTTGGTGACCGCTCTGAACCCCAATGAGTATTACGTGTGGTTTGACGCGACATTGAATAAAATGTACGTCAATGGCCGCATTCCCGTGGATGGAAATATCTCGATTGATCGCGGCGGCGGCGCCGATGGGACAATAGACTACACTGGCAAGGGCACGTTCATGGCGTACGACAAGGACAAGTCTGGCAATGGTGGGGACGTGGCGCTCGAAGTGGATTTGCTTTCGGTGAACGCCAACGGCATCACCCTGGGAAGCTTCCCGACGAACAACCTCATAGGCTTTCAAGCTGAAGACGACATGACCCTGGGCATCAACTCGCAGCTATCGCTCATGGGCGGGTTCTACGCGCAAGACCAAATCACGCTGAATAAGCAATCGACTATCATGGGCACGATTGTCGGTAACCTTTTTAATATGGGCGGCCAGGTCCCGGACATTTATCAGGTCCCGGAACTGATGAACGAGTGGACGACGGTGATGCGCATGATCGGCGCCGATGAGGTGCCGTTCCTGTCGCCGATTTCGTGGAGGGAGTTAGGGGTCTAATGAACGATCAAGTCAAGGGCATACTAAGAAATAACTGGTATTTGTTTGCGGCGATCGCCGTGCTGGTCGGAGCGTCAGTGGTACTGGCGCTCCGGCCCTCTTCTACCGAAGAATCGCTGGGAGGCCAACTTGCCGCCGATGCTGTCGTGGCGGAACTCGAGCCGGGCTTGCCCGAACCGGGCCCGTTCAAACCCGGTGGTGACAACAAGTCAAAGCTTCTTGGATACATTTCCGGCTACAAGGCCGATCTCGTCAAAGAGCCCGATTCCGACGAAGCCAAGCAGAACATTCGACGGATCGGCAACCTCTACTACTCGGGCCTGAATGATTACGCCGAGTCAATCAACTACTACGAACTCTTGATGGAAAAGTATCCCGATTGGGAAGGTACCCACGAGATCTATCCGAACCTCGCGCAGGCCTATAATCTAACAGGCCAACTGGACATGGAGCGCATCGTGTACGAGCGAATGCTCAAGGCGTTTCCGTCGGACTCTCAGTACTATCTCCTCGCTCAGCAGAAGCTGGGTCGCCAGCCGTAATCGATAGGGCGGGCGGAATCGGGCGCGGGAAACCCTCACGGCGACTCCGGCCCGCCGAGTTCCAGCGCTGCGATTTCAACAACTCCTCACTTGCCCTCGGCGCAGAAAGAATGCTACAAGAACGTTCCCGGTGTCCACAGGAAGCAGTCCCCATGCCTGAAAGTTGGCTAGACATAGATGACGCGACAGGCACCTCTCCCCGGACCCGGCTTCTTCAATCCGGCCACTCCGCGGCCCTCGTAATCCTGACCGCGCTCGGAGAGTACGAATCCGCCTCCGGCGCCGACGAGCCGCCGATTCACACAGCGGCGCGCGAGGGAAGGGTGCGCGACGTGAAAGACCTCATCGACCAGGGGGCCGACGTCAACGAACAACATGAACACGGGTTCTATCCGCTCCACTGGGCCGCCGTCAATGGAAACCTTGACCTCGCGAAGCTGTTGGTCAATCGGGGCGCCGACACCAATGCGTTCGACGTGCGCCTGACGGGCCTATCCGCGTACGGCATGGCCCGCGCCATGGGCTACGACCAAATTACCGACCTACTCTCGCGATTCGGCGCGACCCAATATTGAGGCATAGACCCGGCTATAGCCTGCGCCGCCGGGAATCGAAAAAGAAAGTCTGTTCACATCGCTAAAATCCCCCTTTGAAGGGGGTGCCGCGCGGCGGGTAGCGCGGCGGGGGATGTATGGCCTTTCGGCGAGATGCTTTCTTGGCGGGGCCCCTTGCCAAAACGCTTCCCGTGTCGCATAATGCTGGATCGGTCTCGTCGGCAGACTTTGCGAAGCGCGGTATGCCGAGGGCCGAAACTTTACCGCGGAGCAGTATCGCCTACTGAGGAGAATATGTTATGGCTGGGAATCGTGGCGTGGCGTACATCAAGCCGGGCGTAGTCGAGATACAGAAGATGGAATATCCGAAGCTCGCGCTGGGCAAGCGCAAGTGCGAGCACGGCGTCATTCTCAAAGTCGTGACGACCAACATCTGCGGGAGCGATCAGCACATGGTGCGCGGCCGCACCACCGCGCCTGCCGGGCTCATCTTGGGACACGAAATCACCGGACAGGTCATCGAGCTTGGACGCGACGTCGAATTCATCAAGAAGGGCGACATCGTGTCCGTGCCCTTCAACATTGCGTGTGGCCGTTGCCGCAACTGCAAAGAAGGCCGGACCGGCATCTGCCTCAGTGTCAATCCATCACGGCCCGGCGCGGCCTACGGCTACGTCGATATGGGCGGCTGGGTCGGCGGTCA
>CAYXRK010000260.1:0-5121 GCA_964467615.1 uncultured Nitrospirales bacterium | reverse complement strand
GATCGTCCTCGAGTACTCCCCCCACGAATTCACCAGCATCAACATCGCGCCGCCCGCTCCCTCCCTCTGGGATCGCGCAAAACACGTCGGCCTCTGGCCATCGCTCTGGTTTTCCGGTGCCGCGCTACTCGCCCTCACCATCGCCTGGAAGAATCTCGCGATGTCGCGCGCCGTCCGCACCGCACAACCCGTCACCTCCGAACGCGCCCTCGGAATACTCGATCAATGCGCGCGTGAAATGGCCATGCGCCGCTCGCCCCGCGTCGTCGAAACGGACCGAGTCACCTCCCCCGCCCTGTTCGGCCTGTTCCGCCCGCGCCTGCTCATGCCGCGCGATCTCGCCGAACGCCTCACCGACGACCAACTGCGCCACGTCTTCCTGCACGAACTCGCCCACTACCAGCGCCGCGACCTCTGGGCGAACTGGGTGATGACCATCCTGCTCGTCGTCCACTGGTTCAACCCGCTCGTGTGGTACGCCTGCGCCCGAATGCGCGGCGACCGCGAACTCGCCTGCGACGCCCTCGCCCTCTCCTACGCCCGGCCCGGCGAATCGAACGCCTACGGCCACACCATCCTCACGCTCCTCGAGCACCGCGCCGGCTTCGCCCCGCTCCCCGGCCTAGTCGGCATTCTCGAAGACCGCTGGCAACTCCGCCGCCGCATCGCCGCCATCGCAGTCTTCCGCCGCAACTCCTACCGCTGGACGCTACTCGCAACCATCGTCCTCTTCGTGGCCGCCGGCCTCGTCCTCACCGATGCACAGGAACCGAAACAACCCGACGATGAAAACGCGCCGAAAACGTACGCGCTCTACAACCCCGATTTGCCCGCGAGCGAAGACCCGCTTCAACAACCGCTTGACCTGTCGTTCGACGAACCGACGCGGGTCGACGTCGTTATCAATCAACTCGCCACATTGGCTGACCTCAACGTCATCGCGAGTAAGGAAGTCAGCGGAACGTTTACCGGCGACCTCACGGACATGCCCCTGGGCCAAGCCATAGAATACGTCCTTGCGGAGTCCGATCTCGGCATCGTGTACGAGAAAGGCGTGTACCGGATCACAACGCCGGAGGAAGCCGAGCGATATCTGCTACCGTCTGAAATGACCCCGGAACAACGCGCCGCCCTCGTGTTGCGAACGCCCGGCCTGACTGAAGCAGACGACCCGCTGCGCCAACGTATAGAAGTGGACTTCAGCGAGGCTGAGCTTCGGCTTGCATTGGAGGACCTCGCCAATCAAGGTCGAATTGCATTGACATGGCCCCAGCCGGAACTCGCGAGGGGAACGGTTACCGCCACGCTCGACAACATTCCCGTTGGCGATGCCCTTGAGCTTATTCTCCGACAAAATGGGCTGGGATTGATTCCAGACGGAGACGCGTATCGCGTCGCCGATCACAACGAAATACTCGAAGCGGCCGCGACGCAGCAGCCGGATGCGCAGGATTCCGCCACTCCATCACCCCAAGCCGATCCCTTGCAGCAACACATTAACGTCGATTTCCGCGAAATGCCACTTCGGAATGTCATTGACCTCCTCGCCAAAAAAGCGGGCATGAAGGTCGAGTCCGACGTCGAAATCAATGGAGATGTTACGGCGAACCTGAAAGACATTCCTCTCGAACAGGCAGTCAAAATAATCCTTCGACAGAACAAGTTCGGTCTGGAGACGCGAGACGGCGTATGGGTCATCACACGGGCCGAAGACGCGCCGGCAACCCCGGATACGCCGCAACCGCTCCCGGAGAATTCACTGCAAGTCGCCGCGTCGCCGCAGGACAGCGCTCTGAAGCAACACGTCAATCTCGACTTTCGGGACATGCCGATTGCCAGTGTCGTGGATCTCCTCGCCACGAAGGCCGGTGTAAATGTGGTCGCCCCTGTCGGTTTCGCGGGCAGCGTCACGGTAAATCTGCAAGACATTCCTCTCGAAGAAGCCATGAAGACCATCCTTCGCATGAACAATTACGAAATAGTGAAGCGCGATGGGGTATGGGAAATCACTCTCGTCGCGGGTGCACCGACATCCTCGCCCGAGTCGCAAGTACTGGCAAAGGACGCATTGCGCGACGCGCCCACCGCATCGCCAACCGCAGCCGAACCGCTGCAACTTGCCCAAAACGAGACGGACGACGCTGTGAAGGCCAAAATCGACGGCCTTAAAGCGATTCTCGAAAAACCGGTGTCCATCTATTTCGAAGACATTCAACTTCGCGATATCACCGACTTCTTCACGAAGGTCTCCAAGCTCAATTTCGTCTTCGACGATCGCGTTGTCCCATCGAGAGGAGCGGTCAAGAACGGAGACATCGTCGCTGTTCCAGTCGACGCCGGCGAGCCCCCTCTCTTCCGCGACAAAAACACCGGCGCCCAATTCCCGACGGATGGCAAAGTCCCATACGTCAATCTCCAAAATGTTTCCATCAAGGAAGCCCTTAAAGCCCTACTGCGTCCGCTCAATCTGGGCTATGCCGTTCGACCGGAGGGCATCTGGATTTCAACTTCCAAAAACATCTTGGCCGAGGTGCAGTCAAGCCCTACCGACGCGCAACATGTGAAGGGAGGACCAACCCCGGTGGCGTCAACGACGGCCGAGCCTCCATCCCCGACGCCTACCGCAGCCGCCCCCGCTACGCGGGCGACTCAGCCAACTACAGAGCTCTCCCACCTCGAAGAGACGCTCTTTCTGCCGGTCTCAGTATTCTTCGAAAAGGTCCACATCCGCGATATCTTCGAGTACCTTACCGACCAGTACGAAATGAACATCATCGTCGACAATCGCGTCGTCGCGCCGAGGGACACAGAAGGGAAAGGAGATTTCGAAAGTGTCCCGAACAAGTCTGGCGACGGAATCGTATTTCGCAGCAAGACCACCGGCGTCGAATTCACGACCGACGGCATCGTCGAGTACGTCAATCTCCGGAATGTTTCCATCAGGGAAGCCCTGCGCGTGGTTCTGCGTCCGCTCAACCTGGACTACGCCGTCCAACCGTCCTTCCTCTGGATATCCACGCCCGAGAATATCCGAAACGAAACGTTTGAAGAGTTGGTCACGCGCAGTTACCAACTTCCCCAATCGCTGAGCAAGACATTGGCCGCGGTGTTGGGAAGCCCCGATGAAAGCGTGTCCGAAGTCGATATCGCATCGGTCAAAGCGATCCTCGACACCTTCCTTTGGCCGATCACGGAACCTGGAACAAAGAAGGAAATCAGTATCCTAAACTTCGACAAACAGACCGGAAGACTTATCCTCCACTACCCTCCAAGCCGCCTCCTCGCCTTCGAGGAATACCTGCATCAATCTTCACTTGCCGACACGAGCTCGTCCGTCCCGGTCGCCACCTGGCCGATGCCCTCCTCGGAAGTCCCATTGGGCCCTGAGCACGAAGAACGCGTGAACCAGATGAAGCAGATCGGTCTTTCGTTCAAAATGTTTGCGAACGAAAGCCGGGGCGAAAAATTTCCGCCCATGACCAAAATCCCCGGACTGTTCTGTCCCGATATCGAAAAAATATATCCCGACTACATGCCCGATCCGGCGTTCGTTCCCCTTATTCGTGGCGAAATCGGCGCGAAGCTTTGCTACCTCGGCTATTGCATCACGAAAGAAGAGACTGCACTTGCGTTTCTCGATGCATACGAAGAACACGGACCCGAGGCGATCTACGACCAAGATATCGAAGTTCCTAACGGAATCGGCACGGGAGGTAACGACTATATTTACCGGCTCCGCGAAGGTATCGAACGCTATCTCATCGAGGATTTCAACGGCACCGCGCCTCATCCAGGCCAATCCAACGTCCCGATCCTCTGGGAAGTTCCCGGCGACAGGCCCGAACCCGGCGGTTGGGTGCTTTATATGGACGGGCACGTCTCGTGGCAACGCTACCCGGGGGAATTCCCCATGACGCAGGCGTTCGTCGAGCGGCTCCGAGGCATCATGGAAGCGGCGCCCAAGTAGTAGCAACGGCCGCCAATCCATACCCAGAAAAACGGCGCAAGTTGGCGGTTCCGAAAGTGGGCCGAAGGGCTATTTCGGTGTGGCGGTGGTTTCTGGCGGGTTTCCCCTCGTTCCCAAGTTGTCGTACTTGGGAACGCGCTTGTCCGCGAAGCTGAGCTTTGCAACGTCGAAGCCAGACTCCCCGAGCCCGATACGGGTCCGCCCTACCCCTCGAGAAACTCTATTTCAGCCCCTAAAACTGGCCTCTTTTCAAAAATTTAGGTCAACAGACTTGGACTATATATATAGGGGCGGTTCCCTCGTCTGCCGTTCGCGTCGTTCCAAAACCGATCCGTCCCATCCGTCCGACCAGTCCGAGGCGAACATCCCCAGCGAGAATTCCATCGTAAAGACAACCAAGTCACCCAAGATCGGGAAAGGAACGGAGATTGAGCGGAAATTTCCAGCGTTTGAACGGACTTTACCGGTACATTTCCGGAGTTTGCGAGACCTTTTCTCGAGGGTAGAATCGCGTAAGTCCAGTGCTGCCAATGGTGACGGACCATTTTTCCCTCAATCGGGGGCCTCTGCGCGTCGTAAAAGGATTTCTACGTAAAAGGATTTCTACGTTTCGCCGTAACGATACACCAATGGCTCAACCAAAACTAAGAAAAACCATCAAACATAGATCCCTTTGTTTCGGGAATTATCCAGTTAACTCCCCCAACAAAGGAATTTCAATGAATACAGGATTTTTGGCAGCTGCGCGTAGTGGTAGGATTCTTCCTGCGGAGTGTAGAGTAACGAGATGGCAGACGATAAGAAAGGTCCCACGAGCTATTGGGGTTCTTCCGCGTACCTCGCAACTTCTATCGTCTACTACGGTTGGCATGGATTACTGGTCGCCGTGCTCGAATGTGCCGGGTTCGTTGCCGATCTTTCTGGAAAAACTGTTCTTTGTTTTCCAACGTGGGCATGGATTCTTTTTATTTCGAGCACGGCAATTGTTACGGTACTTCACGCTGTTAACCGAGTGCTTGTGGAGATGAAAACCCGTGAGCAGGGAATAGACAAAGCGATCCTAATCCCTTTGAAAAAAGTTGAGGGGCTCATAAATACGGCTAATTCTAATTCGCTTTCAAAATGAGACTAACCATGTTACACTAGGGTCATGG
>CAYXRK010000259.1:0-5125 GCA_964467615.1 uncultured Nitrospirales bacterium | reverse complement strand
ATTCGACCACAAGCGAAACGTTAAGTTGAAAATGTTATTTTGCGTCTCTTCCTTAATCTCCTCGCCTCGTGTCTTCATCGCCGCATCGCGCAATTCCTTGAGCGGGTCGTCGTTAATGCCCGGCAGAACCGAGAAGTCGAGCGAGTGGACTTCGCGTGTTGCGAGATCGACGAGTAGCAATTGCTCAGTCGGGGCTTGCTCGTCGCCGACATACTCGCGCGCCTCGCGTGACGTCGTCCTGCCGGACTCCGTCACGTAGTTCGGCATCTGTTCCTTCGGCACCTTCTTCTGGTCCTTTGTGCTGATGACCCGCACCAACACGTAGTCCTCGCGCGGCCCGATCACGGTGTCCTCGATTTCGAGGTCTTTGCCCAGGTAAATCGGCAAGGGCGGGCGCGATTTGTCCCGCGCTTGCTGTTCGCGCGAACGCTGCTTCGCCGTCTCTTCCGCCTCCTTCGATTCGCGCACCACGTCGAACAGCCGCTTCTGCTGTTCGCGCGCGAAGTCGAATTCTTCCTTCTTCTTATCGGGATCCTCCTCCGTGCGCAGGTCTGCAAGCTGATATTCGAGCCCGGTCCGCAAATCGCGTACGAGAATCGCCTCGCCGCGATGGAACGACACCTTGTTCTCATCCGCGAGAAACATCGGCCCGGTCTCGGCCTCGACGGTTCGCGTTAGTTGCCGCACGCGGCCAGACGACACATCGGCCCAGTAGATGTCGCCGTATCGCGCGTACACCTTGGCGGCGCCGTTCGACGAAAACTCTCCCCGGGCCGACGATGCTTCCTCAGGCTCGAGTTCGTCCCAACGGTCGAGTTCCCGGCCCTCGAGATTGACCTTGAGCAGATCGTTGACCCTTTCCCCGACTCGCTTCTGCTGGAAGTAGACCGAGCCGCTATCGTCGGCCCAATACGGCTGTTCAGGGCCGTTGCCCATCCAGTCCCAGTCGCGCATGATGAACTCGAGATTGAGTTCAACGGCCCGAGCGCATAGCGCCAATATGAACGCACCCGCAACTACCGCTCGCGATATCATTCGGACGGACTCCGTCACTTTGAGGGTTCGACGAAGTGTCGCAAATCGATCCCGAAACTTCCAGCCGAGACCACGGGCCGCTCGCTGCGCACTGGTCCGAATTCGTTATAGTACGGGGCTCATCGCTATGGGGATTTTCTAATGTGTGCTGCACGTGTGGTTGTTTTGGCGCTGATTGGGTCGGTTTCTCTTGCGTTTGCGGCGGATGAATGGACGATTGATGACATTTTGCTGGCGGAGAACGCGGGGAGTTTTGCGGTGTCGCCGGATGGGGATCGGGCGGTGTGGGTGAAGACGCGGATGGACAAGGAGAAGGGGGAACGGGTTTCGAATTTGTTTTTGTCGGGCCTGGACGGGAAGACGGAGGTGCAGCTTACGCAGGGGAAGAACTCGCACCGGGAGCCGGCGTGGTCGCCGGACGGGAAGCACATCGCGTTTATGAGCGACCGGCCGCTGCCGGAGGACGTGAAGAAGAAGGAGGATCTTGCGAAGACGCAGCTTTGGCTGATTCGCGCGGCGGGGGGCGAGCCGTGGGCGCTCTCGAAACTGGAGCGCGGGATTCGCGCGTTTGCGTGGAAGGGCAATGACACGCTGGTGTTCACGGCGCAGGAATCACGCTCGTTGTATGAACAGGAGGTGAAGGAACGAAAGGACACGTCGCAGGCCGTCGAGGATGCGGAGCACGAGCCTCCGGTGCGGGTATTTTCGATCGCGCGGGAGGACGGGAAGGCCGCGCGTGTTACGGACAACCGCGACTGGATCGACCTCATGTCTGTCTCGCCGGATGGGAAATGGGCGGTGACGAACCACAGGCAGAGTCTTAGTTTCGATTTCGATCAAAAAGTAAAACCGCAGATATTCCTGACGAATTTGATGACAGGCGAGCGGACGCGGTTGTTTTCGGACAACGCTTTCATCCTGAGTACGGTGACGTGGGCGCTCGACAGCCGGGCGTTTTATTTTGTCGCGCGGTACTCGACGCATCCGACGTACACGATGGCGACGGTAGGACGGGTCTACTACCACGCGCTCGGGGCGAAAGGGGCGGTCGAGGTCGATCTGCGTTGGGACAAGTACGTGGGTGAGCGGGACGTGACCGCGACGCAGGACGGGTTCGTAACGCTGTTGGCGGACGGCGTGCGGTTCAAACCGGCGCGGTATCGCAGGGACGGCGCGAAGTGGACACGCTCTTTCATCGGCGGCGAGCACGCGGGGCAGATATTCGATTGGGCCGTTTCGCGCAATGGGCGCGATGTTGTGTACGAAACGTCGACCGCGAGCACGCCGCCGCGGTGGTACGGCGCGGAACTGCGCGGAAGTTCGCTGGGCGGGTTGCATCAACTCGCGAAACTGGACCCCGAGCGCGAGAAGAAGCCGATGCACAAGACGGAAGTGGTGCGCTGGGCGGGCGCGAACGGCGACGAGGTCGAGGGCATCGTCTACTATCCGCTCGGCTATGAGGCGGGCAAGCGCTATCCGCTGCTGCTGAGCATTCACGGCGGGCCGGCGGGCACGGACTTCGACCGCTGGGGCCAGAGTTGGGGATCGCCGATGCTGCTGCTCGCGCAAAAGGGCATCATGCAGCTCAAGGTCAATTATCACGGCAGCACGAACTACGGCCTCGAGTGGGTCGAGTCCATCGGCGGCGGCCACTACTACGACCTGCCGCTGCAAGACATCGAGGCGGGCGTCGATTATCTGATCGCGCGCGGCCTGGCAGACCCGGACAAGCTGGCGACGATGGGGTGGTCGAACGGGTCGATTTACAGCATCGCGCTGTCGGTTAAGGACCCGCGCTACAAGGCGGTGTCGGCCGGGGCAGGCGACGTCGAATGGTTCAGCGATTGGGGCAACGTCGATTTCGGCGCGGCGTTCGACAACTACTATTTCGGCGGATCGCCGTGGGACAACACGAAGTGGTACCTCGAGAACTCGCCGTTCTTCCAACTCGACAAAGTGACCGCGCCGACGATCATTTACTTCGGCACCGAAGATAAGAACGTGCCGCCGAGCCAGGGTTGGTCGCATTTTCGGGCGCTGCAGCAGTTCGGCAACGCGAAAGTGAGATTTCTGCTGTTTCCCGGCGAACCGCACGGTCCGCAAAAGTACGTACACCAAAAACGGAAGGTCGAGGAGGAGATCGCGTGGTTCGACAGGTACCTTCTGGGCAAGGACGAGGCGGAGAACCCGGCGTTGAAGGAGGGATCGCCGTTGGACGTGGCGGTGACGTTGAACGGCGTGGCAAAGGTGGACGGAAAGTACGGGCTTATGGTCAGCGGCGTGCTCGCGCCGGAGACGGTCGAGTATCAGGGGGCGGTCATCGGGCGGTTCGAGGTGACGCGCGCGCAGTTCGCGGCGTTTGACGCGGCGTACGCGGTCGCGCCGGGGACCGAGAATTATCCCGCGAACGGAATCACGTTCGAGCGCGCGAAGGCGTATGCGGCGTGGCTCGCGGAGAAGACGGGGCAGGTGTTCCGGCTGGGCCCGAAGGCCGATCTCGAAAAGGTGTACAGCGAAACAGACGGCGAGAACACGCTCGATTACTGGGCGGGCTACGCGCCAAATCCAGAAGACGCCGCGAGGCTGGCCGAGGAGGCCGCGAAACTCGGCGGTGATGCGCCGTTGTTGCGCGAGGTGGGGAAATTCGCCGCGCGGGGCGACGATCCCGTGTTCGATCTCGGCGGCAACGTGGCGGAGTGGAGCATCGGCGACGACGGCGAAGGAACGCTTGTCGGCGGCAGCGCGGATCGTCCCGCGAATCCGGGATCGGAACGGGAGCTGGCGGGGGAGGCCTATCGGGGGCTGAGGGTTGTGGTTGGGCGAGAATAGACGGGGCGCTCAGCCGGCGTGATGCTCGCGGGCCCACTGCTCCTCGAATTCGGCGTCGCAGGCCCTGCAGTATTCATGCGTCGAGAAGTTTTGCACCCAGCCGGTGCCGACGAGTTTCTCGTACCCCTTTTCGTCGGGCAGGATCGTGTCGCGCAATAGGCGATAGCAATCGCGGGGTGTGTAGTGTTCACATACACCCAACGCGACGCCGATCATCGCGAGCCGGCCCAGGACGGATTTGAGCTGTACTTCGAGGGCGCGGTCGTCGAGGTCCTCGGGCGGAGGGAGCTTGCGGAAGTCTCCGAGCATCGCATTGATCGGTTGGCCTTCGCTGTGCTCGATGCAATGGTCCATTAACACCAGTTCAGCGCCGCCGCCGTCATCGTTGATGGCGTGATCGATCGCCGAGGCTTCCGCGTCGAGGGCGCGTTGGAGATCGGCGGGAAGCGATTCGTCGGAGCCGCTGCGCTCGTCGTCAGGATCGGGTGGATGGATGTGCTCGACGCGCGCGTTGCCTTCGTCGTCGAGGCGAATCAGGGTGATATCCGGCCCGCCAGTTGGGCGCTCGTCCGGCGGCAGCGCGAGGTTGGGAAGCGGCGCCCATTCGCCCTCGTCGTCTTGCCCTTTCGGTTCACGCGTGCATTCCTCGACGATGGGGCCGGCCATCTCGACCACGACGCGGCCGTTCTGGCTGTACCATTCCAAATAGAGGCGGCGGACCCATTTCGTCGGAAGCGGCTCGCCGAGTTTCGAGCGATGGACGTATTCCTCGACGGAGCAGGGCAGCGCGCGCACCCAGTCTTGCGCGGTCATCGTGGCCGTCGGGCCGATCTGCCGAATTTGAAAACCGGGGTGCTCGTCCTCGCGGAAAACGGGGCCTTGCCGCGGATCGCCCGATGGCCAAAAACGGAATGTCTTACCGTGGAGGTCCTTGTCGCAATTGCCGGTCAGCTCGATCCGCAGAATGGTCGCCGACTCGCGCGATTCGCCACGAAGCGTGAGAATGCCGAACGTGAAGTATCCGCGATTGTTCCGCAACTCGCCGTACACCACGTAGTCGCCCAATCGATACGCCATTTTGCAAGACCCGGTGTGATGAATGTAACGACGATTTTAGTGCTCCGCGCCTGCGAACGCCAATGATCACTGGCGTGGGATGTAGTGAGATAGGTTGTATAGGTCGTATAGGATCGACAGGTCGAATGGGACGAATGGGACGAATTTTGGGATGGATGGGATGGACGGAGTGGGAAGGGTTGGA
>CAYXRK010000258.1:0-5200 GCA_964467615.1 uncultured Nitrospirales bacterium | reverse complement strand
AGCATACAGCATCATCGATACACTTGCAAATATTATTCTGCGTCAATTCCTTACTCGTTCCGTGACAACTCGATTGTCGCGCTCAACATCCGACCAGCCGCCGAATCCTTCGACTGCAGTGGCCCCGCCAAATACTGACGATAGCTCTCGTACCACCCGCTCGACCCAAGCATCGTGATCGATATCGATTCCATCTCTCGTGACGCTGGGCACGAACACGATGACGAAATTGTCTCTTTCGTCCTGTTCGCTTGCACCAAGCCAATCTGGTTTCATTGTGAATACTTACTGAACCATAAAGAATTCCAGCCGACTGGTTTCCAAATTTATTATTGCGCTGAAAGTGACCTGTGTCAAGTTCAAGTCTGGCCGATGATCACCCGCTCCGTTTCAGAATGGTACACGACCGCGCACTTTTGACCGAAGTAAGGTTTGGGTAATCGTTGCAAGTCGTTTCGCTGAAAGATTTCGCACTTGGCACGCGAGTTGCCCTAAGTTTTTCGTTGGAAATCCTGTCGTTGGAATGGAGATTCCCATGCGGTTAGACAAATTGACCATAAAAGCCCAGGAAGCCCTGTCCGAGGCAATGGACAGCGCCTCGCAACACGGCAACCCTGAGATTGCGCCCGTGCATCTGCTTCTGTCGCTCATCGGCCAGGAACAGGGCGCTGTGCCCGCAGTGCTTCAACGGCTCGGTGTCGCGGGACAGACCGTACACAAAACGGCCACCCAGGCGCTCGCCGCGATGCCGCGCGTAAGCGGTGGCGGCTCACCCGGCCTTGGCAGAGCGGCGCAAAAGACACTCGATGAGGGCTGGAAATTCGCCCAGACTCTCAAGGACGAATACCTGAGCACCGAGCATATCCTGGTCGGGATTCTTGCCCTCGGTTCGGATCCCGCTGCGGAAATCCTGAAAAAAGCGGGTGTCACACACGACGGCCTGCTCTCTGCGCTGCGCGAAGTGCGTGGCAATCAACGCGTTACAGATCCGAACGCGGAAGCCACTTATGACTCGCTCGCAAAGTACACACGTGACCTAACGCAACTCGCTCGCGCCGGTAAACTCGATCCCGTTATCGGGCGTGATGAGGAAATCCGGCGCGTGATTCAGGTGCTTTCCAGACGCACCAAGAACAATCCCGTGCTGATTGGCGAGCCCGGCGTCGGCAAAACCGCCATTGTCGAGGGTCTCGCCCAGCGTGTTGTCGCCGGCGACGTGCCGGAAAGTCTTAAAAATAAACGAGTTGCGACGCTCGACCTCGGCGCGATGGTCGCTGGCGCGAAGTTCCGCGGCGAATTCGAAGATCGCCTAAAGGCCGTTTTGCGCGAAGTCGAAGAGGCGGGTGGAAACATCGTCCTATTCATCGATGAACTCCACACTATCGTGGGCGCGGGTGCCGCCGAAGGCGCAATGGACGCCTCGAACATGCTCAAGCCGGCGTTGGCGCGCGGCGACCTGCATTGCATCGGCGCGACAACGCTGAACGAGTACAAGAAACACATCGAGAAGGACGCGGCGCTCGAGCGGCGGTTCCAGCCGGTGCTCGTGGGCGAACCAAACGTCGAAGACACCATCGCCATCCTGCGCGGTTTGAAGGAGCGGTACGAAGTCCACCACGGCGTGCGTATTCAGGATGCGGCCATCGTCGCCGCCGCGACCCTCAGCAACCGCTACATCGCGGACCGCTTCCTGCCGGACAAGGCCATCGACCTCATCGACGAAGCGGCCTCGCGGCTGCGTATCGAAATCGACAGCATGCCCTACGAAATCGACGTCTTGGATCGCCGCATCCGCCAACTCGAAATTGAACAACTCGCCCTCAAGAAAGAAAAGGGTAAGACGGCGGACGAACATCGCGAAGGAATCGAAAAAGAACTCGCCCAACTGCGCGAAGAGATTACGGCGAAAAAGGCCAAATGGCTCGCGCAAAAGGAAATCGTCGACGCCATCCGCGAGGTAACTGGAAAAATCGACGAAGCGAAGCGAGAAGAGGAAATCGCCGAACGCCGCGGCGATCTCGCGCGCGTTGCGGAGCTACGCTACGGCACTTTCGGAGAGCTTCAAAAGCAATTGGAGGCGAAGCAGGCGCGTTTAGGGGAGCTTCAGAAGGACGTTGCCTACATCACCGAAGAAGTCACCGATCAGCATATTGCGAAAATTGTCTCGAGTTGGACAAAAGTCCCTGTTGACAAGCTAATGGAAGGCGAGATGGAACGCCTCGTCCGCATGGAAGACGAGCTCCGCGCCCACGTCATCGGCCAAGAGAAGGCGCTCCGGAGCGTTTCCGACGCCGTCCGGCGCGCCCGCGCGGGCCTAAAAGAACCCAACCGCCCCATCGGCTCCTTCATCTTCCTCGGCCCAACCGGCGTAGGAAAAACCGAGCTGGCACGCACTCTGGCGGGGCTGCTGTTCGACGACGAGAAGGCGATGGTGCGCATTGACATGAGTGAGTACATGGAGCGGCACACGGTCGCGCGGTTGATCGGCGCGCCGCCCGGCTACATCGGATACGAGGAAGGCGGACAGCTTACCGAAGTCATCCGGCGCAGGCCGTACAGCGTTATCTTGTTGGACGAAATCGAGAAGGCGCACGAGGATGTGTTCAACGTTCTGTTGCAACTTCTTGACGACGGGCGGCTTACCGACGGTCAAGGCCGGACGGTGGACTTTCGGAACGCGGTCGTGATTATGACCTCGAACCTGGGTTCCGAAGTGTTCGCCCAAGGCCTCTCGGACGAGGAGTCCGAGGAGTACGTGTTGACCGCGTTGAAGCGCCGGTTCCGTCCGGAATTTGTAAATCGTATCGACGATATCGTGATCTTCCGGCCGCTCGGCAGGGAACAAATTCGCGCGATCGTGGATATACAGCTACGGCAGTTGTTGAAACGGCTTGCCGACAAGCGAATCACAGTTGAATTGAGTAACGAGGCGCGCGAGTTGCTCGCCGAGCGTGGTTTCGACCCGGTGTACGGGGCGCGCCCGCTCAAGCGCGTAATTCAGCGATTGATACTGGATCCGATGGCAATGGAAATCCTGCGCGGGAATATCGGCGAGGACTCCGTTGTTACCATACTAGTAGAAGGGGAGAACTTGCGGTTCGAGCCAAAACATCGAGCAGCGGCGTAACGCGGCCCCTAAACGAATTGAATATGGGACCGGAATCGTTCGTCAGTGTTACTGTAACTAAGTTGCTGCGAACGAGATTGCGGGTTCCGGCGCGGGCTTCAGACTGAGAAGCCTCGATCCCGCGCCTGACACAGTTGAATAGGGTGGTTGGTCGTTCGGCCCATGTGTTACGCCGAGCGGCGCCGCCCACCGAATAAAAAGGCCACATCTGGTGTAACAACCAGTGGTGACGGTCCGCCCCTCCCTCCCAAACCCAAGGCGGATCGTCATACCCTAAAGGGTTGGAGTCCTTGCCTCCCATTGACTCCAAATCCTTCCCTCCCAAGGGCCGGACGTTCACCCCAGCGTCCGGCCCTACTTTTTTGTCCAAAGTTCGAGGGAAAAGAACCAGTTCCCAGAGAGGCTTCACTGCGGCGGAGGCACACCAATACTGCCGGACAATCCGGCCGGGTCGCTACGCCGCGTATTGGCGGCGCTTCGTGGTCGAGGGGACCCGCAGCGTCTTGCGGTACTTGGTGACCGTGCGGCGGGCGATTTCGAGACCTTGCTTATTGAGCATGTCCGCGATGGCCTGATCGCTCAGCGGCTTTTGTTTGTCCTCGCCCTCGATAATTTTCTTGATCATCGATTGGACGCTTTTCGAGGACTGATCTTGGCCCTCTTTTTTCGGAATGGCGGGCGAAAAGAAATACTTGAGCTCGAACAGACCCTGCGGCGTCTGCATGTATTTGCCTCGGGTCGTGCGGCTGACCGTGGCCTCGTGCACGCCCACCATGTCCGCAATCTCCTGCAACGTGAGCGGCCTTAGTTTCTCCACGCCTTTTTCAAGAAACTCCCGTTGCACCTCCATAATCGCCGTGCCGATCCGCAGGATGGTCTGCTGACGCTGGTCGATGTTCCGAATCAACCACTGCGCCGATCGCAATTTGTCGCGGATGTATTCCTTCTCGTCCCTTGCGATTGATTTGTCCCGCGTGAGTTTTCGATAGTCCTCATTGATGCTCAACTCGGGCACGCTCTCGTTGCTGAGCCGCACGACCCAGTCGTCGTCAATCTTTTCAACAGTCAGGTCGGGTGTAACGTATTGCGTCGGTTCCGACTCGAAACGCCGGCCGGGCCAAGGATCGAGCGTGGCGAGCAGCGCCTTCAATTCCTCGACGTGGACGGGCTCAATGCCCATCGCCTTGGCGATCTTCGGAATCTGTCGATTTTGCAAGTCGTCCAGGTGGTGCTCCACGAGCCGGCGCAACTCATCGCAATCCGGATACTCGACGTTGATTTGCAGCAGCAGGCATTCCTGGACGTCCCTCGCCCCGACGCCCGTGGGCTCGAACCGTTGAACGACATAGAGCACCCGCTCGACTTCGTCAGGCGTAACGTGGAAGTCGGCGGCGATTTCGTCAATCGACCCCGTGAAATAACCCCGATCGTCGATCTCTCCGACAATCCGCTCGCCAATGGCGAGACGTTTGGACTCAAGACCGAAAATGCCCAATTGGGCAACTAAATGGTGCGACAACGACTCAGGCTTGCTGACCGAGTTCGCGTAAAAATCGCGGCGGTCGGAGAGGTCGCGGTTGGTGCTAAAATCGCGGCCTTCTTTGAAACGTTGCCCCCACTTCCCCAGAAACTCGTCCATATCGAAACCGTCGTCATACGTCGCGCCGTCGCTCCCGGTGGATTTCGTCGCCGCGCCATTCGGCTGCAAGCTGGTATTCGTCGCGAGAGGCTCCGTGGGGATCTGCTGACGATCCAGCAGCGGGTTCGTTTCCAGCTCTTGCTGGACGTATTGTTCGAGTTCGGTGCCGGAATATTGGAGAATCTGCAGCGCCTGCTGCATTTTTTGCGTGAGCATCAACCGCTGGCTCTGGTTCTGGACCAGGCGGTGTTCCATATGCATCACGGCGCGTACTCCCCCGCAGCGGCCACTCGCAGCAAAATCTATGCCAGTATACCCGCGATGGCAGAATCTGTCAATCGGTGACGGGGTGAAGCCCAGGGCAAACGCATCTAATTGTACTTACTAACTAGTTCATAATATAGGCTACACTCTCGGCGCGAAAAAAGGAACGG
>CAYXRK010000257.1:0-5206 GCA_964467615.1 uncultured Nitrospirales bacterium | reverse complement strand
AAAACTTGAGCAAAGCAAGTTAATCTCCAACTTTCAACTTCCAACTTCTAACTTCTAACTTCCAACTTCCAACTTCCAACTTCTAACTTCAAACCATGCTCCGCGAATTTCTCCTTTACCTCTCACACTCCAAAGCTCTACGCGCTATCGTGACTCATTTTCCGGTAGCGCGTACCGTGTCTGCCCGTTTTGTGGCCGGCGAAAAAATCGAAGACGCCATCCGCGTCATGCGCGAGTTGTACGCCAAGAAGATGCTGACCACGATGGATCATCTGGGCGAGAATGTTTCCACAGCAGCAGAGGCGGCGCGCGCGGCGGATGATTACTTGCGCTCGTTGGATGAGATCGCCGCCGCGAATCTTCCCTCTCACGTTTCGCTCAAACTCACTCAGTTCGGACTCGATCTGGGCGAAGAGATTGCCTTATCCAATTTGCGCCGCGTGTTGGCGAAGGCGAAGGCGATGAAGACGTTTGTGCGCGTGGATATGGAAAGCACCGACTACACCGAACGCACATTGCAAATTGTTTACGCCGTGAAAGATTTGGGCTACGATAATTTCGGCACAGTGATTCAATCGTATCTGTATCGCAGTGAGGAAGATGTGCGCTCGTTGTGTAATGTCGGGATTCGGATTCGGTTGTGCAAGGGCGCGTATCAAGAGCCTGCCGACAAAGCGTTTCCGTTGAAGAAAGATGTGGATGCGAACTATGTGAAGTTGGCGCGGATTATGTTAGATGCCGCCGCCGCGAACCCCGACCTGTATCCGGCGTTTGCCACGCACGACGAAAAAATGATTGCCACGCTCAAAGACTACGCCGCGCAAAAAAATATCCCGCGCTCATCATTTGAGTTTCAGATGCTGCACGGTATTCGCAGTGAATTGCAATATGCGCTGGCGGCAGAAGGTTACAACTTCCGTGTGTATGTGCCTTATGGCACGGAGTGGTATCCGTACTTCATGCGCCGCCTCGCCGAGCGCCCGGCGAATTTGTGGTTCTTTGTGTCGAATTTTTTTAGACGCTAACGCGACTTGGAATCAAAAACGCCTTCTCGTGCGAGAGGGCGTTTTTAGTTTGGCGATCTAACGGTGGGCATCAGGCGCGCTCGGTCGGGTCGCCAGTGACGCTCGGACACGGAAAATGTTCGGGCAGGTTGACCACCCGGGAAGCGGAGCGCGTCGCCTGCATGACGGGTTGGGCGGAGCCCCACCGCGTTTCTCCCTCCGCATCACGAGCCAATACGGTGGCGCTTTCCCACTTCTCTAAATCTCCTCGTCCGAGAAGGTGGACGACGATTGTCTAGGTCAGCTAGACAAACACGATTACTTGTCGGGGCGTTGCGTCGCTCGGCTGCGAGAACGCGCGCGCCAAAGCGCGACCAACCCGAGGACAGGCAGCGTGATTAGCAGCAGTTCAAACAACCCCGAGCCCCCGTCGGGTGAGAATCCGAAAATCCGCTCAATGAAGTCCATGTCTATCTCCTTTCTTTTCCGCGTTCACCGATGCACAGTTCGTACTTGCTGGCGTCTTTGACGCCGAGCTGCGTTCCAATGCTTCGCCTCACAGAAGTTTCATGCGCCTATCCGCACATTCTTCGAGCCGGTCAATGGGAAATCATACGTCACGCACGTACACACCTCTGCCCATCGTCCCGGCGAACAGCCGATTGTGACGGCGATTGAACTTGAGCTCAGTAACGGGGCTACGGGGCAGTCCATCCTGGAATGCGGTCCAAGTTGCTCCGCCGTCCTCCGTACGAAACACACCGACATCGGTTCCTGCGTATGCAACCTCCGAGTCGAAATCGGATATCGCGACTGCGCTGGTCGGTATGTCGGGCAGATTAGTCGGCGAGAACTGCCCGCTAGCGTCCACCCACGTTGTACCACCGTCCGTTGATCGGAACAGATGGCTGATGCCCAGCGGGTTGAGGATCATGTTCGGTCGATTCGAGAAGTCCACACCGGCGCCGCCAAACACTACCCAGACGTCGTTACAATCCAATGGATTCACGGCCAGCGACTGGATTTGTGCGTTCGGGAAGAGCATATCGGCCGACGTTCCCGCTAAATCGATCCGCGACCAGTCGGCCGCCGCGACTCCACCGTTCACACCGCGATATAAAGCACCGCTTCCCGTACCCAGATAGAGCACACTCGGATCACTGGGCGCAAATTCAAGGGCCGTGATTGTACCGATAGTCTGGAAGGCATTCCCTGTCATGTCGTTTACGCGTTGCCAGTTCTGACCCCCGTCCGTCGACCGGAACAGCTGGGATATTCCACAAACGAACAACGTACGGTTGCTTGCGGGATTCGCAATCGGATCGGTCGGATCGAGCCTAATAATCGTGACCCATGGTGACCCGCCAGACAGACCAGTCTGGCCGATCTGCTGATGGCTGGCACCGCCGTCGACGGATTTCCGGATATTAGTGGGCAAGCCGTTTTGCGACGAGAAGTAGAAGATCGCTGGATCGGTCTGGTCGATCGCAAACTGCGTCCCGTCTCCCCATGGGATATGGTGCCAGACTGCTGCGGCATCGCGATAGTAGACACCGTTGTCCTGAGCGCCGCCGCCCACAATGTCCCGATCGCGCTCCGCGATATCGATGCCATATAGCTGCGTGATCGCGAGGTTGCCGGAGGCGAATTCCCAGGTCGTGCCCCGATCTGCCGACCGGTACACTCCGCCATCATTGGCGAGAAAGATTCGCTTCGCATTTGTCGGGTCGAACACCAAGTCTTGCTGATCGGCGTGGATACCCGTCGAGACCGACGTCCAATCCGCCGATGCGGTGCCGCCGTTCGTCGTGCGCATGAGCCCGTTGTTGTTTCCCGCGTAAATCACATCTTCATCAGTGGGATCGACCGCGATCACAGAGCACCACTCGTCGAACGAGACCGAAGCAACATTCAATGCCAGCTCAATCCAGTTCGTTCCGCCGTCCTGCGTGCGAAAGATGCGGCTTCCGTCATTCCCAAGTTTGGCTACGACACAGTTCGAACCGTTCGCGCCGGCACGACCGATAGCAAGCTTAATCCATCCAGCTGCCGCCCCAAAGGGAAGCTGGTTGGCGCCGTCGAGCCGCGTGAACGCAGGCGTGGCACCCACTCCTAAACCACCAGTAGTCGTTTCATAGACACCGTCGGAGCGAACCCCGATGTACAGCCGGTCAGGACTGTCATGGGCAATAACAATATCGGTGATCTGTGCGTCGAAGAGCGAGGCCAGACCCGGATTCGTAATCCAGGTCGTTCCACCGTCGACAGATTTGTGAAGGCCCTGGTCACCCGCAACATAGATCGTGTCTGGATTTCTTGGGTGCACGATAATCGCGGAGAAGAGTGTGCTGGGTAGGGTTGTGCAGATGGTCCAGTGCGCGCCGCCATCGCTGGAGCGATACACGCCCACCCCTCCCCAGGCCGGTCCCCACCCGTCGGCATCCTCGCCCGACGCTGCATAGATGACTTGCGGGCTGGACGGCGCAAACGCAACAGCTCCCATGGTCAGCGTAGGCTGCAACTCCATGAGCGCGCGCCAACTCGTGCCGCCGTTGTCGCTACGCCAGATGCCGCCGCCGGCGGCAGCGGCTAGTAGCGTGTTGGAACTCGTCGGGTGAATCGCCAGTTGCGTCACGCGGCCAATACCGCTGAACCCGTCGCCCGGAACCGGGCCGATGGAAATCCAGCGCGAGCAGCGTGGTCGCTTAATCCAACACCACTTTATCAGCGGCGGCGTGATGATCAAGTCGTCGATGATGTCGATGTCGCCAAGGAAGTTGCCGAGGCATTGCTCGCAGATGTTGCCGCTGGGCGGGCCGTCGATGCCTGGCGGTATTCCCTTATCGAGCGGCAGGTCTGAATCCGGGCCACCGTAGCCGGGGGGAAAAGACAGTCCCGCGCGTCCGAAGACGAGCGGGTCGCGGATGTTCATGAAATCAGATGTGCACAGGATGAGTTGGCAGATTCGATCGATCATGCCAATGCGCCCCGCCGGTGCCTTGGATAGCTTGCGCACAATCGGATCCAACAGAACGTACTTCCAATGCCGACAAAGTACGTCGTAAGCGAGCCGCAGCCAAGAATGCTTGGGAAAGGCGAACGCCTGGATGAGCCCACCGCGGTCGACGCGACCGACGATGACGCCTCGGTTCGGAAGATATTGGAAGCCTGGTATCAAGCGTGGTGACTTTCGGTTGCTGAAATCGGCGCCAATTACTTCGTCCAGCGCCAAATACTCGCTCGCCTTTGGCGGAATTGGAATCACTAGAACTGCTTGTTCGCCCTTCAGGTCGGGAACTTCGATGGGACGTGTCAATGCACTCAGCCCCTCGCGCTTGCGGATCTTCCGCACCTTAAGTTCACGTACGTGTCGATGCGAGGAAATCAAATATGGCACAGTGATCTTCTTGCTCAGCCCTTTCACCGTCGCCAGAATGTCCATCGCCTCGTCGCGTAAGAGCTGACTACTGTCGGCCGCCTCGGCCAGCAGATCTGCCCCACGCAAAGCAGCGCGGAGTCGCCGCATCGAGCGTGCGTCCGCCTTGTGTCCCGCGCGCTCGGTGAACCAGCGGGTGCGCCCCGCGACTCCCGGCTCGATCTTGCGGGGCCGGAGCTTGCCGAAATCCTTAAGAAGAATGCTGGTGCCCGTTGTCTTCTGTAGATTTGAGCCACGTATAGATTGCTGCTTCTTTGCCATCGTCGTCTCCTTTAGTCTTCTTGACCGTGTCTACCGTACACAAGATGAGCCGGATTGCCCGTACCACCGCGAATGACGATCCGCAGATTGTCGAGATCCGGAGTACTGATCGATGCCGCGTTGTCGACGCCCAACGAATTAAGGATTGATGCGGCGGAAGAAGAGAAAGTGAAAACAACAGCTCCCCGCGCCGCCACGCCAATATCTGGAAGTAGTATATACCAACATCACATTGAGTCAAGTTATACCTGGATACACGGATAAAAAAACACGATAAACCGTTAAGTTGAAGAAAAGCCTCCTGTTATAGTAGAAATGGGTCGACCAAAACACCATTTCAAAAAACAGGAGGCACTCAACAAGTGAGCAACGAAAGTATAGTTGGGAAAGTCGGGAAGTTCAACATTTGTTTTCGTGACGTTAACTTGAGTAGCCACGCCGGCATGGCGGTGCTTCAAGGATTTATCGAACAATTGGGTGTCGCCGAAGTACTGGACACCGAATT
>CAYXRK010000256.1:0-5319 GCA_964467615.1 uncultured Nitrospirales bacterium | reverse complement strand
CGTCGTCGTGAGTTTGTTTGCGTCGACGGCCTGGATTTCGTGGAACTCTGCTTGTTGACGATAGAGCTCGGGCAAATACGGCTCGAGATCGGCGTAGGAATAGCGGTCCTGGCGGCGTTCGAGCGGCGGCATGCCCATCGCGACAAAGGGTTCGGTGTCGTCGACGAGGAAGTGTTTGTAGTTCATGGCCTCCTCGGGGTAGAGCAGGCAGTCGAGTAGCCACTCCATGGGAGTGAGGCGCGCGCCATCTTTCGTGGTGAAGGTGCGCTTGCCGTTTATGCGCAGGAGCGAGAAGGCGGCAAAGGTATCGAGCGGTTTGACCCGGCCGCCATCTTGAATCGGAACGTCGCGGAAAAGCTCGACCAGGGCGGGGTCCCATTTCCCGGCGCTGTGCTCGGGCGCGGCGGAGGCGGTGCAACAGAAGAGCGTGGCCGCTGCCGCGACTACAGCGAATTTCGAATGTAGTGTACTCATGCTAACCGCCTTTTGTTTTCGGCGATGACGTACTTGGTCAGCCGTTGGAGGAAATGCACAGTCAATCCGAAGCTAATGATGAGGCAGGAATACAGAGGCCAATGGTCGGCGGGGTTCCGCACGATGGCAAAGGTCGAGAAGAGCGGTTGCCCCGGTTGTGCGTTGCTGGGACCCCAACCGGATTGGAACACGGTCGTGCCCTCGTGACGCAGAGGATGGTTCATATGGACGCGAATTTTTTCGTCGCCGGTCGGGTCGATCTTGGTGATCTTGCTTTCGAAGTATGCGTCCATCCCAGTGCCGGGATGCGTTTCGCGGATGAACTCATCGAGCTGGATGGCGAAGGGAAGGGACCAACGGGTCTTCCCGAGGTCGATGGTCCATTGCTCGTCGCCGACGTTGAAGGCCGCGGGTTCAGTTGCCATGCCCCAGAGGAGCGCGGTTTGTTCCTCGCCGGATTTCTTGTCGCGCAGAGTCACCTTCGCGCCGGGGATGTTTCGTTCAGCTTCGTTGGCTTTGGGAAGGGCGCGGAGGAAGTAGCCGTCGATAGCGTCGACTTCGTCTTTGATCATCGGGCCAACGGGCAATGGGATGGTGTTGCGTGAGTAATCGGAGAGGACAATGTCGAAGGGCAGCGTGTCGGAGTAGAAGGTCCGTTTGCCATCGCTCGAGAGATCGCGAAAGTCGTCCTGGCCGATGACCAACGTTTCTTTGTCGCCGGGTTTCTGGATTTCGATTTGCCAATCGTAGTAGCTCAAGACTTCGTTGGAACGTTCATCGGGGAAGAGCGTCATTGCGCCGCTCTTCGAGAGCTTAAACGTGACCAGCCCGGCGGCCATCATGAGCAGCATTCCGATATGCACGATGAGAATGCCGGGGCGCTTCCAGTTCTTCCGCATGCGGACGAGACCGCCGAGGACCAGGTTGAGCGTGAGCACCGACAGAACCAGGAACGCGCCGGGAAGAGGGACTGGCACCGGGCCGATCCAATGCACGAGCCAAAGCGATTCGAAATACTTCTTTTGGACGTCGTAGAGGCCGTGATCGACCTGCTCGAGTGTGCCGAAAAGGGTGAGCAGGAACAGGGTCATAATTAGTACGACCGCGAGGCCGAACGACGAGAACAGGGCAAACAGTTTTTTTAGAAGCCAGGTCATTTCCAAACTCAGTGAAAGCGCAAGTGAATAACCGCCCGGTGGCGGTGGTTGGTGCGGGGATCTATTCCTGCTTGAGTGAAGCGCAAAACGCAATGAATCTCTCTTTTTCCAAATCGACTACGTCGGCGGGGCCGGTGATCCTGACGAAGATGCTTCCTGCATCGGAAATGGCCGCCGCGCCGAGCAATTTCTGTCCTTCCTCCGCGATACCCGACATACCGGTATACGTGCCGGACACTTCGACCATCGGCGCCTGTTGTCCCATCAGTTCGATTTTCGGGAGCGCATCGATCTCCGCCGCGCTCAACGCGGGCTTGCCGAACTGGCCCACCCACCGATTCAAATTCATTTCGAGCCCGCCGCCCGTCCCGCCGAGCATGGATACGTAGCACTCGGCGTTGCGCTCGTGGCCGGCCTTGAAAGTCACCACGCGCATCGGACGTTCGGGCGTCTTAATCCAGTTTTCCTGAATCTTCCAGGTCAGGTCCTGCGCGCTATCGGTGTCGCTGACTTCAAGGACGTGCGGTGTGCCGTCGTCATGAGAACGGCGGACACCAGGGTCTTGCGTCTGGGCCGCCACGGTCTCGACCGGCGGATGGCCTGCGGGCAATTCGTCGAGCACCGGGTGGCCTTCCGGGAGTTGCGCCTCGGCGGCGGGAGTATGCGTGTGGCCGCCTTCCGACGTGTGAAGCGATTCCGCAAAAGCGTCCAAGTTCTTCGCTTCGGCGGCGACGATTTCCTTCGGCCCGATCAGGTTGATAAAGACGCCGTCCCCCTGGTGCTCAAGCATAAGACCGATAAGGCGATAACCCGGCTTGGCATCGGTCGCACCCATGCCCTTGAACGCCCCTTCGAAATCGATGACCGCGGCCTGCTCGCCGAGGACGCTGCGCCGAGGAAGGTCCGCAAACTCGCCCTCAGAATACGGAGCAAGTTCCATTTGGCCGCGCCACCGGTTCGCGTTGGCGAAAGGCCCGCCCCCGCCTCCCGGAAGTACGGACATGTAGCACTCGGCCTCGCCGCTCGGGCCGACGAGGAAATTCGCGGTGCGAAACTGCGTGGCGGGTTGCTCTTGCCAGCCTTGCGGCGCGGTCCAGTGGTACATTTGCTCCGCGCCAACTTCGTCCATCGATCCCGTTGCGGGGCCAACAGGCGCAACTTTTTCCCAAAGTTGAAAACGTTCGTCGCTTGTCGCATCGGTCTTCGGTTCACCGCGATAGGGTGACCGCTCAGCCGTCTTTGTAATCTCGACGCGATCCGCGGGCTTACTGCACCCGTATAGTGACACCGACGCGAGAATCAGGCCCGCGATTCCAGCCATTATCAATGATCGTTGCACGTTTTCAAGCCTTTCGGGACCCAGTTCCATCGTAACTACGCGAATGCGGTGATCGTACTCTTCCTCGCTAAGAGCGCGCAAAGACTGCGCTTAGACAAACACGGCGTTCCGTTCGCCAGTTCCTTCGTCACTCCGGGGAATCCCCCGCGGCGATCTGGTGTTATCATTGAACCTGTCTCGGTTCGATGGCATCCTTCGTAAGGATTCTCATGCGGTCCCCCAATGAAAGGAACTGTTCGATGCGTTCGTCGTTTTCCCCCCTTGTCGCCGTCCTAATCGTTGTCGGGACGCTTTCAGTTTCTTGCGGGGCCCTGACGGCCGATTCCATCAACGCGCGCCTTCCGGAGATCCAACTTCCGCGTGGGTTCAAGATCGAGTTGTATCAAGACGGGATCCGCAACGCCCGGTCGATGGTACTCGGCGATCAGGGCACGTTGTTCGTCGGGACGAGGACGGATGGCGGAGTGTACGCCATCGTCGACAAGAACAAGGACGGCAAAGGTGACGGCGTCGTCCCCATTTTCAAAAGCAAGACCCTGCCCGACGGTAAGGAAACCGTCATGCCCAATGGCGTCGCGTTTAAGGACGGCGCGCTCTATGTGGCGACGGTCAGCCACATTCTGCGGTTCGATGACATCGAGTCACACCTCAACGCCCCCCCCAATCCGGTCATCATCGCTTCGGACTATCCGACGGAACGCCACCACGGTTGGAAGTTCATCGGCTTCGGGCCGGACGGCAAGCTCTACGTGCCGGTCGGCGCGCCGTGTAACATTTGTGAACCCGACGCGCCCTTCGCTTCGATGACGCGCATGAACGCTGACGGTTCAGGCAGGGAAGTCATTGCGCGCGGCATTCGCCAATCCGTCGGCTTCGATTGGCACCCGGTGACTGGGGAACTGTGGTTTACCGACAACGGGCGCGATGGCCTGGGCGACGACCTTCCGTCGGACGAACTGAACCACATTACCGAAGCGGGCCAACACTTCGGTTATCCGTACGTTCACCAGGGAGACACGCTCGATCCGCAATTCGGCGCGGGCCACAATCCCTCAGAGTTCACTCCGCCCGCTATGCGGCTCGGCCCACACGTCGCCGCGATCGGCATGCGGTTCTACACGGGCGACATGTTCCCCGCGGAGTACAAGAACCAAATTCTAATCGCGGAACACGGCTCGTGGGACCGCAGTAAGAAGATTGGCTACCGCATTACGATCGTCCGGCTTGACGGAAAGAAAGCGGTCTCCTACGAGGACTTTGCCACAGGTTGGCTAAGTAAAAGCGGGTACAACGCCTGGGGCCGCCCGGCCGACGTGCTCGTGTTGCCGGACGGCTCGCTGCTGGTGTCGGACGACACCGCGAACGCGATCTATCGCATCACCTACGCCGCGCAATAATTTGACATTATTTTCGGGGCTTTGCTAGCCTTCCGCCTCGTTTTAACCGATTCCCCAGTGTTCCGGCGCACAGCGTCGGCGAAGTTTTCGCGCGCAACATCGGCGGTGACGCGCCCATGTCCGGCGTCATGCGCGCGTCCTCCCGGATCCATTCACCGCAAACCGAGGGTCCAGTTGATCCATGCCGAAGATTTTGGTCCTCGACGACCTTAGCCCCGAAGGCGTAGCTATTCTCCGGCAGGCGCCCGGTTTCGAAGTTGACGTCAAGCCGCCCCAAACGACTGAACAACTCGCAGCGATTATCGGGGACTATGAAGGACTCGTAGTCCGCAGCGGGACGAAAGTCACTGCGGACGCCTTCGCAAAGGCCAAGAAGCTGAAGGTCGTCGGAAGGGCCGGCGCGGGTACCGACAACATCGACAAGGACGCCGCGACCAACGCGGGCGTCGTAGTGATGAATACGCCGGGCGGCAACACCATCTCGACGTGCGAGCACACCTTCGCGCTCCTCTTCGCCCTCTGCCGCAACATCCCCGCCGCGCATGCCTCGATGGTGGCGGGACGCTGGGACCGTAAGAACTTTATGGGCGCGGAACTGTGCGGGAAGACGCTGGGCATCGTCGGTGCGGGGCGTATCGGCGGCGTGGTAGCCAAGCGCGCGTTGGCGTTCGAGATGAAGGTGCTGGTCTTCGATCCGATTCTGACGCAACTCAAGGCCGAGGCGCTTGGAGTCGAACTCGTTTCGATCGACGATCTCATCGAACGGTCGGACTTCATCACTATCCACGCGCCGAAAATAAAGGATACTGACAACCTCTTCCGCGCCGAACAGTTCAAACGGATGAAACCGAATTGCCGGATCGTCAACTGCGCGCGCGGCGGCATCATCAATGAGCGCGACCTTGCCGAGGCGCTCAAGAACAAGACGATCGCGGGCGCGGCGCTTGACGTG
>CAYXRK010000255.1:0-5355 GCA_964467615.1 uncultured Nitrospirales bacterium | reverse complement strand
GCGTCAATCGTGTTGAGCTTGGAACCGTTCGTGGTGAGCTTTGAACCGTTCGTGGTGAGGTTGTCGAACCATGAACGGTTCCAAGCTCAACACGAACGGAAGTTCACGCCTTCCCGTCCTCGCCGCTGGTTTGCGCCGGCCGCTGCCGGACGTATAACCCCTCCCCCGAAACGAGGCCGATAATCTTCTCCTCGCTCGTGGAATTCAATTCGACGATCGCTTCGCTCGCGCCGACTGTTCCGACAACCGTTACCGATGTATCGGGGGCAGGCGCGGCTTGAGGATCGGAAAATAGGTCGAATACCATCCCGGTGGCGACGCCAACATTCGCGCCAATGTTGATCTTCCATTCCCCGTCGGGTCGAGTCAGTCTGCCTTGAAGGGGGTACTCCGCGTCGAGCGCCGCGCGGACCGCCGTGGCCGCTTCTTCAAGAACTGCGCTGGAATCCTTGTCCGCCGTGACGGGGATAGCGGCTATCGGGACAAGGACGCTCGTCTCAATGTCCGTCATTTCGAGGTGTACCACTTCATCGCGCTGGTCCCGGAACATCGGAGATAGCAGAAACCGCGCGCCCACGAGTCGGCCAAGCTGTGTTTTGTTCGCGTCGCTCGTAAGTCCGCTGCTATTGAGGTACTGTTCCGCAAGGATGTCCCCGAATATCTGGCTGTCGCGCTGCGGTACGCTCAAGTGTTGCCGCGTCAACTCCGACGCAAGGTCTTGCTGAAACCAATCCACCAGATCGTTCTCGTGCGCGTAGAGGCTCGCCGTCTGCGGCAACGCTTTGACCCAAACGCTGAGCGGCCGGCTGATCCAGCCGTCCCAATTGGTCTCGGCGGCGCCCGCGTCAATCTGCTCTTTCAATTTGACGATTTGCTGCGTGATCTTGTCCCGTTCCTCTTGCTTCGTCTCCCGTTCGAGGACCGCGATGTACCTGTCCGCGACCGCAGCGGCAGCGACGCCACTAAGACCTTGAAGCACCTTAAACACCGCGAGCGCTTTTTCGAGATTGTTCGTGCGTTGGTATGCTTGGCCCAGCGCCTTAAGCATCTCCGCTTCTTGCCATCGAAAATTGAAGTGAGGATCGGTCAATGGCTCGAGCAAATCGATCACGTCTTTGTAGCGCGCTTCACGAAGTGCCAGCCACGCGTTGAGTACCTTCATGTAATCGGTATTCGATGCTGCGGTCGCTGCGGCGAGCGTCGTCGAAAGTGCGGAAAGATCGCGTTCGCGCTCGCTTTCAATTGCGGCAATACCCTCCCTTTTGAGGGTCGCGTCCTCTACTTCGTTGAATATTTGATCCGCTAGAACGGGATTGCCGGGCTTTAGATAGGCGTAGCCGAGGACGTACCGGGCGAAATCGGCGTCTGGCGGAGTCTGCTCAAGATAGGCGGTCAACGCCGACTGTGCATCAGCATAATAAGCACTATCCACCTGTTTGATCGCGGCATCGACTTGACTGGTCAACTGCGGAGCGCGATCGCGGCCGAGGATGAAAATTAGGAGGAAAACGGCGGCGATCGAAGCGGTTGCGAGGGCGATTACACGGTGTTTGGCGGGTTTCGGGGTGAGTTTGCTGCTGTCCGAGGCGGTTCCCGTGCGCTCAAATTGGTGGATTAGGGCCTGGATATGGGCCGCGAATTCGTTGGCCCCGGCGTGGCGGTCTTCGGGGCGAAACGAGGTGGCTTTCTCGACGAGTTCGAGGACGCCAAGGGCTAGATCGGGGCGGTATTCGCGGAGCGGGACGGCCTTTTGTTGTTTGATATTCTCGATCACTTCCCAGTGTGAACTGCCGGTAACGGGCAGTTTTCCGCAGAGGAGTTGGTAAAGGGCGACACCGAGAGAGAAGATGTCGGATCGCTCTGTAAGTCGTTGTGCCGCAGCCTGTTCTGGGGACATGTAGGGGGGCGATCCGGCGATCAATCCGCTGGCGGAATCTAGGCCTAGGTTGTGGAATTTGGCGAGGCCGAAATCGCAGAGTTTGGCGCGGCCGGACTCGGCGTCGATGAGGATGTTGGCGGGTTTGATGTCGCGGTGTAGGACGCCCTGTTTGTGGGCGTATTCGAGGGCCTTGGCGCAGTCGTGTGTGATTTGGAGGGCCACTTGGACGGGGAGGCCTTCGGGTTGGGTGCGAATGAGGCCATCTGCGCCGCGGTCTAAGTACTCTAGTACGAAGTAGTTAGCGCCTTCATACTCGCCCCATTCGTAGATTTGGACGATGTTGGGATGGCGGCTGAGATTGGCGATAATTTTGGCTTCGCGGGCGAACATTTCGGCGTGGCTGGAGTCGATTTTCGAGAGCACAAATTTGATGGCCGCGGGGCGGTTTAGCTTGGTGTCTCGGGCCTTGTAGACCGCGCCAAACCCGCCCCGGCCAACGAGTTGCTCGATTTCGTAGTTGCCGATTTTGACGCCGATGAGCTTGTCGTGTACAAGCGCGGAAGGAGTGGTGTCGGCAGATTGGCCGACGGGAAGGTCGACGAGAGGCCCTGGAGGTGTGTCGGAGATCATGGTTGGGTCGAGCGAGCTGGTTGGAGTGTTTGACTGACCTGGTTTATCATTCATAAGATGTTACCCGCGAACGATTTCTGGGCGAACGCGCGGCGCTGACCATCGATGCGCGGTGCTGCCCAAGTAGTTCGCATCCTCCGCATTACTTTCTGCCTGTATCAATTTACCACATTTCTTTGAGACGGTGTAAATCGGCGAATTTCGTGTCCCTGTTAGCGCCTGGAAGTGCCTCAAAACTCCTCCAAAAGGCGTAATTTTTTCTTCTGAGGGCCTCGAAACTCCGGGAAAGTCGCCTGAAACTCCGAGGAAATCGCGTGGTATTCGTCCAAACCGTAGTATATGTGTCCATGCTTATACGTTGAACTGTTAATGTATTTCGATGTTGTTTGTTGTGGAAAGGAAAAGTTGGGGGTGGGAGGGCCAGTTCTTCGAGGGAAGCGGGATAGATTTTCGGTAACATTATTCTGGACAGGTTTTACAGGATTCACAAGGTGGCAAGCGCAACGATTGGCGATGGATGCGCGTGCGTTGCCGGAGCGGAGCATTTGGGAGTGCTTTGGTATTCTGTACCTGCTTACTAGTTGAGCAGATAGGCGGTGTCGGCCTTCAGGGACGGAGGTATTGCGGTGCCCGGCATACTTCGCTTTGTACCGAGGTAGTGATGAATGGCCGCGAAGGAACGCAAGGTGGCGCGGCCACAACCAAACTGAGGCTACAACCGGTGTCGACGGCCCCTCACCCGTCCACCCTTCGACACCCTCAGGGCGAACCCTTCGACAGGCTCAGGACAGGCGGGTGAGGGGCCTGCCGCGCGGGTGTTCAGACTATACATGGCGTAAAAATCTTCGCAAGAAAACAAGATCCTGACGGATAGTAGTGCAAAGAACTCAAAAGAGGCTGGACGCGATGATAGATTGGGGCGAAGGAGGGAGCTTGACGTAGCGGATCGCATAGCTTCTTTCTCGGCAACCCTGGGTAGCCGCACTTGGTAAAAGTCGAGATTACCGTATACGCGCGACCGGCGCGGCGGGCAGCAAGGAGCGCGCCGTCCGGTATGGCGCGCATGTGCGGGATTCCCGATTCTTGCCAAGGGCGGCTACGATGCGCGCCGATATCTCCCGCGATAAGCCGTTCCCTCGCGCCATTACGTGGTAAAATGTCAAAGATCGAGGTCCTTTGGAGGAGAGTCCGCGATGGTTTCGCGCTGTGTCCGGCCGATACACGGGCTGGTCGTCTTAAGTTTCGCCTCGTTCGGCGTGTCTCCAATTTACGGCCAAGCGTATCAATTCGCGACTCCGCCCGAAGACCCCGGCATCGAGCAGCCCGAATACACGAACGCCTATCCGAGCCCTGCTAAGACCGGTTCCGTTGATACCACAATCAGACAGGCGGTCGTCGATTTCTGGAACGACGAATACTTCGCCTCGGAGGGCATACCCGCAGACTGGTTCGGCGACATTGCCACATGCCAAGCCGGGGCCACCAGCGCGGCCTACGAAAACGCGGTGCTTCGCCGCCTGAATTTCTATCGCGCCATGGCGGGGCTTTTCCCCGACATTATCACGGACCCCGCACTCAGCCAAAAATGTCAACAAGCCGCGCTTATCATGAACGCAAACGGCGTTCTAACGCACAACCCACCAATGAACCTCTTGTGCTGGACCACCGACGGCAAGACCGCGGCCAGTAAGTCCAATGGAGCATTGGGCATTCACGGACCGCCCGCTATGGATGGTTTCGTCGAGGACCCTGGCGGCGGTAACACCGCCGTCGGCCATCGGCGCTGGTTTTTGTTCGGGCCGCTCTCGGTCGTCGGTATCGGCAACACGACGGCGCCGGTCCCAGGCTTTTTTGGCCTGAGCGGCTCGCAGTGGGTCTGGGTAATTGGCGGCGGTACCCCGATCCATCCTCGGCAACCGGTTGCCTGGCCCCCGGCCGGCTTCGTGCCGTACCAGATTGTCTATCCCCGCTGGTCCTACTCTCATCCGTTCGCGGATTTCACCGGCGCAACGGTGACAATGGAATTTTCGGGTGGGCCGGTAACAGTAGTAGTGAATCCAGTCCACAACGGATACGGCGACAACACGATCGTCTGGGAGCCGCAGGGCCTGAATCCCATCGTGCCCGAATCGGACGAGACCTACACGGTGACCGTCAGCAATTTCGTCGTCGAAGGCGAAACGATGAGCGTCACGTATGACGTGATCGTGATTGACCCGGATACTCCCCCGCCAGCGGAGGGTGAAGGAGAAGGCGAGGGCGAGGGCGAGCCTGTGAACATATTGGCCGCCGCCCAAACACTCTTGGATGATTTCGCGGTGATCGATGTATCACTCGACGCCCGTATCAGTTTCGACGAAGCCCTCGTCGCGGTCCCAGGTCTTGCCCAGGATCAATTCGAGCTAATCGATGACGATGACGATGGACTCCTGAGCCTGCTCGAGTTGACGGCGTTCGTCACGACCGGCGGTACGCCGGGAGGGGGCGAAGGCGAGGGCGAAGGTGAGGGCGAGGGTGAAGGCGAGGGTGAGGGTGAGGGAGAAGGCGAGGGAGAAGGCGAGCCTGTCGAAACGCTGGCTGCCGCTCAGACGCTGCTGGATAACTTCGTCGCGATCGACACATCAGGGAACACTATCATCAACTTCGAGGAAGCTGTGGCGGCGATACCAACGCTGACCCAGGAGCAATTCGATTCGATGGACGGCAACCACAACCACGTATTGAATCAGGCTGAACTAACCACGTTTATTGCGAATGGCGGTGGTGAAGGTGAGGGAGAGGGTGAAGGAGAAGGCGAAGGTGAGGGTGAAGGTGAGGGAGAAGGCGAAGGTGAGATCGGAAGAGCA
>CAYXRK010000254.1:0-5366 GCA_964467615.1 uncultured Nitrospirales bacterium | reverse complement strand
CCGAAGATAGGATAGGGCTACGCAGCCTTACTGCCTGGCCATGGATTGTTAGTCTTAACTTGAACGCTAATTAGAATAAGGATCACTCTTGTAAATGACTCCGCGTCACGCGGTATAGGGATCACTTCCACTTTCGCCCCGGCTTGGGGTCTTCCGCCCCGTGTGACCCGGCCCTCGATGATCCCGCCCGCAGTAACACGGACGATGACTCCCGTCGTTTCTTCATCCTCAAGAACGGTGAACTCAATCGGCTCGCTCGCTAAGTATGCTGGCGCTGCGACATCGATCGTATACGTCCCCGCAGGGAATCCCGTCACGCGGAATGCCCCGTCCTCGCCGCTCTTCTCCGCGCCGATGGATCGCGCTGTGATGATCGGCACGCCCGCGACGGGCTGACCGGTGTGGGCATCAAGCACGAATCCCGATACGGCCCCAAAATTCAGCGGTTGGTCAGATGCAACTTCCTCGACCTGCGGCTCGGCGTCGGAACTCGGTTCTGTCGGAGCAGTTGGCTGCTCCTCCTCGACTTGCGGAATCGGCTCCGCTACCGGCGTGTCGTCAATCACTGCGCCAGCGAGTTCTGTCTTCTCGTGATCGTCACCGCGAAACGCGAGAAACAACGCGATGGCGATCAACGCCAACACGATCAGGACAATTGCAGGACGAACATCCTTCATTGCTTCGGCCCCGCTTCGCAATGACAAATTGTACCTTGAACTTAGTTCCCAGCCTCGACGACCGGCGCAAGCGTGATCGACTCCACCACCCTGGGCCGCACGACGCGACGATGCGCCAACGTCACCGCGACCGTGCCGAGAATGAGCACGCCCGCGCCCGCCAATTGCAACGGCCGTAGCGACTCCTCCGGCAGGAAAATCGCCGACAACAAATACGTACCCGCGGGCGTGAACAGCACGAGCGTCCCGCAGTACGACGCGCCGAGGTGCATCTGCGCGTAGTTGTAACAGGGGTGCGCAATACCGAGCGGCAACAGACCGGAGAGCACGGCGATGGTCGCCATCTTTGCGCTCAAGTCGAACATCGATCCTGGATCGCCAAACAAGAGCGCAAACGGCAGAAAGCCCAACCCAGCATAAAACGATTGCACGCCAAACAGCGGAATAGGGTGTGCCGTCGTCTCGACGAGGTATTTCGACCACACGTTGTAAATCGCCCAGAGCACGGCGGTGGCGATGAGGAACCACGCCGCCGTGTCGAATACCGGCGCGAGCGAGCCCGGCTCCTTCGCCATCACCATGACAAGTCCCGCGAAACTCAACACGACGCCGAGCACGAACCTCGGATCGCGGATCACTTCGCGTTCATCGCGAAACACGAACCACGCGATGCCGATCGTGAACACGACGGATATCTTCGTGATGAGTTGCGAGAGGTTTGCCGTCGAGCCGTAGATGCCCGCGGTCCACACCATTTGCATCACTATCGTCAGCGCCACCAGCGTCCCCATCATCCGCCACGACCGGAACAGTTTGAACAAATCGTCCCGGAACCAAATCAAACTCGCCAACAAAAGCGGCGCGGCCGCCACTTCATATCTAACTACGTTAATAGTATACTGGTCAAAGTATGGCGTCAGCATGCGGATGTGGATCGGCCCGAGGCTCCAGGCCAGCAGCGCCACCGTCACGGCGGCAAACGCCGGACGTTTCGGATCCCGGTTCATAACTTCAAAAGGCCCGCCGCCGAACGCGCAGATTGTACATACCCGTACAGCAACACATCGATCACCGCGCCGTCCTTCTCGACCGCCCGGCGCAACCGCCCCTCGAGCTGATACCCGTTCTTCTCCAGCACCCGGCCCGACGCCGGGTTCCATTCATACACGTACGCCTGCATCCGCAACAGGCCCTTCGACGCAATCGCGGTCGCGGTCACCAACCCGACCGCCTCCGTCGCGATCCCCCGCCCCCAAAACGGCTCCCCAAGCCAATAACCCAACTGGCCCACGCGCGGAAACAACCCCTCCAGCAATTCGTAGCCGATGCCCCCGACCGCCTCGCCGTCCACCTCAATCGCAAACGTTGTGTCCGCCGTTGAGATCGCTTTCGGCAGCCACTCGCGCGCGTCCGCCTCGGTGTACGGACTCGGAAATCGATTCCCAAGGTTTCGCCACACCTTGCGGTTGTCCGCATACTTCATGACCGCAGCGATATCGTCCTCCCGCCACGGCCGCAACCGAAATATCGATCCCTCGATGACCACCGCCCCAGCACTCCAAACATACCGACTACCGATCTATGCGTACCGGCATTGCTCGCGATAGGCTCGGTCGCGCTCGGCATAATAATCCCTTTCACGTAAGATGTCTTTTACGGTGCCGAGCGAAGGACTCTCTCGCCAAGGCACAAAGGACGCGAAGGAACCGTGTTGATTCGATGTAACCAATGAGGTTACACTCCTCGAGTGATAAAGAGCTTCAAGCATAAGGGATTAGAGCGGTACTTCCACGACGGGCTCACCAAGGGCATCCAGCGTGAACACGTGCAGAAACTTGGTGACATTTTGGATCAGCTCGACGCGTCCCACGTCGTTTCCGATATGGGCTTTCCAGGGTCCAATTTGCATCCATTGAAGGGCTCACGAAAGGGCTTCTGGTCGGTGCGCGTTTCGGGCAACTGGCGGGTCGTATTTCGGTTTGAAGGCGGCGATGCGTTCGATGTCGACTATCTCGACTACCACTAGGAGATCACCATGAGAAAACGGCCCCCCACCCATCCGGGCGCCATCTTGAAGCGGCAGTACATGACGCCGCTCGGCCTGACGGTTACGGAACTCTCCCAGCGAATTGCCGTATCGAGAAAAACGGTTTCGAAGCTGGTAAACGAGCACGCTTCGGTGAGCGTGGAATTGGCGCTGCGTTTGTCGCGCGCGTTCAACACCTCGCCGGAGCTGTGGCTCAACTTGCAGCGGAGCGTCGATCTCTGGCGCGCCAGCCGGGAGACTTCCGGGTGGCGGGACGTGCGGCGCATTGCGATGTGATGACTGGCGCTCGGCCGCACGAATCGCGGAATGCGGCTGGCTTCCCTGGCTCGTGCCAGGCCTGCCGAAGGTCGAGCGCGTCCCCTCAGCGGGCCGACGCTTTCTTGCCACGCGGGGCAGGCCGAGTCGTTGGCACCGTAACTTTCTGCGCAAGCTCTAGCAACGATTCGAGCGCATCGTTTACGGCCTGCTCGTTTGGAAACGCTTTCGCGACATTCGGGCGCAACACAACAACATTCGAGGATTCCTTGATCCGTTTCGCGTATTTTCCGTGCACGAACGGCCCCGGGAAGTCCGCTCTCGAATACTCTGCCCGCAATTCATCCTTGGCGGCTTTACTACCCTTCTTCATAAATGTGCGCTCCATTTTGCCCGCGAGCCGAGCACTGATGATTCGAATCATATTGTCACTCCCGATTGCACCGCCGATGGCCGCGCATTGGCTTCGTACTACGCGCGCAGCAACATCGAATCGCCGGCACTCCCCTCCCTTCGTAAGGGAGGGGAAAAGGGGAGGGTTCAACGCTTCCGCTATAGTTGTCGTGCGGCGCGGGGGTATGTTCGCGCTTAATAATCGGAACGGTAGGATCGAGTTTCCTCGAGCTTATACTGGAGATATTCATGCACCATGCTACCGGTGCCGTCCAGTATCACAGACATTTTTTCGATCCCTTCCTTTAGGATTCGAAGGTTGATTCGGTGCATGCTCAAGGAGGGATTACCATCTTTGTCCTCAGGATATCGAAACGCGATCGAACCCCGATCAATTGCCGAAAACTCTCCAATTAGTCGGGCGATCTGCTTCAATTCTTCGTCCGGAACGATCCCCTCGATTCTGAGCAACAAGTTGTGACATATCCGCCAAAGTTCCGAAATGTCGTGGGTCTTCGGAAGCGGATCTGAAATGTCGAGAAGCCATCGAGCTTGACGAATGACGTACTTGATGCTCAGTTCGAGATACTGACGGTAGAGAAAAGCGATCGGATACACGAGGGTGTCATGCTGCCGGTATTGAGTCAGTACGTGAGCGACTAGTATATCTGCCGCGTCCTTGTAACCGGTTGCATACAATGTCCAACTGCCAACGGTATCGGTCCAGTTGACGCACGCATTATCCCATCCACCGTCATCAATAACGATGAGTGAGTCGGCAGCTGAGGGAACTTCCACTATTCGGGTCAAGTCGAATGGATCCGCCTGGGTCATGAAATTCTCCACAGTTCTTTGGTTCCCGTTCCTACCCCTATACCCGTCACGTTCGCAGCGAACGAAAAGCCCCCACCGCTAAGTCAATGATCTTCGCAAATGCGGTCGCGCGAAGCGTGTCCACCACGAGTAGAATCGTGTGCGCTACGAAGACAAAATGTCGATATGCCTTGCCCAATCGCGTCGCCGGCCGAGGCATCTCACAGTAGTCAAGCATCAAGTCGGCATAGGCCGGATCGAACACGCGCTTCCGTGTCTTACGTGGAATCAACCACGAAAAGGCTTTCCAAAACCTGGGGTACGTGAAGTTTGAATCTATCGCCGCCCTAACCGCCCATTCACGTATCAGCACCTCGAGAGCTACGCTGAGCAACGCGCTAGCGACCGTCGTTAGCAAAAGGAAGAGAAGGTTGAGAAACCGCCCAGTCTCGTTTGGAAGGATAAAGATGACGAAAAACGAAGAGACAGCCAAAGCTGAACTCGTCGCCACTCCAATTTCCAGAAATTGGGACTTCCGATTTCGTTCACTCTTATGCACGCTCCACCCTCCCCCGAGCTGACGCATAAAAGAAATCGCTCTCATTCAGCGCCGCGACTCCCGCGCCCGACAGAGAGTAAAAATGTTCGTAGTATGTCTGCCCATTCGCCTCGACCGGCACACGCCGCACCCTCACAAACTTTTGGTCTTCCAACCGCGCCATGAACTGGTAGAAGGAGGCCCTTGTCTTGCCGAAGCCAGCCTCGCCGAGCCGCGCCCGCAACTCACGTCCCGATAACTCGTCCGCGCGAAGGCAATCGAGCACGGCGTACTGTTTATGAGAAAGTTCAGGTAGATTCATCGATACACTCTCCGTTAACCTTGACTAAGTATACCTTGAATAAGGTTGCTTGTCAAGTCCCGGTGGAATCTACGAACGGGTAAGTGCGTCGCCGGAATCCGCGAAGTCACCCCTCGAAAACAATCATTCCAGTCCCAATTTCCAGCCCTTTTTTTCAAAAATAGGTCAACAGACTTGGCTCTATATATAGGGGGTGTTTTTATCCAATCCTCTGTGGCCTTTGTGACTTTGTGGTCGTTCTTCAAAAACTCGAAAACCTAGAGAGGGTTGTTTCGGGCATTATCCAGTTGACTCCCTTGTCGTCAAGAAAAGCTTAAAATG
>CAYXRK010000253.1:0-5375 GCA_964467615.1 uncultured Nitrospirales bacterium | reverse complement strand
ACGATGCGCAGCCACACCTCCATCTTCGGCGCGTCGGAGATGACGGTGCGCTTGATGCCCAGCTGCATGAGCTCGATGAGGGTCTGGTTGACGCGCGGGTACAGGGTCATCGTGCCGTTCTTGGAGCGGCGGTAGGCCAAGATGCCGCCGGCCAGGATCTTGTAGTCGATGCGGCCGAGCTTGGCCTTGAGGATCTTGTCGAAAATCTTCTGGTCCTCGATGCCTTCTTTCCAGTAGACGTCGAAGACTTCCTTGACCAGGTCGTCCTTGGCTCCGGGCAGGCCTGCGTCCATCATGCCCTCGACGGCGGCGTCCACCGCCGTCCGCTTCATTTTCATGAAGTCGGTCAGGGTGTTGTCGATGTCGAAGATGACGGCCTTGATCACGAGCTATTCCTTGACGCGTTCGACGTACGATGAGGTGCGGGTGTCCACGCGGATCCTGTCGCCTTCCTTAACGAACAGAGGGACGCTGATCTCGAGCCCCGTGTCCATGGTCGCGGGTTTGACCATATTGGAGACGGAGTCGCCTTTGACGCCGGGCACGGTCGACGCGACCGTGAGGACCACGTTGGCGGGCAGTTCGATGGAGGTCAGTTTGTCGTCGACATAAACCCCAAGCACTTCCATATTTTCCCTCAAAAAATTAACCGAGGGCCCGAGCAGTTCTTTGGGATAAAAAACCTGTTCATACGTCTCGTTATCCATAAATACTGCCTTGTCGCCCTCGTCATAACTATAGATCTTTTCGCGCTTGGTGACGGGGACCTCGCGAAACTTGGTGCCGGAGGCGTAGGAGCGCTCGATGACGTTGTTGGTCGCGAGCACGCGCAAAGTGGTGCGATAAACGGCCGCCGACTGCGATTTGCGGTGATGCTGGTAGGCGATGATCTGCACGATCTGTCCGTCATCCTCAAAAACGAGGCCGATCTTGAATTGCGAGGTATCTATCATAGCGCCATCCTACTAAATAGCTCGGTTTTCGTGCTACAATGAATCACTTCCTTATGAGCACGCACGAACGCCTTGCGGAGCTTAAAGACCGGCTTGACGCCAAGACCCGGTTGATGCAGGACGTCGCCCACGAGCTGAAAAACCCCCTGTCGGTGATACACGGCTACGCCTCTTATATGATCAAGGAGCCGGTGACCCCCGAGGAAACGGCCAAGTGCCTGCAGGCCGTGCTCTCCAACGCCGAGCGCCTTATCGGGATGGTCGAGCAACTCCAGGAAGCGGTGCGCATGGAAGCCGACGGCTTCACCGTCGAGACCCGCGCCGTCGAGGGCGCAACGCTTCTCCAAGAGGCCGCGCAGTCAGCCGAGCTCGAGGCCGCCAGCCGCGGCATCCGCCTTCACTGGCGCAGCCCGGTGGGCGACTCTCTGCACGTGAGCGCCGATCCGCGCCGGGTGCTGCAGGTCCTGGCCAATCTCCTGAGCAACGCGCTCAAGTTCACGCCCGAGGGCGGCTCCATCGATTTGGCCGCGCATCGCGACGGCCAGTTCGTGCGCTTCAGCGTCATCGACACCGGCCCCGGCATCCCCGCCGACGAGTTGGGAATGCTCTTCGACCGCTTCTACCAAACCCGCGACAACACCCAGAAACGCAAGGGACTGGGCCTGGGCCTGGCCATCTGCAAGGATTTAGTCGCCGCGCACGGCGGCCGCATCTGGGTCGAGAGCCTGCCGAACGTGGGCTCGGCGTTCAACTTCACGCTTCCCGCCGTCGTGGTTCCGGCTGCCGACGTTCCCGCTACTGAGCCGACTCGCGCCGACTCTTAGTCAGCGCTTGCCTTCGACGGCGGCCAACTGCGACTTCAACTCCTTGATTTGAACGTCAATGGCATCCATTTGATCGCGGGCGATCAACGCCTTGCTAAGAGACTCAACGTAGTGAGACGGAAGATTGCGCGTTGCCGCATCGTGCATGATACGCAGAATCGCGCTGTTCGCTTCCACAATCTTCTCTCTGACCAACTGCGGATCGGATATGCCCAGCCACTTGGCGTACTTCTCAGCGCTGCTCCGCATAATGTATGAATGAGTATCCAACGCCGCGTTCATCAGGTCCGCTTCCTGCTTCCGTTTCTGATCCTGCAGGGACCACAATCTCTGATTGAGCGCCATCACGCGGAAGGTCTTGCTGTCGAGCATCATCGTCCGTCCGTCCGGGCCTTTGGCCGCAGGAACGAACTCCTGGGCGCTCGCGGTAAACGCGACGCCGGACATCGCGACGAGCAAGGCAAAACGCTTCAGCATGAACATTGTGAGGCCTCCGGACCGGTTTTTTCCGATCACGGTAAGCATAGCCCCCGCCTCGGAAGACGTCCTGGGTCTTTTGGGGAACGCGCGGCCGGAAAAAGACCTGCCGCCGCCTAGGTCTTTTTACGGAGCCTGGAAGCCGACCGAGGTGCCGTGGGTGGAATGATCCTCGATGAGGATGTCGTCGCCGCTACGGCGGATCGTCAGATGCTGACGTGAGATGAACTTATCATCACTGAGGCCCTCGAAGCGTTGAGGGCTGTCCCTTCCTAAAGCCACGACCTCGCCGTCGCGCAATCCCTTGTACCCCGCTCCTTTTCCCAGACGCGAGGGATCGATGATGAAGTAGCCCACATCCTTGTTGATGCCGAGACTCGCGGCTTCGGGCGGAAGGTCCTTGTAAGACATTATCCGCAATGATTTGCGGCCCGCCAAATCGACCTCGATCGGCCCGCTTTGAGCGTATTGCACGGTCTGCGAATTCGCCTTCAGCTCGATGCGGGTCGGCGCGCGCGACGCCAGCCCGGCTTCGCGCCTCCAGAAATCCAGGCCATCCTCGTGAGCGTGTTCGGAAGCCCACTGCAGGTTCGATCTGGGATCGGCGCGATCATCATATCTCTCGATTGTTTGTCCCGTGCGGGAATCCTTGCCGGTGAGCTCCAAGGTCCGGTTCGATCCATAGCGCCAAGAAACCAGGCCCGATTTGCCGAAAGGCAAATCCTCCGAAGGGATGCCGGGCTTCCCTGCAATTTTGACGTCGCTAAGACTGCGATCCAATGTGGCCGCCAATTCCCGGGCGGATTGAGGATCTTTGGTGTAGATGGTGATGAACTTCCCTCGTTGAGTTCCGGTCGCCGTCTCGCTCATCAGATCAAGCTTGAAGTTGAATCGGCCCGCAAACCCCGGCTTTCGCGTCAATTCGATGAATTTTTCCAGCAGCTCCTGGCGGGCTCCCAATCCCGGATCGGCGATGCGCAGTTTGATGCCTTGCTCGGCGATGCCGCTCCCTTCGCCGGGAGCCATCAAATACCATTTTCCGTTCGTGCTTGATTGCGGGAAATTGGATCGCATCAGATCCGCGAGCTGCTTGGTTTCCTCCATCTGCCTTGCCGGGACTCCCCGAGTCGAGGCGAACTCGGCGATTTTCCGCTCGTCGCTGGCCGTCCGGATGGCCTGTTGGGCGTTCACGGTTTTGGCCGCCTTGCCAAGAGTCGCGACCTTCAACAAGTCCTTTGCCGCTCGCACTCCGGGGATCGCGCTCAACGGGACCATGGCGCCTGCAAGCAGCGTCGGAGTGTTGTAGAAGTCGACGGCAGCGCAGCCCACGCTGATCGGCGGCGTGTTGCACGCCGCGAATTTCCCCACTTCCTTTTCCCCGTCTTTTCCCGTGAACAAAGCTCCCAAGGCGTTGAAGCCGGTTCCCAACGTGTTGTAGGCGACCTTCATGCGCGCGTCAAAACACGCGACGGCCGTCTCGCAATCCTGCGAAGAATCTTTTTCCGCTTTTTTCAATCGATCGGAGAATGTTTCCATGCGGTTTACGAATCGGTTGTGCGAATCCGGGCTTGGTATATCGGCGCGGTCCACCGATCGATAGGCACGAGTCGGCTTGAAACCGTCTTGCGCCGCCTGTTGTCCGCCTGAAGGAGCCGCCGCGGGGCTGACAAAGGCGATATCCGCCTCCGCGTCCACTATCCCGGTTTTTAACGCGCTTGCATTTCTGTCCAACGCACTGGTGACGGCGGCTTGCGTTTTCGCCATCCTGTCGAGAGGAGCCGTCGGTTCCGGCATGGACGCATCCAGACGTTTTTCCCTGAGATACAGCGCAAAAACCGCGGACGCGTCCACCGGGCGTTTGAGGCCTGAGAATTCTTGAGCCACGCCGAGGATCTGTTCGCGACCGGAACCGCCTTGCTGGATACGCTTGATCCTCTCGGCCAAAGCCCCATATTTTCCCTCGACATTCGGCGCCGGGGTCCCGGACACGAAGGAAAAATGCAGCTGGGAGACGGCCGCGTCTACGCTATTACCCTTGCCGGTGCCAGCCACAAACGCGGCGTGAGACGCGGCGGAAAAGCCGAGGACAAATGTCAAAGCCCATCCGGCGATGTTAAAACGGAGCACAAACGAAGGATAGCCCCGGAACATCGTGATTTCAAGAGGATTTATCTACAAATACGAGCGCCATTTCCGGAAATGTTACCGGTTGACGTTATTAACGCTCTCTGTTACTATTAAGGGATGATCCGGTCTTTCCGCGATAAGAACGCGGCGGCCATCTTCGCGGGCCATTCTTCGCGAAAGCTGCCGCACGACATACAACGCACCGCTTACAGAAAATTACTGATGCTGGACAACACAGCATCCGAATCAATGATCAGTGGCTTATATGTTTCCGTTGGAAAGACGGCGCTGCGCTCGACGTGGACATCGTCGATTATCATTAAAGAGGAGATTATGAAGAAAAAACTGCAGCCTATTCATCCTGGAGAGATACTCCTAGAGGAGTTCATGAGACCGATGGGTCTCAGCCAGTACCGGGTGGCCGTGGATATTCATGTCCCTCCCCGACGCATCAATGAGATCGTCCATGGAGAGCGCGGACTTTCGGCGGACACGGCGCTGCGCCTGGGCCGCTATTTCGCGGTTTCCCCCCAGTTCTGGCTGAACCTACAGAGCCGCTACGACCTCGAGATCGAAGCGAGCAGGTTAAGAACACGTCTGCCGCGCGAGGTGCGAGTCTTCGCAGCGGCTCGCGCATCTCTAAGCACGCCTTCTTCAGCATCAATGGTGCACGATGTCTCAGGACGAGGCGGATTAGCGCGTAGGAAGTCGTCGCGCTAGAGAAGGATCCAATCGCACCGCCTCGCGCAGATGGGCGAGGCCCTCGGCCTTGCGGCCGGAGCGCAGAAGCAGCATGCCAAGATTGAAGCGCGCGGCGGCGAAGTTCGGATCGCGAACGACAACGCCTTCGAGCAGACGTTTCGCGCCGTCGACGTCTCCCGAACGCGCGCGCAAGCTCGCGAGATTGACGGCCGCGGCAGAATCCCCGGGGCGAAGGGCCAAAGCCTCGCGAAAAAGCGTTTCAGCTCCTGCGAGATCGCCTCGTTCTTCCAGC
>CAYXRK010000252.1:0-5563 GCA_964467615.1 uncultured Nitrospirales bacterium | reverse complement strand
ACAAACCGAATCCCGAATTGGAACAAAAGCAGGCGGCCTGGGAAGCCGAGTGGAGCGAGACGCTCAAGACGCGCTGGATTCCGCTGACGCCGAAGAAGGTCGTGTCGACGGGCGGCGCCGAAGCGACCATCGATGAGAAGGGTGCCGTGTCGGTCGGCGGTACTAACCCTGACAAGGACGTATACGAGTTCGTTGCGAAAACGGACCTGGCCGCAATGACCGCCGTCCGCATCGAGGCGCTCACGGACCCCGCGCTGAACGGCCATCCGGGGCGCTCGGACAACGGCAACTTCGTCCTGACCGAGTTCGAGATCGAGGCCGCGCCGGCGACGGATGAGAACGCCTCGCAACGGTTGGAACTCGCAACCGCGATGGCGGACTTCGCTCAGGACAAATACGAAGTCGCGCTCGCCATCGACGGAAACTCGGCCACGGGATGGGGCGTGAACAACGGCGACAACAAGAGCAACCACACGGCGGTATTTGTCCCGTCCGCGCCTTTCGGATCCTCCGTCGGCACGGTCGTGCGAATCCGGCTTAAACATGAATCGGCCTTCACTCACCATGCGCTGGGCCGGTTCCGAATCTCGGTGACGCAAGACCCAGCGATGACGCCTGCGTCGCTCGGCCCGTGGTACGTGGCCGGACCCTACAAGGCGTACGACGGAAAGGCCGCGTACGAAACCGCGTTCGATCCCGAGAAGGGCGTCGATCTGCAGTCGACCTACGACGATGGGCGATACAAGTGGGTCAAAATCCTCGATGGGTTCAAGGACGGCCAGATCAATAAACTTGATGGCGACATTGCCGCGACGTACCTCTACCGCGAAATCACCACGCCCAGCGAACGCCCCTTCACTCTTGCGCTCGGCAGTAACGACGCGCTCAAGATTTGGCTGAACGGGAACGTCGTGCTGGACAAGAACGTCGAGCGGCAGGTCGAGAAGGACCAGGACAAGGTCGAGGTGCGGCTCGCGCAGGGCAAGAACACGCTGCTTGTCAAAGTCGTGAACTACGGGAACGAGTACGCGTTCTACTTCAACCGCGGCGGCGAATCGCTCGGGGCGATTCCGTTCAACATCGAACTCGCGTTGGCCCAGCCGCTGATGTTTCGCTCGGACGAGGAGTTCACGCGCCTGAGCGAGTATTACCGGACGAACAACTCCGAGGAATGGCGGGCCTTCCAAGCGCGCATCGCGGAGCTCGAGGCGGAAAGGGCCGCCACCGAGGCCGCGATCCCAACCGTCATGGTCATGGCGCAACTCGAAACGCCGCGCGATACCTTCATGCTCATGCGCGGGCAATACGATCAGCCCGGCGAAAGGGTCGAGGCGGCGACGCCGGCCTCGCTGCCGCCATTGCCCGAAGGCGCGCAGGCGAACCGGCTGGGCTTTGCAGAGTGGCTGGTTTCTCCGGAGCACCCGCTAACGGCGCGCGTGGCGGTCAATCGCTACTGGGAGCGCTACTTTGGCCGGGGGATTGTGAAAACGCCGGAAGACTTCGGCGCGCAGGGGGCATGGCCGTCGCACCCGGAACTTCTCGATTGGCTCGCTGTCGAATTCGTCGAGTCGGGTTGGGACGTCAAGCACATGCAGCGCTTGATCCTCACGTCGGCGGCGTACCGTCAGTCGTCGAAGGTCACGAAGGAACTACTCGAAAAGGACGACGAGAACATCTACCTCGCGCGGGGGCCGCGTTTGCGTCTGGACGCCGAAAGCGTGCGCGACAACGCGCTCGCCGTGTCCGGCCTGCTCGTCGGAAAAATCGGCGGGCCCAGTGTAAAACCGTATCAACCCGCAGGGCTTTGGGAAGAAGTCGCCTACGGCGGCGAATTCACCGCGCAACGCTTCGCGGCGGACAAGGGCGAGAATCTGTATCGCCGGAGCATGTACACGTTTTGGAAGCGGACGGCCCCGCCGCCCACGATGATGCTGTTCGACGCGCCGAACCGCGAAACCTGCTCTGCGCGTCGCGCGAGCACAAATACGCCCCTCCAGGCCCTCGCGCTGATGAACGATCCGCAATTCGTCGAGGCGTCGCGCAAAATGGCCGAGCGCGTGATCCACGACTGCCCGACCGGCGTGGACGAACGCATCAAGTACGCGTTCCGAATCGTGACCGCGCGCTGGCCCGAAGAGCGCGAACTGCGCGTGCTGCGAAACGTTTATGAGGATGAAGTCGCGCGCTTCAAAGGCCAAGTGGACGGGGCGAAGGCGTACGTTGACGTGGGCGATTCGCCCGTCGACGAGTCCATTGATCCGTGCGAACTGGCCGCGTGGACCACACTCGCGTCGACGATTCTGAACCTCGACGAAGCCATTACGAAGAGCTGACCTGCTGACCAGCGGGTGCGCGATGTCCGACCAGAAGGGACGCCGTCCACTTCCCGATCGGGTGCGCCGTGGAACAACAACCGTGCCTTCGCGGATACTATAACCATGAACATCCAAACGTAGCTCATATGACGCGGCGACAAACGTACACGTTCGCGCTTGGCGCAACAGCAATCGGGACCGCCCTGCTTGTAGTCCTCGCCGCGAATGAGTACCTGTTGGTTCCGCCCGCTATCGAGCCCTTCGCGAGGGTCGTCGGACGCCCGGTGACGATGCTCACGGCCCCGGCCTGGAAAGTCTCGGATATCCTCGCGCCACATCGACCGCATCACTGGGACATCATAAACTTCGCGATCGCCGCGTACGGCACCGCGCTCGGGGCCGCGGCGTGCATCGCGTATTGGCGGGTGCGCCGGATATCGCCCACTCCGCCGCCCGCGGACGTTGCGCCTATCACCTCGCGCCGGCAGTTCCTAAAGTATTCGGCCGGAGCGGGCCTCATATTCGTGCCCGGTTCAGTGGGGACTTATAGCACCGTCATCGAACCCGGCGAACTCGTCCTTCGCCGCTACACCGCGCCCATCCGCGATCTGCCGGCGAGCTTCGAGGGCCTGAGTATCGCGCAGGTATCGGACACGCACTATGGTCCGTACGTATCCTTGCGATACCTCGAACACATGGTCGAACGCGTCAATAATCTGCGCCCCGATCTCGTCGCGCTGACTGGTGACTACGTGCTTCATTCGCCGCGCGCGATTGATGGAGGCGTGCAGGTGTTGTCGAAGCTTCGGGCGAGGCTCGGAATCGCCGGTGTGCTCGGCAATCACGATCACTGGGAAGGCGCGGACGAAATTCGAGAGCGATTCGCGAGCATCGGCGTCCCACTCATCGACAATTCGCGCTTGTTTCTGACCGAGTCCGGCTTGGTTTCCGATCCGAGCGGAAACGCAATCGCTATCGCCGGACTCGGAGACTTGTGGGAAGATCGTGTGTCGTTCGCTTCGGCCCTCGACGGCCTCCCACCCGACATGCCCAGGGTGCTTCTGTCACACAATCCCGACACGGCGGAAGCGCGGGAAGGGGCGAACCATCGCGTCGATCTCATGCTGTCCGGTCACACGCACGGCGGCCAAGTCAGCGTGCCCGGTCACGGCGCGATATTGCTACCGAGCGCGTACGGCCGCAAATACGAAGGAGGCTGGTGCGAAGGACCGCATTTCCCGGCGATCGTATCGCGCGGTGTAGGCATGGCTTTCCTACCCATTCGGTTCCGCGTGCCGCCCGAGATCGTCCTTGTTACGCTACGGCGCACTGTGGAAAACGCCTAGTCAATGGGCAGCGAGGCCGCGTTCATCGAGTCGATTTTGCGCGAAGTCTCTCCCTACGTCCGCGAGCGCTACGCCGAACGGCGTTCGATTGCAGTATCAAGCAAGACCGGGCCGAACGACCTGCTGACGGAAGTCGACTCGGAAGTGCAGCGGCGGATCGTAAGCGCGATCACGCGTGCCTACCCCGGCGATTGCATCGTGGCGGAAGAGGACGGCATGAACCACGCGCCGGGCGACCTCAATGCGCGATGCTGGATCATCGACCCGATCGACGGCACGCAAAATTTTGTACGCGGGCTGTTCCCCATGTTTGGCGTATCGATCGCGTTTGCCGAGAAGAGGCTCGTGCGCGCCGGCGGCGTGATGATGCCCGTCGTTGACGACCTCTTCCTTGCCGAACACGGCGCGGGCGCAAGGCGGAACGGCGCGGCGCTGTGGGCCTCGAAGCGCACGGACCTGGCGACCGCGCGCGTCGAAATCGACTTCGGCAACCCCACGATCCGCCGCGATTCCCTGGACCGTTTCTCCGGGTTCATCGAGCATGCCGGAGAAGTGCGCACCGTCTGCGCCGCCGTGGTGGGATTGTGTTCCGTCGCGGCGGGCGAAGCGGACGGCTACGTCAACGTGGGGCTGTCGGAATGGGACTACGCGGCGGCGGCGCTGATTGTCGAAGAAGCAGGCGGCGCGGTATCGCGCCTGGACGGATCGCCGGTCGTCCTGTTCGACGGACGCCGCGGCATGCTGGCAACGAACACGCTCCTGCACGAGCAATGTCTGCAAACAATCCGCCCCGGCCGCTAGCCCTGCACTTCGGGGCCGGCAAAATCGGCCGCGGATTTCTCGGACAGCTTTACTTCGAGTCCGGATTCGAGACGGTATTCGCCGACGTCGATTCCAATCTCGTCGACGCGATCAACGCATCCGGCGCGTATCCGCTCGAACTGGCCGAGGAACCGCTTCGTAGTATCGAGATTTGCAACGTTAGCGCGTTGAATGTCCGCGACGACGTTGGCATATCGAACGCGATTCTAACTGCGGCAGTCGTCTCGACCGCCGTCGGTGTTCGCGCGCTCGAGCAGCTCACCGGCGTGATCGCGCAGGGCGTCCGCGCGCGCATCGAGGCCCACGCGCCGCCGCTCAACATCATCGTATGTGAAAATGATCGCTTCGCCGCGGCCTCGCTTCGTGAACGTGTTCTTGGCGTTCTGCCGACACCGCTTCGCGATGCGCTAGACGCACGAATTGGTTTCGTCCCGGCCAGCATCGGGCGCATGGTGACGGACGTCCCCGAAGCCGAGCGGCGCGATCCGCTGATTGTTCGCGCGGAGCCGTATGCGGTATTGCCGGTCGACGCCGACGCGGTACGCGGCGTGCTGCCGCCGATTATTGGATTGAAGGCGGTGAGTCCCTTCGACGCCGAACTCGACAAAAAGCTATTCATCCACAACGGCGCGCACGCGGCGCTCGCGTATCTTGGACATCTTCGCGGGCATGCGCTCATCGCGGATGCGCTGGCGGACGAGCGCGTCGTGACCATCGCCCGCGCCGCGATGGAGGAAGTCCGACAGGCATTGCAGGCGCGCTGGAACGTCGATGCGCAATCGCTCATCGAAGATCTCCGGCGTCGTTTCGCGAATCGCGCGCTGGGCGACACCGTCGAACGCGTCGCGCGCGATCCCCTGCGCAAACTCGGCCACGAGGACCGCCTCATCGGCGCGGCGAGGCGTTGCGCCGAACATGGAGTCGCGCCGAAGCATGTCTGCATTGCGGCTGCGGCTGCGGTCTTGTACGATCACCGAGCCGACCCCGCCGCGGTGGAGTTGGCCCGCTTGCGGAAGGAGGAAGGCGTCGACGCAGTCCTCGCTCGCGTGTGCGGTCTAGCCGCTGACTCTCCCATCGCGG
>CAYXRK010000251.1:0-5582 GCA_964467615.1 uncultured Nitrospirales bacterium | reverse complement strand
TAGTAAGAACCGTGATGCGCTCGATGAATTCTGTGTACTTTTCGATGTTCTCGACTTTGGACGTGACGCTGCAAACGAATACGGGCGCGTTCGCGCGAAATTGGAATCCCGGGGCAAGATCATCGGCGGCATGGATTTACTCATCGCGGCACATTGTCTCGCCGAAGGCGCGACTTTGGTCACGAACAACACTCGTGAGTTCTCGCGCGTCGAGGGTCTACGCGTCGAGAATTGGTCTTAGCGCAAACGGCTTCGGACCCAGTCGAGTGCGCCGAGTACGACGCCCCCTCCCGCTCCTAACAACGCAAAGTACACGGTCCTTTCATCCAGAATCGTGGTCGCGGGGTAATACGGCCTGCTCAGCGGAAGCGTGACCGACGCGAACGATTCGGCAAGCGCGCCGCCCAACCCGCCAATCAGCGCATATCGAAGCACAACTGGCTGCAACATCGTGAGTAGTCCGATGACGCCGCCACACGCGGTGAATACCGGCAGAAACGCCAATGCATCAACGGCGGACACGTCTTCTCGTTTTGGCTCCGCAGGAAAAACTTCCGTTCGCGCCCAATAGCGGAACAACTCAGCACTCACCAGCGTGATTCCGATGATGAGTCCCACTACGAGTCCAATGACCAGGCGCAACTTCCAACCGATTCGGGACAATTCTGCCGCGTGCCGGGTGAATAGTACTTCGAACTCATCTCGTTTCATTCAGTGATTTCAGCCACACCGTTGCCGTGTTTCAGTGCCCACTGATATACTATGCTCCAATTCCGCACGGGACCATTCCGGTCCATTTGGGTGCATGCTTTCGGAGTCTACAGGCGATGTCCGGTCATAGTAAATGGAGCACGATTAAGCGCAAGAAGGGCGCGCTCGACGCCAAGAAGGGTAAAATTTTTTCCAAGCTTGCTAAGGAAATCACGGTCGCCGCTAGAATCGGCGGCGGCGATCCCGGGGGCAATCCGCGCCTGCGCACTGTCCTCAACGCCGCCCGCGCCGCCAACATGCCCAAGGACAACGTAGAAAAGGCCATCATGAAAGGCACCGGCGAACTTCCCGGCGTCACCTACGAAGAACTCCGCTACGAAGGCTACGGCCCCGTCGGCGTTGCCGTCATCGTTGATCTCCTCACCGACAACAAGAACCGCGCCGTCTCCGAAATCCGGCACATCTTCGCGAAGAACGGCGGCAGCCTCGCGGAGAACGGCGCGGTCACCTGGAATTTCGAGCAACGCGGCTACATGACCGTCCCAGCGGCGGCGTGCAACGAGGACCAGATTTTCGAAAAGGCCATCGAAGCCGGCGCGGACGACGTTCGCACCGAGGGCGACACCTACGAGATTTACACAAGTCCTCACGACCTCCACACGGTGGTTGGCGCGCTCGAGCAGATGGGCCTCGCGCCCGCCGAAGCCGCGCTCACGATGGTGCCCAAGACCACCATCAAGGTGGAAGGGAGGACCGCCACCGCCGTCCTTCGGCTCATCGAAGCCCTCGAAGAAAACGAGGACGTGCAAGACGTCTTCTCGAACTTCGATATGTCCGAAGAGGAAATGGCCGCGATCGCCGAGTAAAGGGCCACAGTCTACTTCGATGGATTCGGGCCGTACCCCTCTTCGGGCTGGCCGTCGGCCCGTAGCTTTCCGCAGGCCCACAACACCCCGCGCGCCACGATATCCCCGTAGCGCGCGCCGGCGACAGTCTTGTTATTGTGGCCAACGGTCATCGAGAACACCCGCGCCTTGTTCGCGCCGTATTCACTCGTCCAAATAATCGCGGATTCGGTGAAGTTCGGCCGCGTGTTCGGCTCTTGCTTGCCGCGCGCGATAACGTGGGTGCCCTTCCGCACGACGATGTTGTTGTAAAGCTCTTCATCGAGCGTCATCCAGCCCGACATGCCCTTCACGATCGGATGGTCTTTGTCGGTGAACGTGATCGCGATCGGCTTCTGCGGTCCATGGCCGGACGATTGCACACCCGTGTAGTCGAACCACAGCGACTCGGCCGTTCCTTCCTCCACCGTCTTGTTCACATCGGGTGCCGTGCGGTAACTGTGCATTCCGCAGTGCAGGTTCACGCCGGGCAAACCCGCGCGATGTGGCGCGAGCACACCGTCGACCACGGCCAAGTCTTTGATGTCCGCAGAGCACTCGTCGTGAATCACTACGTCATAACCATCGGCGTACTTCGGATTGCCATATATAGGCAGCGGCGGAGCTGTACTCGTATCGGGCGTGTAAATAATATCCACCGTCACATTGGCCCGTTTTTCGATGCCTTCCTTCAATATGTTTTGCTGCACCGCGTAATCATGGCAACAGCCGCCCAGTAGCAGCAGCGCGCGAAGCGGCGCCGGGCGCTCCTTCACCTGTGCCGATACCTTCGCACAAAAACTCGCACTGGTGATCAGGACCAACACGAAGACCGGCAGCGTTCTCAGCTTCATTTCTTGAACTCCTGCGAGTGATACAAGGGTCAGCGCACACTACCCTGTTGATCTCCCTTCGTCAAACCGCAAATTTTCGCGCACCTCTGCTATAGTTTCCCTCTGGGGGAGCGCTCGCGCATGCGCGTCATCGGGATTGATCCAGGCACCGCCACGACCGGCTTCGGTGTTGTCGATGGCAAAGGCAATCGCCTCACGCACGTCGCGCATGGCGTCATCACTACGCCTCCGAATGAACGGTTCGAGACGCGTCTCGCCATGATCCACGAGGGCGTGTGCCGCCTCATCAAAGAGCACCGGCCCGACGCCGTCGGGATCGAAAAACTCTACTTCGTCCAGAACATCACGACGGGTATCGCCGTCGCACAAGCGCGAGGTGTCATCGCGCTCGCCGCTGCCCAAGCCGGCGCGCCCATCGGCGAGTTTACGCCGCTCGAAGTCAAGAACGCGGTCGTCGGGTACGGCAAGGCGCAGAAGCGCCAAGTCCAGGAAATGATCAAGATTCTCCTGAACCTTGACGATATCCCCCGCCCGGACGACGCCGCCGACGCATTGGGCGTCGCGATCTGCCAAATCCACGCCGGCACATTGCGGTCCCTGACCGGCACGGACTCGTAGGGCGCACGCCTGGACGAGATGCTTCGCTTCGCTCCGCATGCCAGTTGTAGCGCCGTCTCCGTCGTTGGGTTGTGTCTACTAGCGTGCCTCCCCGCGTGGGCTGAACGATGGTGGATCGACGCACAACACTACGCAGACCTCCACATCGTCCTCTCCGAACGTGCAGCACTCATCGAGCATTCCGCCGCCGCCGAGTTTCAGCAGTATTGGGAGCGTTGCACCGGGTTCCGTCCGGATATCGCAACGGAACCAAATCCCGGCGCGATGAACGTATGGCTCGGCCACACCGACAATCCATTCGTCGACGCCGAAACAATCGAAACGCTCGGCGATGACGGCGTCCTGGTTCGCACCGGCATCGACAACTACCGCCCTCGGGTGCAGGGGCTCCACGGACGCCCCGTCAAGCGCAATCTTCCGATTGAGAAACAATGGCTCATCCTTGCCGGAGGCCGCACACGCGGCACGCTCTATGCGGTCTATGAGTTCTTCGATCGCGCGATGGGCGTGCGCTGGCTCACGCCCGACCTGACGCACATTCCGCCCGCGCCCGAATTCGTTCCAGAAATTGACTACTCGTTCGTCCCGCCGATCCCGTATCGCGACATCAGCTATCGCGCATTCGTACACGACGCGTCCTTCGCCGCGATCCACCGACTCAACGGCTTTTGGTCGAAGGTCGCGCCCGAACTCGGCGGCCATACGAGCTACATCCGCGGCTGGCCTGGCTACGGCCACACGATGTTCTACTTCGTCAGCCCCGACGAATACTTCAGCGCGCACCCGGAATACTTCGCCGAAATCAACGGCCAGCGTCGGCCCGACGCGCAACTCTGCCTGACGAACGACGACGTATTTCAGATCACGCTACGCAAAGCACGCGAGTTGCTCGCGCAACGCCAACCGCACGAACGAATCCTCAGCGTCTCCCAAATGGACCAGCCGCTCTGGTGTCAGTGCGCGGCCTGCGAGGAGATTAACCAACGCGAAGGCTCGCCCTCGGGCGCGATCATCACCTTCGTCAATCGAGTGGCCGACGCGATCGCCGAGGACTACCCCGACGTCTTAGTCGACACCTTCGCCTACCAATACTCCCGCAAACCGCCGAAGCACGTCCGCCCGCGTGACAACGTCGCGGTTCGCGTTTGTTCGTTCGAATGCGACTTTGGCCGCCCGCTCAGCGACCGCGACAGCCGCCTCAACCGGCCCTTCGCCGAAGACCTCCGCGGCTGGGACCGCATCACGAAAAACCTCTACGTATGGGACTACACGCAGAATTACTACTGCTACCAAGGCCCGCACCCGAACTTCCATGTCTTCCAACCCAACGCGAACTTCTACGCGAAGAACCACGTTGCGGGACTTTTCGAGCAAGCCAGTCCTGATTCGCCGCACAGCGATTTCGAGTACCTCAAAGGCTATGTCCTCGCAAAATGCCTCTGGAACCCCGATACAGATTGGCGAACGCACTACAACGAATTCATCGACCTCTACTACCGCGAAGCCGCCCCGTTCATCCGCGAGTACATCGCGCTGCTCACGGACAAGGTCGCGAGCGACGGCGTTGAACTTACGTTTCTCAATCGCATGGAATGGATGGACGCCACCACGGTCAACCGTGCACGCGAAATTTTCGATCGCGCGTTTGCGGCTACGTCCGATCCCTCCGTCCGCGAGCGACTCAGCTACGCATACATCCCCGTGCAATACGCGGCGCTCGTCTGTCCGCCGGACGTTTCCGTTGACGCCGATCAACTCGTGCTCACGCGTCCGCCCAGCCAGACTTTCGACGAATACTGGGACATGATCACCCGCTACGGTGTCACGCACCTTAACGACTGGCCCATCTCGCACCTTCGCGATCGTCTCAACAGTCAAACACCGCCGCGACAACGCGACGTATCGTTTGCCTCGCTCGAAAATGACCGTTATCTCGTCTGGGTCGCGCCCGAACTCGGCGGCTCGATTATCCGCCTTCTCGACAAACGAACAGGACTCGAGGCGCTTGACGGATTTCGCGCCCCGCACAAACCCGAAGGCCGCATCGGCGCGTGGACCTACGATCCCCAGGCCCTCGCAGGCGAACACGCCATAGCCCGCGCGTATGACATCGTCGAGCGAACACCCGGTTCCATCGTTCTACGCGCCGATCTTGAATCGGGTGTGCGGATTACGCGCACCATCACCCTCGATCCCGTAGACGCTCCGCTCCACATCCGCGAGGACATGACGAACACGGGAGGCCGGACGTCCACGTCCGCCGTCAAACTCACGGCCCAGTTCGCAACCGCCGGCGATCCGCGCCTCCGCATCAAACGCGGCGGCGACTGGCAGCGCGTCCCCCTCGCGTTCGATTACTCCGGCCTATTCGCCGCGGATGCGCTCGATCCCACCGGCATAACCGCTGCCGCCATCTCCTCCTCCCTTCCCAAGGCAGGGGCAAGGGTCGCAGACGCGCCGTGGCGGGGAGGGTCCTACGCGGAGTTTCCCGCCGCCACGTTGGAGTCCTTTGACT
>CAYXRK010000250.1:0-5714 GCA_964467615.1 uncultured Nitrospirales bacterium | reverse complement strand
ATAATAAGAAGTGAACCAGACAGTTCCATCGAAGGGTTTGTCGTATACGAAATTAACTCAGGCAGAGTAGTCGCGCGCTCACCGCACCCGTTTGCCGTAGAAGGGATGCGTTGGGCAGAAGACGACAGATTCGTTATTTATAATACTGGCGCTGACATAACTTTCGATTGGGATTCACCGCAGCTTTACATTATCGACACGGCTAACGGAAACATCATGCCTTTTGCTAAAGCACAAAAACTGAACTGTTTTGATTCTTGATTTACACACCGCCCGGCCCACGGAGGACCAACTCGGGGCCAGAAGAGATACATTTCGATCCCAGTACATACAAAATCGGAAGATTCTCGCGGCACTATGGTGAAAACTAACGACTCAACACTACTAACCAATACTCCGAGATGCTAAGTAAGCGCTCTATCTTGCCGTGTTGATCCCAGGGTCCTTCTCGCATGGCTTCGCGCGCCTCACTCATCGAGGAAAACAAAATGGCGCGAACAAGAATAGATTGGCAACATCACATGACGGCGTTTACAGCGTCGGGTTTGAAGGTTGGCGAGTACTGCGAGGCGGCTGGGCTTAACCTCGGCACATTCCGGTCGCATATCTACGAGTCGCGTCGTCGCGCGCGCGACAGCTTCAAAGAGTTCAGTGTTGCAAGCGAACTTACGATTTCCCGCGACGACCGCGGCGAACTCAGTATCCGCGGATTCGATGTTGCGCAGCTATCGGCGGTGGTTGGTGCTTGGTCTGATGCTCTATCGCAGTAGACCGAAAAAAGTATTCTTCTACGGTAAGCTGGTGGACTTCAGAAATTATGCCGAGTCGGCCGTTATGCCGAGTGGTGACGCCGACCACTTTCGAATCGGCACCTGCACTTCTGCTTGACTTTGCCTGACTCCGCATAATCGTGGACCCCCAAACGAGGCTCGCCGTGTCGGTGAGCACAATTTGGAGGTACGATGATCAGCGAGTACTTGGATACGTCAGCCGTTCAGCAATATCGCGTAGGCAGTTTTGGACCATTTATTGATGGCTTTGCCGAAATGCTCCGCAATGCCGGGTTCGCATATCACACGATATGCGGGCACCTGCGAGCCGCCGTCCATCTAGGGCGCTGGATGGACGATCGAAAGATTGTCCTCACGGCGCTCGACGGGGAGGTAGTCAAGCGGTTCCGTCATCACCTCCCTCGATGTCGGTGTAGTTCCCGAAGCAAAGGACGATTTCGCCGGACGATGCCCGCAGTCGAGCGTCTGGTCGTTCACCTGCGGCGTATTGGCGTGATTCCGGAAGAAGAACTATGCGCGCGCAAATCGCAGTTCGCGGCGATCTCGATGCGGTTTGCATCATGGAGCGTGCGCAATCGAGGGATTGCTGAATCTACGGCGCTCGGCTATCAGTTGGCGCTTCGACCATTTCTGACAGAGCTCGGAGAGGATCCTTCGGCGTATAATGCAAGGCAGATCCGTTCGTTCGTCGTGAAGCACCTACATGCGCGTGGACGGGCGGACGCCAAGGCCCTTACCCGCTCGATTCGAGCGTTTCTCCGATTTTTGGTCGCCGAGGGCCGAGTAATGCCCGACTTGGAGGCTTGCGTTCCGACTGTGCCGCAGTGGCAATTATCATCGTTGCCTCGCTACCTCGCCCCATCCGATGTCGAAAAAGTACTTGCCACCTGTGATGAGACGACGCCGCACGGCCTTCGCGACCATGCAATTCTCCTGCTCTTGGCGAGGCTCGGTCTTCGCGCTAACGACATCGTCATGATGACCCTCGCCCAGATCGATTGGAGAAGCGGTACCCTTCGGGTCGTCGGCAAAACCCGGAGAGAATCCTTATTGCCGCTTCCTCAAGAAGTTGGCGGCGCCCTGCTTGCCTATCTGGAGCGCGGACGCCCCGCTGCAAGTATCGACCGTGTATTTCTAGCCATGAATGCCCCATTTCGACCATTCACCACGTCATCGACCGTGTCTTCGGTCGTTCGGTTGGCTCTGAAACGTTCTGGCATCGAAAATCCGCCATCGCGCGGAGCCCACCTCCTGCGTCATTCATCGGCGACCGCGATGCTTCGCTCCGGAAGCTCGCTCGAGGTAATCGCCAGCGTTCTGCGTCACAAGTCGCCGGACATGGCCGCTTACTATGCCAAGGTCGACGTCGGGACGCTCGGTCTGGTGGTGCAGCCGTGGGCGGGAGGTGCACGATGATAACCGACATCGTCGAGCGTCATATCGCACTGCATCGATCGACGGGATACCTATTCCGCTCGCCGGCCGCGTTGCTCCGCCTGTTCGCTCGATTCGCGGATGCTCGTGAAGAGGACGTCGTCCGCACGCATACGGTCCTCGAATGGGCAGCTCAAGCGCCGACGGCAGGCACACGGCGGGGACGTCTGCATATCGTGCGGCGATTCGCACGCCTCAGTCGTTCCGAGGATCCTCGTCATGAGGTTCCGCCGCCCGACGTGTTCGGCCCGCGTCCACAGCGTCGGACACCGTTCATTTTCTCGATGGCAGAGATTCACGCACTGTTGGACGCCGCAAGCGCGCTCGGTCCGATTGGATCGATCCGAGCACCGACCTACACGACTTTCTTTGGGCTCATCGCCTCGACTGGATTGCGTGTCTCGGAAGCGATCGCATTGCGCCTCGACGACATCACGGTCGACGGTCTCGTCATCCATGAGTCGAAGTTCCGGAAGAGCAGGCTCGTTCCAGTGCACACCACGACCAGGGACGCTCTCGATACCTACATTGGTATCCGTGCTCGTGTCGCAGGGGCGGACCGGAACGTGTTCGTTTCTGATCGCGGGACTCGTCTTGCATATCCCACGGTCAACGCCACCTTCTTGAAGCTTGTGCGAAAGCTTGGCCTTCATCCTGGCGCCGGTAAACGTGGGCCGCGGATTCACGACCTACGCCATGCATTTGCGGTTCGCTCCATCGAGCAATGTCCCTCCGGTCGCGACGCCGTTGCTCGACACGTGCACGCGTTAAGTACTTACTTGGGGCATGCCCATCTCTGGGACACCTATTGGTATCTGGAGGCGACACCGCGTCTGCTGGCCGATATCTCGGATCAGGGCGAGCTACTTGCTACGCGGGGGGCGCCATGACCTTGCTTGCACCCCACATGAGCGTATTTCTCAGAGAACGCCTTCCGCGCGAGCGCCGAGCCAGCGTTCACACCTGCGACTCTTATGCGTATGCGTTCAAGATGCTACTTTGCTTTGCCTCGAAGAGGCTCGACGTCCGTCCTTCGAATCTGATGTTAGAGCAGTTGGACGTTGGTCTCGTCCTCGCATTTCTGGATGATCTCGAGGTTAGCCGCGGGAACTCGGCGCGGACCCGCAATGCACGACTCGCGGCAATCAAGTCCTTCGCGCGCTTCGTCGAGTATCGTGTCCCCGGGAGCGTTCACCAGGTCCATGGTCTCTTGGCGATCCCTTCGAAGAAATTCGATGAGGCGCTCGTCGGGTTCCTTACCCGCCAAGAGGTGCAGGCCGTCCTGGATGCTCCCGATCCGCGGCAGCGCGACGGAGTTCGTGATCGAGCGATGCTGCATCTAGCCTTCGCAGCTGGATTACGTGTGTCCGAGCTCGTCTGTACAAATGTTGGTGACGTGACCTTGACGCCACCGCCAAGCATCCACGTTATTGGAAAGGGGCGCCGTCAGCGATGCCTCCCCTTGTGGAAAACAACGGCGACCGCCCTTCGTGCGTGGATCTCGATTCGTGGTAATTCCACATGCTCCGAGCTTTTCCTCAATGCGCGCGGCGGACCGCTTACCCGCGATGGCTTCGAGTACATTCTCGCGAGACACGTCGCTGTAGCCGCGAAGGTCGTTCCTTCGCTCGGAAATAAACGCGTATCGCCGCACGTTCTTCGTCACACCTGCGCCATGCACACGCTGCAGGCCACGCACGACATACGCAAGGTAGCCCTTTGGCTCGGCCATGCTTCCATGCAGTCTACGGAGATATATGTCCGGGCCGATCCGACGGAAAAGCTGGAGGCGTTGGAGGCAATGCTGCCGCCGGAGCTTCGCCGCGGAAGGTTTCGCGCTCCTGACAAGGTAATAGCGATGCTGCACCCCAGCGAACGAAAGAGATTGTAATTATGCGGAGCAGCACGGCCTCGAAACGCGAGATACAGCGGTCTCTGGGCCATCCACTCGGCATAACGGCCGACTCGGCATAACTGCGATTATGCGGTGCTCCGCATAATCGCAAACGCTTTGACGGGTTACTTGGCGAGGCGTACCGACTCGGTGCCAATCCTTACGATGGTGACTGCATAGTTTTTCTGAAACGGGACCACACGCAACTCCGCGCGCTCGTGGGCGACCAGCTGGGGCTCTACCTGTACTGCTTGAAGGATTGTCGGGGGAGCAGGGTCGGCTGCGCTCGATTCTCGTGCAACTGCGGCGTGCCCTTGGTATCGTCCAGTCGTCGGAGCGGCGCCGGTCGAGTGGTGATCCGATTGGTGCCACGACCAAGCTTGGCGACGCACGACCTAAGGATAAGAAAGAACAACTTCGCCTGTCGCATGACCGTTACGACGGGCTGGCCAAATGGCACAATCGCCTGGCCGCGCGTAACCGGCGCAAGGCGAAGAACGTAACGGAAGCCCTGATGGATCTCGAAGACATCGAGCTGACGCCGGAAGAGTTAGCCCAACACGACAAGGAGCATGCGGAGCACATGGCGCGGCTGGCACTGGGTAATGGTGCGGAGCCTGCTTATGAGTCAGCTGCTCAGGCATTCATGCAGGGCGGCGATGTCCAGATGGATGAGGAGTTTTCCAAGGCGACGGTCGATCCCGATCTCTTGGTGGGCGAGGACATCGTCGCTCGCATGAGCGACGAGCGAACGCGCTACGGCTTTAGCCTCAGCGTGTCGAGGGTGACCATCGACGTCGAGAAGGTGGTGGTCAAGGCCGAGGGATCTTCGACGCGCATCATCTCGGCCAGTACGCGGGGGTTTGGTCCGCCGAAGATGGATGTGACTTGGGAGTTTGTCGCCAATGTGGCGATTTTAGTGTCGCAGTACGCCATGCCGTTTAATCGTTTGGGTGCGCTTTTGTCTGTGCCTGACAAGCGGTTTACTTCGGCTCAGATGTCACGCATGTTTTGTTACGTCGCACGGCGCTTCCTGCCGATCTATTTGCACAACTTCAGGATCTTAGCCGATGCGCGATTACTGTCGGGTGATGACACGTCGACGCGGGTGGTGGAGTTTGCGCGATTTTTGCGCATGCTTCAGACGGACCAGAAAGCCGAGGCGCCGTGGCTGGCCTATGCAACTCAGGAGCTGGCGGCGCTGACTTGCGAGTGTGAGGTAGCGCCCAGCTTGGGTGCGCTCACGGCGAAGGAACTGGGCTTTGAGTTTTTGCGCAAAGACGGCAATGGTGCGAAGCGGTCGCTCAAGACAACCGTAATCTGGGGTCGCGGCGAGGCGGAAGATCCCCGCAGTGCGATTGTGTTCTACCGCAGCCATATCGGTGGCTTCGGTAATTTGCTGTCGATTTGTCTGGAAAAGCGGCGTCCTGAGTTACAGGACATAACCGTACAGTCGGACCTGTCGACGGTAAATTTGGTGAGCGACCCGGCGCTGGCCTCGCGCTACAGGCTAAAGCAAGCTGGCTGTACCAGTCATGCGCGTCGGCCTTTTGCGCTCTACGAAGACGACGACCCTGACAACTGCTCGGCCATGC
>CAYXRK010000249.1:0-5714 GCA_964467615.1 uncultured Nitrospirales bacterium | reverse complement strand
CTCGGCGGCTAAAGATTGCGATTCGTATTCTTCGAGCAGTACTCGTACTGTTCTTTGCCCTCCCGGTACTTCTCATGTTCATTGAAGGGATGTCTGTTCGAAATCATCGACGAGACTTGACAGCTATATATATTTTCAGTAATATGGCAAGTGGCCGCGGAGGAAGGGCCTGCCTGGCCTGTGTTGCCGGAACTCTTTCGCGGAGAGGTTTGAGGTCTTGCCATGAAGATGGATGCGTTGTTGCGGTATGGGTTGCCGGGGGAGGTGATTGCGCTTTGGAAGGAGCGGGAGGGGGCGGCGTTGTTGCCGTTGCAGGAGCGGGCGGTGAAGCGGGAGGGGTTGTTTGACGGGGGGAATGTGTTGATTCAGGCGCCGACGAGTTCGGGGAAGACGTTTATCGGGGAGATGGCGGCGGTGGAGACGGCGCTTAGGCGGAAGAAGGTGGTGTATCTGGCGCCGTTGAAGGCGTTGGCGGAGGAGAAGTATCGGTCGTTTCGGGAGAAGTATTCGGAGTACGGCATCGAGGTGATTGTGTCGTCGCGCGACCACCGGGAGTTCGACGGGCGGTTCGAGGCGGGGGATTTTTCGATCGCGGTGGCGGTGTACGAGAAGCTGGCGCAGTTGCTGGTGCGGCGTCCGGAGCGGCTGGAGGAGATCGAGCTGATCGTGGCGGACGAGTTGGAGATTTTGTCGGACCCGGAACGGGGCGCGATGGCGGAGTTGCTGCTGACGCGGGTGCTGATGGGACCGTGCCGGGTGATTGGGATGTCGGCGGTGATTGGCGGGGCGGAGGCGCTGGCGGGGTGGATGAACGCGCGGCTGGTGCATCACGAGCAGCGGCCGGTGGAGTTGCGGTACGGGGTGCTGCACGAGGGGCGGTTCCGGTACCGGACGTATAACGAGTATTCGGAGGCGTGCGAGACGCTGGTCGACGCGCAGACGGACTCGATGTGGGAGACGTTGACGCGGAACGTGTGCGAGTTCGCGGCGCGTGGCGAGACGTGTTTGGTGTTCATGAAGGCGAAGCAGGAGACGCGGCGCGGGGCGGAATTGCTGGCGGGGGAGTTGGACGGGGCGGCGGCGAAGGAGGCGATTGGCGCGTTGCGAAAGTTGGAGGCGACGCGATCGCGGGACGTGTTGCTGCAGACGCTGGAATCGGGCGTGGCGTTTCACAATGCGGACCTATCGCCGCATGAGCGGCGGATCGTCGAGCAGGCGTTTAGAGTGGGGGAGATTCGCGTGATGATCGCGACGAGCACACTGGCGGTGGGACTGAACATGCCGGCGCGCAACGTGTTCATCGCGCCGGAGAAGTGGCGGTATGACGTGCGGTTTGGCGCGCCGTGGAAAGCGCCGATTGCGCGGGCGGAGTACGAGAACATGGGCGGGCGCGCGGGGCGGTATGGCGCGGGGCACGAGTTCGGGCGGTCGATCTTGATCGCGTCGACGGCGTTTGACGAGGAGACGTTGTGGCGGCGGTACATCGACGGCGCACGCGAGACGATCGAGCCGCAATTGGCGAAGGGGCCGCTCGAGGACCACGTGTTGCAGTTGGTGACGTCGCGGGCGTGCGCGACGGAGCGTGAGGTGTACGCGCTGTTGGAGCGGACGTTGTCGGGCAGATGGGTGTGGCAGCGGGAGTGTTCGCCGGAGGAGATCGAGCTGCGGATTCGGGCGGCGGCGAACCGTGGAATTGATGCGGGGATGTTGACGCGCGTGGAGGAGGAACGGCTCGAGGCGACGCCGCTTGGGCAGGCGGTGGCGTCGAAGGGAATTCGGATCGCGACGGCGCGGGAGTTGGAGGGGTGGATCGGGGAATCGGAGACGCGGCGGTGGCGGCCGTTGGACCTGTTGTTGGCGGCGGCGATGACGTCGGACGGGCGGATGTACAGCGTGGCGTTGACGGCGCGGGAATACGATCAGGCGGATTACGTCGGGCGATTGAAGGCGGCTTGCGAGGATGAGCCGGTATGCGCGAACGTGCCGCTGGGTCGCATGTGCGCGAGCAATGCGGCGCCGTTTTTCGAGGAGGTTCGGGCGATCAAGATTGCGCTGATGCTCGAGGCGTGGATCGAGCAGTCGGCGTGCCACGCGATCGAGGAAACGTTCGACACGATGGCGGGGCAGGTGTTGGCGGCGGCGGACCAACTGAGTTGGTTGATCGACGCGGCCGCCGCAATCGCCACGGCGCAGGGTTGCGCGGGCGGGTTCGTCGAGCACGTGCGGGTGCTGTCGCACCGCGTGCAACGGGGGTTGCGAGAGGAGACGTTGCGGCTGGCGGGGCTGATGGAAGAGGCGGGATTGTCGCGCGGAGCGATGTTGGCGCTGGCGGAACATGGGCTGGATTCGGTGGAAGCGTTGGCGGACGCGCCGCTGGAGTTGATCGAGCGGTGCACGACACGGGCGCAGGCGAAGGCGGTGAAGGCGTGGGCCGCGGCGCGGGCGTCGGCGATGCCGGTGGTCGAAGCGCCGTTGCCGTCGATGGCGCCGCGCGTGGTGTTGGTTGTCGACGATCGGAACCCGGATCGCGTCATGGTGGATGGCGTGGCGGTGACGATCCAGGAGAAGCAGTATCGGTTGATACGTATGCTCGCGGCTTCGCCGGGAGAATGCGTGCCGTACGAGGAGTTGTACGCGGCGGTTTGGGGCGAGTGCATCGTCGAGGACAATCAGATGCACTATCAAAAGAGCGAACTGCTCAAGCGAATCGGCGGGGTGGTCCCGTCGCGGCGCGGGATGATCAAGACGGTGCCGAAGCGTGGGTTTGTGTTGGCGCTGACGCCGGAGGAGGTAGAGTTGCGAGAGCGCGAAGTGGAAGTCGCGGTCGCGTAGCGTCGAATCGGAATAGAAAAGCCGCCGCGATGTGATCGCGGCGGCCGTAATGGAACGCGTTAGGGGTGCCGGCTGGAAGCCGGCGGTACAAACGAACTTACTTCGCAGAGGCGGCGAGGGCGCGGCGGGCCAAGGAGGATTTTTTCCGAGCGGCGCTGTTGCGGTGGTAGACGCCTTTGGTCGTTGCGCAGTCGATCTCTTGGATCGCGGCGTTCACGGCTTCTGTAATTTTGCCGGCGTCTTTTGCTTCGAGGGCTTCTTCCGCCTTCTTGACGAAGGTCTTTACGCGGGACCGCACCGCGACGTTGCGCTGGCGGGCCTTCTCGTTGGTTATAATGCGTTTCTTCTGCGACTTAATGTTCGCCATGATTCTTCCGTTTCCTTCGTGGGCCGAGGTTGGCCGAACCGTAAAACAAGCGGCCTGTCCGGCACGTAGTTCGCGGACAGACCGTGGAATAGCTTACGAAATGGGGGGATCGGATGTCAAACGAAGTACAGAATCTTTTCGCAACAGTCCCAGGGGATCATGGAGCGTTTTGGTATACTCGGCGTGCGTATTCGCGGACATTGAGGTGGAATCATGCTCACTAGACTTATTGTTGTGACGATTGGAGCGGCATTGGCCGCCCTCACCGGGCAGGCGGATTCGATTACCGTTAACGGGACGGCGTACACCGATGTGTTGGTGTACAAGGGGAGCGGGTCGTATTACGTCAAAATCCCGGCGGAGGGGCGTGTGTTGCACGTTCCGCAATCGGAGACGGATGAATCGACCGTCGTGGTCAACGACGACCCGTATTATCGAGACGGGTTGCAGGCGAAGTTCGAAGAGAGTAAGGCCAAGGTAGACGCCGGAGAACCGGTGGCGAAGACCACCGACTCTAAGTTTCTCGCAGCCGCGTCGGCGTCGACGTCGGCGCCAGCGGAGGGAGATGTCGACATTACAGCGCTGCTTGGTGGTGGCGGCGGTGGCGGCGGCGGAGCGATGGCGGCGCAAGCAGGCGCACTCGCCAAGCAACTCCAGAATTTCGGATTCAAGGTCGAGCAGAGTGGCGGTGGATTTCGCGCCACGGCGCCAGACGGTCAGTCAACTATCAGCATGCAACCCGCGGGCGGGGGTGTGCAGTTTTCGGTCAGCGCGATACCGCAAACCGCTCCGCAACTGATGATGGGTATGAATCAAGGGTTGATGCAGATGCTGCCACAGGGCCAGAAACAATGGCTTCAATCGCAGATGGGCGCGCTGAACGGGCCGAGCGCCAGTATTCAGAACAACGCCGACGGCGTAAATTTGAGAATTAATAAGAGCACTTCGGCGCAAAAAGTCGATCTGACCGTAACCATTTCGCCTTCGTAACACACGGTGACATTTCTTGATCGCCACGCCGCCCATCGTTGATCGCCAGTATCTCGATCTGCCGGATGGCGCGCGGCTCTTTTGGCGCTCGTGGCCGGCGGCGCGGCCTAAGGCATCGGTACTGATTGTGCATGGCTACGGCGAGCATTGCGGCCGTTACGAGGAACTCGCGCGGCGATTCGTGGCGGGCGGCTACGGCGTCTACGCATACGATCATCGTTGGCACGGCCGGTCGAGCGGCGAGATGGGGCAGGTCCGATCGGTCGACACGATGGTCGATGACATGGACGTGGCGTTCGAGGCGGTCGCGCGCATGACACGCGATACGCCGCTGTTCGTGTTTGCGCACAGCATGGGCGCGCTGGTGACCGGACTCTACGCCGCGCGCTACAAGCCTAAGGTGTCGGGTCTGTTGTTTAGCAGCGGTTTGTTGAAAGTGGCGGACGACATCGCGCCGTTGCTCCAGCGCGTGGCGGGACTGGCCGCCGCGTTGTTGCCGCGAATGCCGGTGCTCCAGATCGATCCGGCGCAGATCTCTCGCGATCCCCGCGAGGTGTCCGTATATGCGACCGATCCGTACAACTACCATGGAAAAATCACGGCGCGGACTGGGTATGCGTTCCAGAAGGGTATACGCGCGCTGGGCCCATTGATGAGTACGCTGACCTCGCCGATGTTCATCTCGCACGGCACGGGCGACCGCTTGGCGGATTCCGCGGGATCGCGGATGCTGCACGAACGCGCGGGCTCGCAGGACAAGACGTTGCGGCTCTATGAGGGCGCGTATCACGAGGTCCATCATGACCTCGACCGCGAACAATTCTTCGCGGATCTTACGGGCTGGATCGCGTCCCATTCGTGATTGCGGGACGGGGCGTCGCGCCGGTCCGGTTTCGAGGAAGAATTGCCGCCGAGCACGCTTGATGAACTGCTCGATTCCCGTTGCGATCATGAATTCTCGAATGGCGAGACTATTACTCGCAAGGGATGGCAATGGGGTTATAGGCAACCGAAGGGCACGATTACGATTACGAGTTGTCATGAAAGCGGGCCTTCACCTGGAAAGGATGAAAATAGAGCGTTTGGTACTCGATGACGATGACGAATGACGAGCACGATGACGAGTTGTCATGAACGGGGACGTTCACCTGGAAAGGATGAAAATAGCCCGTTTTCTGATCGATGACGATGACGAGTGACGAGCACGATGACGAGTAGCTAAGAATGCGAATTGGGTAAGTAATGCGCGATTTTCGGAGCAGCACGTGCACGAGCACGATTGGCTAAGCGGTCCGTGCGGTGCCAGATCCGATTTTAGGAGCAGCACGATAAACTGGGCGATCTGTCGGGTGTGGGGCCTGATTTTGGGAGCGGCGCGAAGTTGAGTGCGAACGTGCGAAGGGTGTGAAGGGGAATAGTGGGTGCAGGGAAGATTGGTCGTGCGGCGAGTTGATTTTCGGAGCGGCACGAATGGCGATGACGAATGACGATGGCGATGACGAATGACGAATGACGATGACGAATG
>CAYXRK010000248.1:0-5813 GCA_964467615.1 uncultured Nitrospirales bacterium | reverse complement strand
GAGTCCGATGCAGAACGGAGTAACCGTCACGTTTTTCGGGAGGCCCTGCTGGGCGAAGGTCGAACCCGCGATGATCGCGCTACGCACGAACTGCCCCGTCCATCCGCTTTCGAACCGGCGTAGGCGCGATGGGCGGTACACCCTATCGATTCATCCGCCGCTCGAAATTCGGCGGAGCGGCACGCTTCGAGACGATTTGTCGCGAATTTCGCAACAATGTCAAGACGTCCTCGAGCGCATCGTCCGCGAAGACCCCGGCAACTGGCTCTGGATGCACCGGCGCTGGAAGGAACGCCCGCGTCTCGCGCGAGAGTGGGCCGAGCGCCAGGAGAGGGCCTCGAAGGACCGGCGCGCGACGGCGGGATAGCTTTTTACATCTATCGTCTAGCGACCCCTATACTCGTCCTGCCTAAGCGCCGGCCCAATCATGTCCATTCCCACAACCTCGTATAGAACGCTCAAGCACACGCTCGCCTACGGTGTTGGTCTCGTATTTCAGCGCGGCACCAACTACCTCCTCCTGCCGCTGCTGACCACGCTGCTCAGTCCAGCGGACTATGGATACTACGCGCTCTGCTTTAGCGTGACCGCCATTCTCGTGCCGCTCTTCGAATTCGCGATGCTCACGGCGTTGGCGCGGTTCTACTTCGACGTCGAGGCCGATGAACGGCCGCACGTCGCCTTCACAGTCCTCGCTTATCTTCTCGCGCACACCGTGGTGCTTACGGCGATATTGACGCTTGGCGCGTGGTTCATCGGACCGATCATCTCCGAAGGACCTCAAACGCGACGACTACTCGTCCTGGCCGCCGCATCGGCGTGCTTATCAACCTTGAACAACGTGCCCCTGATCGTGTTACGGGTCCAAGAACGGAGTTCGGTTTATGCGTTATTGGGCGCGGTCCGCGGAGCGCTCAACTTGGTGCTGGTATTTGTATTCGTCGCGGTCGTCGAATTCGGATGGGAAGGCGCAATCGGCGGCGACATCCTGGCGAGTTGCCTCGCCGCCGGGATCGGCGCGGTGGCAGTCCGCAAGGCCCTCAAAGGAGAAATGCGTTTTCCAATACTATCGAGGATGATCAAGTTTGCGCTTCCGATCGTGCCGATGAATCTAGCGGCCGCGGCTTTCTTGTCCATCGACCCCCTTTTCATCAAAACGCTTGGAAGCATGGAAGAGGTCGCCACCTATGCCGTCGCATTGCGGGTCGCGCTAATTCTCAATCTCGTCGTAGCCGCGTTTCAAACAGCTTGGCCCGTTACCCTGTTCCAGATGGCCGAGTTCGAAGATGCACCCGCCCGAATCGCGCGAAGCACACGGCACGCGCTGGCGGCAATGTCTATCGTTTGTAGCGCGCTCATGTTACTAGTTCCCGAACTTGTTGGCATTCTCGCTCCGTCGGACGTCTATCGCGTCTCGTCCGAAGCCGCCCCCCTGATCCTGCTCGGGTTGTGGGTGAACGCCGGGGTCTACATGGTGATGTCGAACTTGCACATACCCAAAAAGACCGGATACCTTCCCCTCATCTACGGTTCGGGACTCGCCGTCAAAGTAGCGCTCAACTTCGCGTGGATTCCCGACTACGGCATCGTTGGCGCTGCCTCGGCCACCCTTGTTGGGTATCTGGCCCAGTGTGCCGTCGCTATCTGGATATCGAGAAGCTTTTACCCGGTGCCCTATGAAGTGGGCAAGCTTGCGTGGTTGTTGGCCGCAACGGCTTTGGTGTGCGGGGCGGCCCGATTTTCGTATGACTTGTCGTACGCGCCGAGTGTGCTGGCTCGGCTGGGGGCGCTCGTACTTTTTATGGCCTCACTGATGATAACCGGCACAGTCGGGTGGAGCGAGATCCGGGCCTTGCGTGGCCGCCGGTGATGGCGCAAAAGTAACCAGGAGAGCGCGGACAATGCCGGGGCGGGATCTCGTGCGATCGGCCGTGAGGAACGGCGCGTGGCGTGGGCTTTCGCGTTGTCCCTTACCCAGCTTGAGGCGCGAGGGACTACGGTATCGGCGTACCTCGGTCGCCGGGGGGACGAGAGGTTGAACAGACTTTATAGAGAATTGGGCATCGCCGCAATCGTCGTATCTCTGCTTCTGACAATTGTATATGGAACATATTTGTATAGAAACAAGAACGCCTTCTTGGGGGTGGGTGAGGCGCGTTCCACGCATGGTCCGAACGCGTTTTTCATGGATGAACGGATTCACCATGGCGAACTGCCTCTTTGGGACCCATTGATATTTTGCGGCATGCCGTTTGCCGGCGATCCAGCGTCACTCTTACTATATCCGCCGAACATTGTACGAAGCCTGCTGACGTCCGATCCGACCCCGTACAAGTCTCACGTGGGATTGTCCGTCCTTGTGGTACTGCATCTATTGGTGGCCGGAACGGGCGCCTTCTATCTGGCGCGGCGACACGGATTGAGTTACACCGCGTGCATGGTCGCCGCCATGGGGTTTACGTTCGGCCCGGACATCATGCGGGCGTCGGTCCGCCACTGGAACATTCTCTTCCTGGTTTCGTGGACGCCGTGGATCCTCGTGTTCCTGCATTGCGCCGGGAATTCGCGGGGAGTGACCCGCAAGTTCGCATACGCGGCCGCGACCGGCTTGGCCCTTAGCCTCCAAATTGGAATCGTTCAACACTATATTTATGTATGTATACTATCGTATACATACATTATCGTCCTGCGCCTGTTGGAATTGCGTGTTGGGGCGGCCGGGCCATTGCGCTCTCGATTAGGGGTCCTTTCGGGGGACGTTGCCACTGTATCGATCGCGGTACTCCTTTCGCTGGCCTTTTCGGCCTCGAGTGTTCTTCCGACGAAGGAACTCGCGGATCGAAGCGCGCGCGCCGCGGATAGTAAATTGAAATGGGCGGAAATAGAACGGGAGCGGCCCCCCGTCGCGAGCGTCGTTTCCAACCTCATCACGTATCCGGGCGACCCAAACATCATGGGGATACGTGGGCTCGGCGCGGGATTGTTGATCTTGGCCATCGCCGGTTTTTCTAATCGGCGATGGCGCGAGGCGGTGCTTTTCGGAAGTCTCTATTACGCCATGTTGGATATCGCGTTGAGGCCGCCGTTTCCAATCGCCACATTTGTCGAGTGGGCTTCGCCCGTGCGTCTATCTGGGCCGGAACGCGCGCTTACGGTCGGTTCACTGCCGCTCGCCATACTTGCGGGATTCGGCGCCGATGCGCTCGGCAGTCCGCGATACGGGACCCTCGCCAAGGCCTGGTCGAGCGTATTCATGCTCGCGGCGGGGCTAGTCGTCGTCGTCGTACTCGCGTATTCCGCGCCGTCCTCATCGTTCGCGCCGAACGTACTGTGGGCTGTGTCGTTTCCCGCGTGCGTAGCGGCGCTTGCTGTCCTTTTGCCGTGGCTGAGGAGACCGAAATATTGGAGCGTATTGTTGCCGGCACTGATTGTTTTGGAAGTGGCTTATTGGGTGCATCTGGTTCTCCCGCAGGAATTGGGCCGCACAGGCGCGCTAAGTGTGCCTCGGAATTTTCGCGAATCCAAAACCTTTTGGTCGGACAATGGACGCGGCGCCTACGGTTATAACGAAAATATGTATGATCTGCAGGCGTCGATGACAGGCTCTCACCCGATTTTCATTGAGGCCGTCCGGCAAGCACTTTGTCATCCCTTTCAGGAAGAGAACTACGAACGGGGGATACCCAGCGACGCGCCGACTCGAGGGCATCTTCGGGGCAACCTCTTCGCGAAACGCCAATTTTGGCTGGCGTCGCAGTATGTCGCGGGACCGCTGCCTGGAAAATATGCCGCATTTCCGCCAACGACAACTACATTCATCTCGACCGGTGAGACATTCCAAGCGCCGGGTGTAGATGCGGCACTTAGGAAGCAACGGCCGTCCTCTGAGGAGGCCTCTTCGCGTACACAGTTTGACGCGGCCCAGGAACTTCTTCCGGTGCCGCGCGTTGACGCACGGGATGTAGGCAAAATGCCTTACTCCGAGAATACTTCGCTGCGTTCTCTAGTGGATTCGTGGGGGCTTCCAGTCCTCGTCGAAGCCGCGCCGGAGTCGGAATCAGCGGCCACGTATACTTTCCCAACGATTGAGATACCGGCGAAGCATTCCACGCTTGAAGTCACCGTTTCGACCAACAGCGCCGCATATATCAATGTCGTCTTTACGGACTCCGAGAGCGGTCGTTCAGAGTATGGAATCGCGCAGGAATTGACAGGGCCAAACGAGAACTTCCGGTATTGGGTCCCACTACCGGAACTTCGATCTATAGAGACGACTTTTTCAATTGATTTTAGGGAAGAACAGGGTTCGGCGGTCTTGAGCGATGCGAGAATCGTTACAGACGAGAGCGATGAAAACGAATTGATACAAATCTCCCACCGCACCGCGAATGCAGTCGAACTGAAAGTCGGCCCATTGGATGGATACCGGATCCTAACGAACATTAGCCCCTATTTTCCGGGATGGCGGGCCTATGTGGACTCTAAGCCGGTTCCCATGCTCAAGGCGATGGACGCGTTCACAGCTATCGTATTGCCCCCTGGCACCCATGTTGTGCGATTTGTATACTCGCCTCGGTCGTTCTATCTGGGGCTCGCCATTTCGTTTGCTACTCTTGGCATGGTGGTCCTCTTGTTGGTGCATTCGTGGAATCGACAGCGCCGGATCCGCCATTGATCTTTGTGCTCGACGTGCGATCAGACCCGCGCGTCGCCACGTTCGATCCCCGCGAGCAGGGGCCGAGCATGAATAAAGCGCCTCACCGGGTGCAGCAACGCGTTTCGATGTGATATGAATCCCCTAGATCGGTTCCTCATCATTAACAAGAATGGGATCAAACGCGTGCCCCTCGCGCGGGCCGCCGCGGCGCGCTATCTCCTCGGCCGAACGCGCATCTCCGCCACGGACATCGCGTTCGATACGGCCTTTTCGGCGTCGTATGCGTTGATATCCGAAAAGAAATCGACTCGCTTCCGCGCGATCATGGACCACCTGGACGCCTACGTCGGCGCGGGATTCTACGGCCCAAACAAATACTGGGAGTACCCTTGGGTCCTCGCGAACTTGAAATTACAGCCCAACCTGAAAGTCCTCGACGCCGGCTGCGGAACTTCGCCACCGCAATTCGTCATGGCACGGCTCGGTGCGAAGGTGCACGGCATTGATCCGAATGAAGGCGTCGAATGGCACGGCATTGATCGCCGGCTTGCGGGCCGGTTTGGCTGCGCGATCGAATACCGCGCCGAGGGTCTCGATAAGATTAGTTACGCCGATGACACCTTTGACCGTGTCTGCTGCATCTCGGTCATCGAACACTGCCGCGCCAAGTTCGTCGAGAACGAGCGCATGACTCCTCAGACCGACGCCGACAAGGCATTGCAACGCAAGATGATGTCCGAATTGGTCCGCGTGTTGAAACCGGGCGGGCTTCTTGTGCTGACGACCGATTTCAATTTCCCCCGGACCGATTGCCGCCTCGATTCGAACGTCGACGTAGCGAACCTTCTTTCCGTCGATGGCGTCCGACGAGAGGAAAAACGGTGCCCCGAAGCATTCTACGGCGAGCCCGATTTCGACTGGCGCGTTCTCATCGAAAACGGAGATATTGACGTGTCCAATCACGCCGAAATCCTTCAAACTTCGATCGGCTTCGTAGTGCGAAAAAACGATTGACACGACCCCCGCCAGCGGCGCAATTCCGGAGTGAGATCCCCTGTGGGAAAAGCGAAAGCAATTCCCGAACAACGCATCCCACCCTTCAACTCGCTCGCCCTTCGACAGGCTCAGGGCGAACGGGCCGGGTCAAGAACTCGCG
>CAYXRK010000247.1:0-5871 GCA_964467615.1 uncultured Nitrospirales bacterium | reverse complement strand
GGCGTTAACTTCCGTTCGTGTTGAGCTTGGAACCGTTCTTGGTTCGACAACCTCACCACGAACGGTTCCAAGCTCACCACGAACGGTTCCAAGCTCAACACGATTGACGCTGAAACGAAAACCGAGGGCGGGGAGGCATGATCGGGCGAAACGTCGGGGTGGGTTGGATCGCGCCGCTAGGTCTGTTGCTTTTTCTGTCGAGTTGCGCGAGCGAGCGCCTCGACATGAAAAAGTTCCAGCGCGACGGCGTGCAATACGGCCAAGTCGATGGATCGTTCCGCGGCCGCTGGTGGAACTACTACGAACGCGGGCGTTCCCTTGTCGAAGGCGGGTTTTACGAGCAGGCGATGAACGACCTCGACGCCGCGCTCAAGGGCCGCGCGCGCGATCAATACTGGCCGCGGACGTATGGCCTTCACTTCGCCAAGGAATACTTTCCGCACCGCGAGATGGGCATCGCGTATTACTTCACTCGCGACTTCACCGGCGCACAACGGGAGCTCGAACTAAGCTATGCGCAACAGCCGTCGTCCCGCGCCGCGTACTACCTCAACAAGGTCAACCGCGAACGTGTGACCATGGCGGGGGTGGATCAGTCCGCCCCGTCGGTCCGATTGACCACACCCATCGATGCCGCGTTGGGCGCGATGAGAACGACCCTCGAGGGCGAGGCAATGGACGACCAGTATGTTGCGGAAATCCTGGTGAACGGCGAGCGGATTGAATCGCGGTACGGCCTCGCCGAACCGGCGGTGCATTTCAGCCACGAGATCGCGCTCGCGGCGGGCGAGAATTCGTTTGACGTGACTATCACCGATCTCGCCGGCAAGACGACCACCGAGACGTTCTCGATCGCGGCAGACCACGACGGCCCGGTGGTGAGTTTCGATACACCGGTGTCCGTGCCGGGGCGCGTTACGGGCCAGTTGTGGGACGCGACGGGCGTGGGCGCGTTCGACGTGGCGGGGGTCCCCGTCGAGCGGACCGATGGCGCAGACGGAATTGTTAATTTCGTTGTGGAGTTGCCCGCTGACAAAGTCCAGCCGCCGCTCACGTATCGCTGCGAGGACACGCTCGGCAACGCGACCGGGGGCGAACTCGTGGTGGACCGGGTGGATGTCGCCGCGATGATGGGCGATATCCGCTTTGCGAGCATGCTGACGGATTGGCCCATGCCGGACAACGTGCGCCCGGTGTACCGCTTCGGCCAACTTGCCCAACTCGAGCGCGTGGAGGACGTCACGAACGCGGTCACCGTCAACATCACAGGTGTGCGCGACCAGCAGCAGGTGTTCCGGGACGAAATCGTCGTCGGGTTGGACGTCAACGCGTCAAATCCGATATCGCAGATCGATTTCAACGGCGAATCGATTCCCATCATTCCCGCGCGCAAACGTGTCAGCACGACACGCAAACTCGCGTTTCGGGAAATGGGCGAAGAAATTCTAAACGCGGAAGCAACCGACGACCAGGGGACGATTGGCCGCCACAGCATGACCGTGAAGCGTGTGCCGAACGACCTCGAACTGGCAGACAACAACCTCAAGATAGCCTTCATCGACGAGGACACGCAGGGAACCAACCCAGGCGTAATCGATTTGGAACAATTGTACGGCGATCTTCGCGGACGGCCTGGGATGGAAGAGCGGTTCACGTTTGTCGACAGGCGACGGATGCCGGACATTCTTACCGAGCTCCAACTTACCGAGTTGTCATCCGCAAGCGATCGGCTCCAACTTGGGCGGATCATCCCGGCGGAAATCTTCTTTGTTGTGCGGGCGCGGGCGGACGAGGAATCCGTCGAGGTCGTGCTCGAGCGGACCGACGCAGTGACCGGCGAATACATGGGAGAGCAGATCGCGATTGCGGGCGGGAAAGAGGAAAGTGAACGGATCGTCGAATGGCTCGCGGTGCGGCTCCTGCAAGAGTTTCCGATCGTGCGCGGGTTGATCGCATGGAGCCAGCCGCGACACATGCTGTCCTACTCGACCGCGCAAGGTATCCAGCCGAACTTTCGCTTCTTCGTCGTAAAGGACGAAGCGGATCCTTTCGGAACCGGCACATTCCCGAAGAAAATCGGAGAGGGTTTCATCGAATCCGTGGGTGATGCGCGGTCATTCGGTCAAGTGCTTACGATTGACCTGCCAGATGTGACGCCGGATCAGATCGACCGGAACAACGGCTACTATGTCGTCACGAAATAGAACGTATATATTGCGGCGAATTGCCCTCATCTTCGCTCTCGTTGGGGTGGTTGTTGGGTCTGCCCAGACCGAGCTCGAATTCTCCATTTCGCCGAGCCCGGTTGGTTCGGGGGCGCGGGCAGCGGGGATGGCGGACGCTTTTGTGGCGATTGCGGACGATGCGACTGCGGCGTCGTGGAACCCGGCGGGGTTGGTGCAGCTTGAACGGCCCGAGTTGTCGATTGTCGGGTCGTTCAACGCGATCATGGAACAGTTCGACACGGCGTTCAATCCGGAATTTGAGGGACGCCACAGCGCTGCAAACTCGGAACTCAATTTTCTAAGTTTCGTATACCCGCTTCCGGTATCGATTTTAGGAAGAAATGCATCCATCGCACTGAACTATCAGCGGAAGTATGACTTTTCGAGGAAGTTTGACGGGCGGATCGATTCGCCGTTTATTTCACTAAGCTCGGTGGGCCTGTTCTCCGGCATATTCCAGACGGACGTCGGCTTCGAGCAGGATGGGGGACTCGGTACGATCACTCCCGCGTTTGCAATCGAACTCACGCGGCGCTTGTCGGTGGGGCTGTCGTTAAATATTTGGCGCGATGCGCCGTGGGCCGACAACGGCTGGACGCAGAAGACGACCTTTTCCGGTGGACTGATTCTCAATGGCGGCTTTACGCCGTTCCGGACCGTGCGCAAAGAGGAGTATCAAGACTTCAAGGGCGAGAATATCGTCCTGGGCGCGCTTTGGAGCGTGACCAACAAATGGAGCATCGGCGCGCGGTACGATTCGGCGTTTACGGGGAAGGTCGATTACAAAATCCGCGAAATTGGACTCGGAAGCACCGATATTCTTCGCCGCCGCGAGAAGCGCGAAATGCGTTTACCCGCGTCTTTCGCGTTGGGGACGGCGTACCGTGTGAACGACAAATTGACGCTGTCGCTGGACGTGACGCGGACGAACTGGGAAGAGTTCTACATTCGGTCGGGCGATCGGTTCGGCCCCGTGGGAAACGTGGGTACGCGGATTACCATGGCTGGAGTACGGGTCCGGTCATCGGGGATTGACGCGAGCGACATCGACAGCTATCTAAACGCGCCCGAGATCGATCCCACGATCACGGTGCGGTTCGGCGCGGAATACGTGTTCCTACCCAAGCAGCCTGATGAAGACATGAAGCGGTTATGGATATTGCGCTGGGGCGCGTTTTATGACGAAGAGGCTGCGACAGGAAAACCGACTACTCCACAATTCCCCGGACAGAACTACCGAAATAGTCTCTTCGGTGTCTCATCGATCGGTGCCGGAGGCATAGTGGCGAGTTCCTACCTCGGTAGAAAAGTGCCGCGAAATGGCGACGGCCAACCGGACCGCTTCTACGGCGCGACCGTGGGCGCGGGGCTGCTTGCGCTCGAGCGGCTCAGCGTCGACGCGGCATATCAACTGCGTTACGGCCCCGGCGTGAACAGCGACCTTGTCCGCGGTGTCGACGGCTTCGAGGAAGACGTGTTCCAACACCGCATCCTGCTCTCCGCGATCTTCTATTTCTAATAGCCTCATCAGCGAAAAAACGACGAATCCCTAGGAGCCCGACTCCGAATCCATCGGGGCACTTTTTGAAGGTCGACGTTTATTTCTCCCGGGGGTGAGATCGTTGATTCTCGGGTATCCTCCAAATCCGATATTCGGGTGGATTCGGAGTCAGATTCCTAGCAGCACGTGGCAAAAGTCGAGATTACCGTATACGCGCGCAATGTAGAAAAGCGCGCTCCTTGCTAAAAAAGCATCTTGCCGGAAGCCCGTACATCGCCGTCGGCGCGTGCGCGATTTCCGGCGGACCCTACATCGGCCACAGCGAGCAATCCAACGGCACCGACACGATGCTCCCCGTCGACCTCTACATTCCCGGCTGCCCGCCCCACCCGCTCACCATCCTCGACGGCCTGCTCCGTCTCCTCGAAAAACTCGAATCCGGACGATGGAAATCATGAGCTGCCCGATCGCCTGCAATCGATCCCGGCTATTCCCCGACAAAATACACTTGGTGCTAAGTCCGGGGCCAGGCATCGGGCGGTGTCTTCGCCTGCTTGCTGTAACCGGCGGAAATTAAATTGGCGTCCCCAAGGGGATTCGAACCCCTGTCGCCGCCGTGAAAGGGCGGTGTCCTAGGCCAGGCTAGACGATGGGGACGCGGAAAAATCGACGAAACGCTTACGGGGAGAACAAAAAGTTTAGCATGCGAATGTGCAGACCTTCAAGTGCACGGAGACTGCACGGAGACTATTTAGTGGCTGCGCGAATGACCTGTGGCGCGCCAAGATATACTTCGATGTTGGAGTTTCACTCTCGCAGGACGGAGACTTTTCTTTCCATCGCTTCCGGGCCATTTTTGAAGACCGAGGTTTTCATTCTAAAATGGCGCCAGCTCACAGATGGGTTTTGCCATCCAGAACGCCTCACGCGCCGCAATCGACTTCTTACAGAGTAGTGGAGTCACCATGAAGCAACTCACTTCGATCGTCCTATTCACGTTCTTCGTTGTCGCCCAGAAAGCTGACGGACAACCTTTAGATGCGAAGGCAGCACCCGTGGTAATCGAGCTCTTTACGTCGGAGGGCTGCTCGAGTTGTCCTCCCGCGGATACTTACCTCGCGGAGCTCGCGCGGGATTCGTCGCTCGTTGTACTCGCTTGGCACGTGGACTATTGGGACGGCCTTGGTTGGCGCGACCCGTTTTCAACCAAGGAGGCTACTGAGCGTCAGCGGTGTTATGCGCGCGCACTCGAGTCGGATCAGGTTTATACGCCGCAACTTGTGATCGATGGCCACGACGAATGTGTCGGCAGCGATCGTGAACAATCGTCAGCCGCGATAACGGCCGCGCGCAAAGCGCAGAAGGCGCCCGTCACGATACAGACCGTGGAGATCAAGGACGGCAAGGTACGGGCAAGTATCGATATCGACGGGCTTCACACGCCTGTCGACGGAGACTATTTTCAGACGGTCGTCGCGCTGACTGAAGACGGTCTCTCGAACAAAGTAACGCGCGGAGAGAATTCGGGGCGGCGTCTGGAGCACGTCGCTGTGGTGCGGGCCTTCAAGCAAAGGCAAGTCCAGACAGACACGGGGTATTCAGGGGCCTTTGAGTTTGAATTGGATGCCGGGTGGAACCGCAGCAAACTAAAGATCGTGGCGTTCGTTCAGAAGTCGCGCGGCATGGAAATCGTCGGCGCGGCGTCGAGAGCGCTCGCGCAGGAAGGCAAATGAAACGCCTTTTCCGATTGCTAATCGGCCGGCGCGCGCGCCGTTTGGCCCTCGTTCTTCTGATCGCGGCGACCGCGTTGACGATGTACAACGTCATTTGCGGAGCGCTGGCGAATCGAGGGGATGCCCGCGCACCGCGCGACCCGGAAACGAAGATTCTCGTCGGGGCGGAGGAGCTCCGGCTTGGGCCGGAAGACGCAAAGACGGCGGTGTTGCTTGTGCATGGATTCATCGGCGGGAGCAACAACTTCGCGGAACTTCCGCAGCGGCTGGCGAGCCAAGGCTACTACGTGGATGCGATGCGCTTGCCTGGGCATGGCACGTCGCCGCGCGACTTCGCGCGCGAAGAACCCCAGGCGCTGTTGCAGGCGGTGCTCAACGAGATTCGCGCCCTCAAGAAAACACACGAGCGCGT
>CAYXRK010000246.1:0-5920 GCA_964467615.1 uncultured Nitrospirales bacterium | reverse complement strand
ACAGGCTCAGGGCGAACGGGTGAGGGGCCTACCGCGCGGGCTTTCCGAACTACGCATGGCGAAATCTTCGCAAAAAAGAAGAAGTTGACGGGTAGTAGTACAGAGAACTTTCTAACGAGTTTTCAAGGGGGCACTTTCATCGGGCCGTGACTGAGGAGGGGGCGAAATATTGGTTGATTCGATGGGTCTTCGGCGGGCAAGCTAGCGAGATGACGACGCTTTTCGATCTACCCACCCCGAGTTTGGTGCTGGATCGGTCACGACTGGAGCGGAATTGCCGGCGGATGGCGGAGAAGGCGGCGCGGCACGGGGTGGACCTGCGGCCGCATTTGAAGACGGCGAAGTGCGCGGAGGTGGCGCGGATCGCGACGCGGGGGTGTTTCGGCGGCGTGACGGTATCGACGTTGCGGGAGGCGGAGTATTTCGTCGAGCACGGCTTTCGCGACGTGACGTATGCCGTGGGTATCGCACCGAATAAGTTTGCGGGGGTGGCGGCGTTGCAGCGGCGTGGGGCGATAGTCAGCATTCTGTTGGACAGCGTGGCGATGGCGCTCGAGGCGGCGCGCTTCGCGGACGCAGATGGTCAGACGTTGCGGGTCTTCATCGAGATCGACCCCGGATATCATCGCGCGGGAATTCAGCCGGCCGACCCGGCGTTGCTTGAAATCGCGCGGGCGCTGGCGAGTTCTGCGAAGGTCGAGCTGCGCGGCGTGCTGGCGCACGGGGGCCACTCGTATGCGGCGAAGGGAATCAAGGCCGTGCGTGCTGCGGCGGAGGAGGAACGAGCGTCGCTGGTACACGCGGCGGAGCGGCTTCGCGCGGCGGGGTTCGCGTGTCCGGTCGTGAGCGGGGGATCTACGCCGGGGGCGTGCCTAGCAGAGAAGTTCGAGGGATTGACCGAGATTCGGCCGGGGAACTACACGTTTTTCGACGTGATGCAGGCGGGAATCGGCGCGTGTTTGCTCGATGATATCGCGGTGTTCGTTGCGGCGTCGGTGATTGGACATAAACCCGAGTTCAACCGCGCGCTGATCGACGCGGGGGCGTTGGCGTTGTCGAAGGACTTCGGGGCGGACGACGCGATGCCTGGTGCGGGATACGGGCTGATCTGCGAGTTGGAAAGCGGCGCGCGAATCGAGGGCGTGCGCGTCGGCAATATGAGTCAGGAGCACGGCTGGCTGTCGATGATGGACGAGCACGCGGCGTTTCCGTACGAGCGGCTGCCCATCGGTGCGATGGTGCGCGTGTTGCCGGGGCATTCCTGCCTGACGGCGGCGGCCTATGACCGGTATTATGTGATTGACGGCGGGGTAGAGATCGTCGATGAGTGGGAACGCGTGAACGGGTGGTGAACGCGCTCGCTGCTCTGTTGAAATGATACATTCTTTCGCCCCGATGGGGCTTACGTAGGTATGGCACAACTAGACCTTGGCGCTTTCGCGCCAAGCTACAATGCTGTCGCACCTACGGCGCTTAGGATATCAACAGAGCGTGTGCGCGCAATGCTCCGCAGCCGCTGACGGAGGGTGTTGATTTTGACTGTTAGCGAAGGCGCCGTGGTCCATCGATCCGCGGGAGGCAAAATCCTGCGGTTCTTGGCGGACTTGCTGATCATCGATTACGTCGGCGCGTACCGGGCGAACAAGTGGCGCGGCGTGCGGAATTTCGTGACGGCGAGTTGGCGCAACGCGCGCATCATCTTGAAGAGCCGCAACTCGAAGCGGGCCGAGTGTCCGTGCTGCGGTTGGACGGGATTCGAATTCTTGACGCTGCCGGCGGGATGTTTCATTCAGGACGGCTGCATTTGCATCCAATGCGGAGCGCAACAGCGGCATCGCGCGTTGCGCCGCTACCTCGACGAACACGATGCGGAACTACGGAGCCGAGACGGCCTGCTGCTCCACACCGCGCCGGAACCGTCGTTGGGCCGCTACCTCGACGCGCGGACGCGGTTCGCGCGAATCGGGGCGGATATCGAGCCGGAGAAACTTCGCGTCGCGGGATGTCCCGTATTCCGGACGGACCTGCGGACTATTTCGTTGCCGAGCAACACGGTTGACGCCGCGTTCTGTTTGCACGTGCTCGAACATATCTGCGAGGACAAACAGGCGATCGCGGAGTTGCACCGCGTGTTGAAGCCAGACGGGATCGCGTACTTCATGGTGCCGATGATGCCTTCGCCGCTTCAGGACACCGAGGAGTTCGGATGCGCGCGCGTGGATATATTCGATCATTGGCGCACCTACGGCTTGGATTTCAAAGGTCGACTTGAAGGATTTGAGGTCGAGCAGATTTGGCCGAAGGACTATCTCAGCGATGACGAACGCATTCGCTACGGAGTTGGGATCGAAGAGATCATTCATCGGTGCGTGAAGCGATAGGCGTGTCGAGCGTTTGACATTCGAAGCTTGCGGATTGAGAATGCGCCGTCATGGTGGACGAGCACACGCGATATATGCAGTATGCGCTGAAGGAGGCCGAGCGCGCGTTCGAGGAGGGCGAGGTGCCGGTGGGCTGCGTCATCGTGCACGAGGGCGAGATTGTAGGGAAGGCGCACAATCAGCGGGAGACATTGCAGGATCCCACGGCGCACGCGGAGATATTGGCGATCACGCAGGCGGCGTCGAAATTGGGGAGTTGGCGACTCGAGGGTACGCGGCTGTACGTGACGTTGGAGCCGTGTGCGATGTGCGCCGGGGCGATCATTTTGGCGCGCGTGGCCGAGGTGCATTTCGCGGCCGTGGACCCGAAGGCCGGATGTTGCGGGTCCCTCATGAATCTGCTCGAAGACGCGCGGTTTAACCACCGTCCCACCGTGCATTCGGGGCTACTGGCGGACGAGTGCGGCGCGATTCTGACGTCGTTTTTTCGGGACATTCGGCAGCGGAAAAACGCGTCGCTCAATTGATGGCGGTAGGGTGCGGGTCGAGGAAGGCATTGAGCCCGCTGATGTACGAGTCTCCGGCTTGCCAGAAACCTTCATTGTGGCGGCCGCGAATCTCGAAGAATTGTTTCGGCCCAGAGGCGTGCTCGAACAGCCACTTCCCGTGCGCGTACGGAATGATCTCGTCGTCCGGGCTGTGAACAAACAACACCGGCGATCGCAGACGTCCCACCTTGTCTTCGTTCGCGAAATGGTCCCGAGTGAGTAGCTTGCCGGGGAAGATTCGATAGAGGTCCTGCGCCATTCGCGGCACTGATCGAAACGCGCTCTCGAGGACCACGGCACGCGCCTCGACTTCCGTTGCGAGTTGGCACGCCGGCCCCGCGCCGAGCGACCGGCCAAACAACACGATGGACGCCGCCGCCACGCCGCGTTCCTCGATCAGGTATCGCCACATCGCGCGGATGTCTTCGTAGCAACGTTTTTCGGAAGGCGCACCGGTGCTTTGCCCGTAGCCGCCGTAGTCATAGACGAGCACGTCGTAATTCATGCCTCGAAAAATCCCGATCGACTCGAGGCGATCGGCGATATTTCCGGCGTTGCCGTGCGAAAAGAGGATGACGCCTTTCGATTTTCCGGCCTCGGCCGGGATATACCAACCGTGTGTCTTTTCGCGGACGACATCGCACCACACATCCTCGAACGGCCAACCGTTCTCGGCGGGAGTGCGGTAGAGATCGCGTGAGGTTTGAAACAAGACCCGCCGTTGCGCAAGGAATAGCGCCGAAGCGGCTGCTAAATACCCGACTAAGACGACCGCGCCGATCTTCAGCAGCATTCGTCTTTCCGTTGCGATGGTGAGCATGGGGCCGGAGTGGCGTCAGTCGCGCGCATGACGAGAGCGTACTATAATTGCCGCGCACTTGGACAAATCCCCCATTGAGAATGGAGCACCCATGCGAACAAGCGTAGCCGCCGCGGCGATCGTGCTCGCCGCCATAGCGTCAGCCGCGGAATCCGACATCGTCACGACGAAGGTAATCGGCAAGGAATTTCCTGGGCAGTACAAGCACCCGGCGTCGTTCGCGGAACTCGACAACGGCGACCTCTACCTCGCCTACTACGGCGGAGGCGGCGAGTACGAAGACGACTCGAAAGTTTGGGGTATGCGCCTTCGCGCGGGGACCGAGCAGTGGTCGACGCCGGAAATCATCGCCGACACGCCGTTCCTGGGCGAGGGCAATCCAGTCGTCTGGCAGGCGCCGGACGCCACCGTGTGGCTTTTCTACGTGCAACGCTACGGCGAGACCTGGTCAGAGTCGCGCATCAACGCGAAAATATCGCGCGACGGCGCGCGGATCTGGTCCGATTCGTTCGTGCTGGCCTTTGAAAAGGGGATGATGGTGCGCGGGCGGCCGATTCTCCTGCAAGACGGCGACTACCTACTGCCGATTTATCACGAGACTGGCAACGACCGCGAAAACGTCGGCGCTGACACGACCTCGCTCTTCATCCGAATCGACCCGGACACGCACACCTGGAAAGAGACCGGGCGCATCACCTCGCGCACGGGAAATCTTCAGCCCGCGCCCGTCGAGATCGAGCCGGGCCACCTCATCGCGTATTGCCGCCGCGGGGGCGGATACGAACCCGTGACGGACGGCTACGTCGTTCGCTCGGAATCGCGCGACGGCGGTTGGACCTGGTCGCCGGGGGTGGACTCGGCCTTTCCGAATCCCAATGCGGCGGTGGATTTCATCAAGCTCGCGAACGGGCACTTGCTGCTGGTTTACAACGACAGCATGCTCGACCGCGACCCGTTGACCGTTGCCATCTCGACGGACAACGACAAGACCTGGACGCATCGCAAGAACATTGCCGAGGGGAAGGAAGACTTCGCTTACCCCGTCGCACTCCAGGCGAAGGACGGCAAAATCCACATCATCTATACGAAAGACGAACGCGCGACCATCATGCACGCGGCGTTCGACGAAACGGCGATTCTTGGTTCGCGTAAGGGCCGGGGCCGCTGATACGATTTTGGCCATGAAACGTGTTGTACTTCTCGCGGCGTGCTTGCTGGCAAGCGAGCTACACGCCGATACGACCCAACCCCGCGCGAACGTTGACCACCTTATTGCGGGCCTTTCGCACGCGGACAGTCAGGTCCGTGCCGACTCGGCCCGCGCGCTCGGCGAAATCGAGAGCGCATCGCCGGAAGCGGAAGCGGCGCTGGTGCGGGCGCTCATGGACGAAGCGGCGGCGGTACGATCAACTGCAAACGCTTCGCTTGTTAAACTCGGATTGCCCGTGCGCGACGAAGTGATTCGCGCGATCGAGTCGGTCCTCGGCCACTACTCTTCGTCCAGTTTCGCCGCTGTGCACCAATTAGGGAAATTGCCCTCGAGCGAGCGCGGCGTCGTTATGTCGATGGCCTTCTCGTTGCACGCGGACTACGCCGAATCCCGCCGCGCCGCCGCGCGATATCTCGGCGGCTGGGGCGACGCCGCAAAACCGGCGATTTCGGATCTCGCCACGGCGCTTTCGGATCCGTCGCGCAACGTGCGGATTCAAGCCGCCGAGTCACTCGGTACAATCGGACGCGAAACCGGCGAAACCGCCGAGGCTCTAGTTCCCGCGCTACGCGACGAGGATTGGCTTGTGCGTCACACGACCGCCTACGCGCTTCGGGCGATGGGGCCCAAGGCCGCAGCGGCCGTCCCCGCGCTCGAGGAGACCGCCGACGACGATCCGCACGACCTTGTGCGCGAGGCGGCCCAATTGGCGCTCGGAGATATCGCGCCCGAACCCACATCTCCGCAGACGCTGTTACAGGTCACGGTCCCTCCACACCCGTAGCGTCCTGAGTCTCAAGTTCCTTTGATAAGTATCTCCCAGTTTGCGCCGTGAACTACTCGATTACGATGACGAATGATGAATGACGCGAAGTGATGAAGGCGGGCGTTTAGGCGGAAAGGATGATGACGGGGGAAGTGCGAACCGCCGACTACGAGCACGATTACGAGCACGATTGGC
>CAYXRK010000245.1:0-5928 GCA_964467615.1 uncultured Nitrospirales bacterium | reverse complement strand
TGTTTGGTCGATTTACGAGGGTCTCGACCGCGACAACCAGGAGACCTGGGCCATCCACGGCCTTTACCCGAACATGGCCTGGACGCCCGACAGCAAGAGTATCGTGTTCTGGGCCGGGGGAAAGATCGGGCGCATTGACGTCAAGACGAAAGCGGTCGCGGAGGTCCCGTTTCACGTCAAGGACGAACGGCAGATTTTCGACGCGGTGCGTTTCCCCGTCGATGTCGCGCCCGAGACGTTTCCCGTCAAGATGCTTCGGTGGGTGCAGGTCTCGCCGGACGGCGATGAGGTGGCGTACCAGGCGCTCGGCAAGATTTACGTGAAGCGGCTTCCCGGCGGCGAACCCCGGCGGCTCACGCGCCAGGACGACTACTTCGAGTTCTATCCTTCGTGGTCGCGCGACGGCCGCGACATCGTGTACACGACCTGGGACGACGAGAAACTCGGCGCGGTGCGTGTCGCGTCCGCGTCGTCGCGGACAGGTGATGGCCGCAAGATCACCACCGAGCCTGGACACTACGTCGAGCCCGCCTTCTCGCCCGATGGCAGGACAATCGTGTATCGGAAGGTCGGCACGGACAATCGGAGGACGGACACCTGGACGCGCGAACTCGGCATATACCGTGTTCCGGCGCGCGGCGGCGACCCGGAACTGGTCACGAAGAAAGGCGAGCTTCCTCACTTCGGCGCATCGAACGATCGGGTGTTCTACCTAGACGTCGAGTCTGGCGATCCGGACGACACCCGGCGTCTCAAAAGCATCGCACTCGATGGCAGCGACGAACGCACGCACTACGTCAGCAAGAACGCGGTGGAGATGATGGTCTCGCCGGACGAACGCTGGCTCGCGTTCTCCGAGCGGTTTCAAGCATTCGTCACGCCGTTCACCCTTTCGGGCCGCGACATCGAAATCGGCCCCGGCGCGAAGAACCTGCCGCTGCGGCGCGTGTCGGACGACACCGGATACTACCTGCATTGGTCCGGCGACAGCGCCGCGCTGCACTGGTCGCTCGGTCCCGATTTGTATTCGCTCGACGTTCGCGAACCACTCGAATTTTTCGAGAAGCCCGAAGGAGATTTTCCGAAACTGACGCCTGTCGCGATTGGGTTCGACGCGAAGTACGACGCTCCGGAAAAAGTCATCGCGCTCATCGGCGGTCGAATCGTCACCATGCGGGGCGACGAGGTAGTCGAGGGCGGCCTCGTGATCATCAAAGGAAACCGCATCTCGTACGCAGGCCCGTTAAGCGGCGCGAACGTCCCGAAGGGCGCGCGCATTATCGATTGCGCGGGCAAGACGCTCATTCCCGGCATGGTCGACGTGCATCACCACTCGTCCTACGGATCGAGCGGCATCACGCCGGAAAGCAATTGGGGCCTCTACGCCGACCTCGCGTTCGGCGTGACGACTGCGCACAACCCATCCTCCGACACCGAGACCGTGTTCGCGGCCTCTGAAATGGCGAAGGCGGGCATCATCACCACGCCACGAATCTTCTCCACGGGCACGATCTTGTATGGCGCGGCGGGCGCGGAGATGGCGGAAGTCAACAACCTTGACGACGCGCTCAGGCATCTTCGGCGGATGAAGGCCGCCGGCGCGATCAGCGTCAAGAGTTACAACCAGCCCCGTCGCGATCAACGCCAACAGATCCTCGAGGCCGCGCGTCAAACGGGCATGATGGTCGTGCCCGAAGGCGGATCGCTGTTCATGCACAACATGACGATGATCGCCGACGGGCATACGGGAATCGAACACACCGTACCTCCCGCGCACCTCTACAGCGACGTGATGCAGTTCTGGCGGCACAGTGGCACGGGCTACACGCCGACGCTGGTCGTCGCGTACGGCGGCAATTGGGGCGAGAACTATTGGTATCAGAAGACGAACGTCTGGGAAGACGAGCGCCTGCTGCGCTTTACTCCGCGAGACGAAACCGATGCGAGGTCGCGCCGACGCACGATGGTCCCGGACGATGAGTTCAACCATATCGACATCGCGCGCGGGTGCAAGCAACTCATCGACAACGGCGGGCGCGTGCAACTCGGCGCGCACGGGCAACGCGCCGGCCTTGGCGCGCACTGGGAACTGTGGATGTTCGAACAGGGCGGAATGACGCCACACGAAGCGCTTCGATGCGCAACGCTCTACGGCGCGCAATATTTGGGATTCGACCGCGATATTGGATCCATCGAGCCCGGCAAGCTCGCGGACATCGTCGTGTTGGATGCGAATCCGCTCGAGAACATTCGGAACTCGGAGAGCATGCGCTATATCGTGCTGAATGGCCGCGTGTACGACGCGTGGACGATGAACGAAATCGCGCCTCGCGAAGGACCGCGCGGCGCATTCCCGTGGGAAATCGACTACCGATCGGACTGACATCATGGCGCTCTCGTTTCAAGGTTTGATGATCCAACTCTTCAAGCGGCTGCCCGCCTCCATGCTGTACGCGATGGCGGGCGGGAAACCGATGCAAATCGACGGCCACACGCTCAATCCCATGTCGCAACTGCTCTGGGTGCAAGGCAAGAAACAGCCGCCGCTCCGTTCGTTCCCACCACCCGTTGCCCGCGCGGGCGCAGCGGCAGGCCTCGGTTTGCTCAAAGCCGCCCCGCGCCCCATGGCCAACATCGAGAACACTGTAATTCCCGCCGCGGGGCGCGACATTCCGATACGGGTCTACACGCCGCGCGGCGTAGCGACGCCCTCCGCGTTGACGTTGTACTTTCACCAAGGCGGTTGCGTCATCGGCGATCTCGACACATGCGATGCCTTCTGCACGCAACTCGCCGACACCGCCAAGTGCCGCCTCATCAGCGTCGATTACCGTCTCGCCCCCGAACACAAATTCCCCGCCGCGGTGGACGACGCAATCGCCGCCTACGAGTGGGCCCTCGCAAACGCTGCCGAATTGCGCATCGACCGAAAACGCATCGCCGTCGCGGGCGATTCCGCGGGTGGCCAACTCTCCGCGGTCATCACGCACCACGCGCGGAAGAACGCGCTCCAAATGCCCGCGTTCCAACTCCTCATCTACCCCTGGCTCGAAGGGCAGGCAGATACGCCATCGTATTCAACAATGACCGATGCGTATCCGCTCGATGCCGCGACGATGAAGTGGTTTTGCGACCTGTATCTGAACGACGCTTCCGAACTTGCGGACATGCGCGTCTCGCCGTTACGCGAGACAAGTTTCGCCGGCCTGCCTCCGGCGTTCATCGCCTCCGCCGGCTTCGATCCCTTGCGCGACGAAGCCAAACTCTACGCCGACAAGTTGCAAGCGGCGGGCGTCCCCGCCACTTACAAATGCTACGGCAACCTCACCCATTCCTTCGCGATGATCTCCGGCGCGGTACCCGCAGCCGTCCCCGCCTGCAACGAGCTCGCCGATGCGTTGAAGAACGCATTGGCCGGACACGTATCAAGCGTCCCTCTAAACTGACACTCCGAGCGGGCGCAGAATCTCTACCGGCAACTCGTACATTTCGAGGCAATACAATTCAGTCCAAAATGCCCCTTGTCTATGCTCAAACCAAAACTGGCGGAGGCGGATGGGAATCGAACCCACCACCCAGGGTCTACCCGGGTCAACGGTTTTGAAGACCGCGAGGGCCACCAGGCCCCTTTCGCCTCCGCGCGCGATGGTACCACGCGCATGCTGTAGGATCGCGCGATGCTCGGCGTCTACGTCCACATCCCCTATTGCCGCGTCGCGTGCCCCTACTGCGATTTCGTCAAGCAGCCGATTGAGGGCGAAGCACCCGGCGCTTATGCCAGTGCGCTCGCCCGCGAAATCGAATCATTCGAAGGCCCTCGCACTGCCCAAAGCCTCTTCTTCGGCGGCGGTACGCCTTCGCTGCTCACTCCTTCGGATCTCGATACCATCTTCGCCGCGTTCCATCGTCGCTTCGATACGATGTCGCCGGAAATCAGCATGGAAGTCAACCCCGATGACGTAACCGAAGAACGAGCCGCGCTGTGGCGCTCGCTCGGCGTCAACCGGATCACCATCGGTGTCCAATCTTTCGACGACGCCACGCTCAACTATCTCGGCCGCTGCCACGACGCACACACCGCACGCCGCGCGTGCGGCATCATCGCCAGCACCTTCGAGAACTGGGGACTCGATCTCATCTTTGGCGCGCCCCCGATCGACGCGTGGAGGTCCTCCCTTGCCGAGTGCGTGAACATCGGCCCGCCGCACGTCTCGACCTATTCGCTCACGTTCGAACAGAACACCCCTTTCTGGCGACGGCGCAACGAAGCCATCGATCCCGACGACAGCCTCGAACTGTATCGCATGGGCATGGACGCGCTCGCCGATTGGGACCACTATGAAATCTCGAACTACGCGCGCGCCGGGTCCCAGAGCGGCCACAACTGCATCTATTGGCGCAACGAGGAATACGCCGGATTCGGCCCCGGCGCGTACTCGTATCTGGACGGCGTTCGCTCGCGCAATGCCCCGCACATCAACCGGTATCTGACCGCTCCCGGCGTGAAGAGCGAAATCTTGGATCTCGCCGAAGACGAAATTAAAGTCGAGACGCTCATCCAGCACTTCCGCACACGCCGCGGCATCACGGACGACTACTACGCGGAACGCTTCGGCGGACCGGTCGACGGCGACTTCGGCGCGGCGCTTGGGGAGCTCCAATCACGCGAACTACTCGAGCGCGACGATCACGGATACCGCCCAACACAAACGGGCTACGAACTCAATGACGAGATCGGCCTCGCGCTCTTGCCATAGGGCGAGCCCGGCCCCGAGGCCGCGCGTTTCTCACAGGCCCGCGAACTTCTCCACGCGGTTCACGGCGTTGAGGCTGCGCCGGTCTCGGCGAGACGGGCGCTACTGTTGGCGTTATTGGGTGTTTTGGAAGAATCGTTGGTAGGCAGCGTTGGCAGCGTTGGGGACGGCTCGGTCGGCGATTTCTTGGGTGAGGATGAGTGGTTCGACGTCGAGGTCTTCGGGGTTGCGGTAGAGGTGTTCGACGAGGTCGTCTTTGGCGATGGCGAGGTACTTGGCGCGGATGCGTTTGGCGAGGCGGGTGAGGGAGAGGGCGGTGGTAGGGTCTGGGTTTCGGGTATCGGGTATCGGGTTTGGGGTGGCGACTGGAAGCTGGGGGTATGAGTCGGACGAGTCGGACGAGTCGGACAGATCGGACAGATCGGACGAATGGGACAAATGGGACGAATGGGACGAATGGGATAGATCGGACAGATCGGACAGATCGGAAGAGTTGGACGCGTTGGACGCGTCGGTGGTGAAGGTCGCGCGCGCCGCTGAAGGTGGTTGTGCCGCATTGGTTTGGGGTGGGTCGATTTTTGGGTAGTCGTCGATGTTGGGGGTTTGGACAGGGGCGTCGGGGTCGAAGGTCCTCCAGGCGCCGGATTCGATCATGTGTTGGAGTTCGGGGGTAATCGTCTCTTCGATGGTGTCGATGATGCGGCGGGCTTCTCGTTTGTCTTTGGGTTGGTGAAGTGTTTTGAGGGGGACGGTGCATTCGGGGATGAGCGCTTGGATTTCTTCGAGGTAGGGTTGCATTTTGGTCTCGAGGGTTTGGGCTTCGTGTTGACGGACGGATCGGACGGATCGGACGGATTGGACGGATGGGGCCAATGAGTTGGAGTTGGCGGAGTGAGTGGAATTGGCGGCGGCGTGTTGTTGGTGGCGGAGGTATTGGCCGAGGAGGATGCGGTGTTCGCGTGCGAGGCGGAGGTAGACGTTTAGGGCGGTGGAGGGGCGGGTATGGGGTGTAGGGTTTGGGGTATAGGGTTTAGGGTCCAGGGTGTCGGACTTCAGATATCGGGGATCGGGTATTTTTGGGGCGGGAGATTCGGTGAGGGTGGAGTTGGAGAGTTGATGCGCGGCGCGGCCCATGAGGACTTGGGTGAGGATGAGGGTGTGGATCCAGTGGGGG
>CAYXRK010000244.1:0-5942 GCA_964467615.1 uncultured Nitrospirales bacterium | reverse complement strand
CAAGCACACGTTCGTTCCGTTTAGCCGCTCGGAGGACGGCCGGATTGTCATCGTTGTCTCCGATCTGAAACACGCCGAGACCCTCCAGGCGATCGACGAAATATTTCACGGCGAACATGTTCTGGCGCTCGGTCCCGCCGAGAGCATCAGAAAGACTATCGACGCGTACCGAAATTTTCACCAGGAGAGACCAAAACGGGGCGAAGCGGGGGCCGTCGACGAAGAGGACTCGATCGCGAATTTGGTCGAGCACATTGTCACCGAGGCCATCAAGGAAGGCGCGAGCGACATCCATATCGAACCGTTCGCCAATCGCGTTCGATTGCGGTATCGAGTGGATGGGGTATTGCAATTCAAGACGGACATTCCCAAGGACTTGCTTTCCAAGATTGCGTCGAGAATCAAGGTCATGGCCGAGGCGAACATCACCGAGACCCGGCGCCACCAAGGGGGAAGAATATCCTTCAGCAAAGACGGCGTGGACTACGACATGCGCCTGTCGTGCTACGTGACCATTCACGGCGAATCGCTCGTGATGCGGATTCTCAATCAGATGGTCGACCTCATTGGGCTCGACGAACTCGGCATGACGCCGTCCATGGTCTCGCGCTATCGCACCGAGGTGCTCGATCCTCCCACCGGCGTCGTTATCATCACGGGGCCGACCGGATCCGGAAAAACAACGACGCTCTACAGCAGCCTCGACTATTGCAACGAAATGGACCGGAAGATCATCACGGTCGAAGACCCGGTCGAATACGTCATCGACGGCATCGTGCAATGTTCGGTGCATACAAAGGCGGGCAGGACCTTCGAGGAATCGTTGCGCGAGATAGTCAGACAAGATCCGGACATCATTGTGCTCGGGGAAATCCGCGATCGGGTCACCGTCGAAACCGCTATCCAAGCAGCGTTGACGGGCCACAAGGTGTATTCGACGTTTCACACCGAAGACACCATTGGCGGTCTAATGCGGTTGCTGAACATGGAGGTCGAAGCGTTTTTGATTTCTTCGACGGTGATTTCCGTTTGCGCCCAACGGCTGCTGCGGAGGATATGCCCGCATTGCTCCCAGTCCTACTTGCCGCCGATGGACGAAATCCGCCGCCTCGGGTTGGACCTCGCGCAAGTCCGCCAATACGAATTCAAGAAGGGCCAAGGCTGCGACAATTGTAACTACACCGGATATCGGGGACGCGTGGGCGTGTACGAATTGCTGGTTTTGAACGACGCTGTAAAGGACGCCATCATCGCGCTGGAACCGGCGCATAAGATTCGACAAATCAGCATGGAAACCACGGGGCTTATTTCGATGCGCGAAGACGCGATCGCCAAGGCCGTTCGGGGAAAGACCACGTTTAGCGAGGCCCTTCGCCATACGCCGAACACTTTTGGCACGCGCGATTTGAATCAAATCCTGACGATGACGCAATAGCCACGAATCCGCACCGCAACAAGGAACCCGCAGTTCGATGTCTCTCGTCTGTCCATTTTGCAATGCCGATCCCGCACCGGATGTGCCTGTATCGGGATCGTATGTATTATTGGGATGCGTCCGTTGCTACAACCCGCTAATTGCTTGCCTGGAAGTCGAGGGCCACAAGGCGCGGGCGCTTCCGGGCGCCAATGACGTTCGCGCCATGGCGCCAAAGGGATCTATCGGCGGGACCATTTTCGCGGAGTTGCCGGACGTCCTCGACCGGTTGCCCGTTCTGCCGGCGATTTCGATCAAGGTACTCGCGCTGGTGGACGATGCGCAGTCGAGCATGCCAGGATTGGCGAAGCTGATTCGCGAGGACAGCGTTATCGCCGCGCAAATATTGAAGATAGCCAACAGCGCTTTCTACGGGGGCCTCTCCGAAATTACGGAACTGGACGTGGCCTGCGCGCGCTTGGGAATGCGGACGATCTCCAACGCTGTAAATACGGTGGCGACGGCAAACCTTTTCGAATCCAAGGACCCCGGAATCACCCGGCTGTTGGAACGCCTCCGCACCCATTCCATCGTCACCGCATTCGCGGCGAACGAGTTGGCGAACCTGCTCTCGGAGCCAAAACCGGAATCGCTGTACTTCGCAGGACTGTTCCATGATGTCGGTAAAATCGCCTTGTTGGACATCATCGCGAAATCCACGGCCGACACCGTCGATCAATTGCGCCAATCGCCGGGCCTCGTCCACGAGGTACTACACAACTACCATCAATTGGTTGGCCTACACACGATCGGCCGATGGAACTTGCCGCATGACTTCGGAGTGACCACGTATTTTCACAATAACCCCGAGGCGGTACACGTGGACGCGTGGCGCCGCCGGACCCACATCGTGGCGTTGGCCAACGTCATAGCGCACGTCTCGGGATTCGGCCTTGAAGAGGAATCCGCCGAACTCAGTCTGCTCGGTCATCCGTCGGCAGCATTTCTGAACATGACGGACATCAAACTCGCAAACCTCCGCGTAGACTTGGAAGAGAAATTCGAGCAGGCGCTCGATGCCTTCGGCGTGGCCGTTCCCGCGTAGTGCGGAATTCTTTCTCATGCCCGCACTTGCGGCGGATTGGAGGGTTGGATTCGCCGTACCGTCAAAAAGAAAGTGTTCACGCTTAAAACATCTCCATCTGCCGCGCGGTGAGCGCCTCGAACGACGTCTCGAAGCATTGCAGGATCGCGTCTGCTACCGGGGCAAGCTGCCGGTCAAGATAGTGGCCGTAGTCGAACGATGATATGCGTTTCTCCATTGGCTCAGGGCCGTTGACGGTGATGGCATAGGTCACCCACCGGCCAGGGTTATCGAGTTGGCGCGCGGCGCGCACGTGCGGCGGGACGTTCTTGGTGTAGTCGGCGAGTTTCCGGCGCACGCGTTTGCGGTAATACAACTCGTCGTCGAGTTTGCCCTCGGCGAGACCAGCCGCAACGCCGCGGATGTAGTCGTCGAACGGCTCGCCGGCGAACACGCGCGCGTAGAGTTCGCGCTGGAAGCGCCGCGCGAGCGGTGTCCAGTCCGTGCGCACGCTTTCGAGTCCGCGGAAGACAAGTTCCGTTTCGCCCGATGGCGCGCGGATCGCGCCTGCGTAGCGCTTCTTGCTGCCCTCGCTCGAACCGCGAACGGTGGGCATGAAGAACTTTAGAAAATGCGTCTCGTACTCGATTTCGAGATGCGACGCGAGTCGATGCTCTTGTGCGATGCGCTCACGCCACCAAGAGTTCATGTCGTTTGCGAGCGAGCGGCCAAGGGCGGCGCAGTCTTCTTCGCTCGGCCCTGGGCCGACGAGTACGAATAGCGAGTCGGTATCGCCATAGATGACCTCGTAGCCGCGGCCCTGGATGTAGTCGCGGCTCTGCGTGAGGACCTCGTGGCCGCGCAGCGTTACCGAGCTGGCGAGTTTGGGGTGAAAGAACCGGCAGCCCGGGGTGCCGAGGACGCCGTAGAATGAGTTCATCATGATTTTGATCGCGTATGACAGCGGCTTGTTCGCGTCGCGTTTGGCGCGATCGCGCGCGGCCCAAAGTTCTTCGATGAGGCCCGGCAGGATGTGGCGATGGCGATTGAACGTCGCGCCCTTGAAACCCGGCACGGGGTCTTCGCCGGGGAACGCCATGCCCAGTGGGTCGATGCAAAACGTGCGAACGATGCTGGGATACAGACTCTTGAAATCGAAGAGTAGAACATTGTCATAGATGCCGGGCTTCGAGTCCATGACGTAGCCGCCCGGACTTGATACCGGTTCGTCGCCCGCGCCGGTATCGAGCGCGACGTAACCCGCGCGGTGCAGCCGCGGGAGGTAGCGCCAGTCGAATGCGGCGACGGAACCGCCCTGGCGGTCGAGCGTGTGGCCCATGAGCAGGCTGCGCTCAATCGCGAAATGCATGAGGCCGGCTTTCTCGAAAATCCCGAGCACGAGCCGGCAATCTTCGAGGTTGTACTCGGCCAGCGCACGGCGGTCCTCGCGGAACAGCCGCCGGATTTCTTCGAGTTTGTTTTGTTCGGGTTGGATGAGTTTGCCGCGGCCAAGCAGTTCATTGGCGACGTGTTCGAGCGAGAACTGCTCGAAGCCGAAGGCCGCCGCGCGCAGCAGGTCGATGCCATCGAGCACGACGCGGCCGAGAATTCGCGCCATGGGCGATTGGCGCGTCGTTGCGGGCGGGAGCACGGCGCAGTCGCCGTTCGCGCGACCGAGGCGCAGGCGCATGCCGAGTTCGCGCGCCTTGCGGACGAGAAACGTGAGATCGAAACCGACGATGTTCCAGCCGATCAGCACGTCCGGGTCGTAGGCGTGAATCCACTCGGAGAACGCGGCGAGTAGCCCGCGCTCGTTCCCGCAAAACTGGATGACGCCGTTTGAGACGCCCGGCCCGGCCATGAAAACGCGCTCGGAATCGGGGCCGGCGCACGCGATTGAGTACAGCGCTCCCTGAAGCCCTTCGGTTTCGATATCGATGGACGCGATTTTGAGCGTGGGGCGATAGTCGCTGGCGGTGATAGCGGGATTGACGAACCGAAGATGTCCTTCGCGTTGCTCCGCGTCGCCCTCAATGTGCAATGCGCCGCGAATTTCGCGATCCATGAGGAACCGATCGAGCGGTTTTACGTCCGACTCGAAGAGTTGTAGACCAGTGCTGTTCGATTTCTCGGCGAATTGGATCAGGTCGCGGCGGGAATTGAAGTGCAACCGGTCGACGTGCGCACCGTTGAGCGCGACGAGATCGGTCGTCTCACGCCGAAAGCCGCCGTCTATGGTGGTCCCATGCGCCACAAAGCACGAAGCGGATTGGTTCGTGAAAACAAGCTGAGCGGGACCACCCGGCGTCGCGCACCACAACGTGTACTCAAGGCCCGACGCGCCGTCCCGCGTCTCGCGCGTGAGGATGAAGGCGTCTATACTCGTGTTGTGCATGGATTGGGATTGCTTTCATCGACCGATTTCGGACAATGAGATCGTACTTGAAGTAGCGGTCGCTTCAGGAGTGCGGTATATCATCACGTAAAATGGGAGAGATTTCGTGGGAATTGAGCACTTTCGAGTCGGGGTCATTGCATCCGACGTATTGAGTACGTTGAGGCCCGGTCATGAGTCAGATTGATGTCAATATCCCAGATTGGTTGTTGGATCGCGCCAAGGACTTGGCGGAGCGCGACGGCCTCAGCGTGGAGCACTTCATGTCCCTTGCGATTGCGGAACGAGTCTCCGCGCTCGATACCGCCGAATTCATCGCGGAAAGAATCCCGAACGTCACGCGAGAAGAGTTTCTCGAAGCCCTTCGATTGGTTCCGAACGCTCCGCCATTGCACGGCGACGAGTTGGAGTAGTTTCTGCGGCTCGCTGTCCTACGTAGCGCGCCTGTTTCGGGGAGGCAGGATTCGTGAAATGACTCGGGAACAAACGCCCGGTTCGAGACCTCTGCTGTATCTACTCCTTGCCGCAGATTTGGCGATGGGCGCGGTCTACGTCGCCGACTTCGTCCTGGGTCATCCGCTCGGAGCGTTGTCCCAATTCATCAATTTGGACAACGAAGCGAATTTGCCCACCTGGTACTCGTCGGTTCAATTGTTCGCGATCTGACTCTTGTTTGCGATACTTGCCATGGTCGAGCGTGTGAAAGAAGGAGACGTCACGCGTTCACACCAGATTGGCGTGTTGTGCTGGCTTTGCATAGCGTTTACGTTTTTCTCGTTGGACGAGGCCGCCGAGATTCACGAAAACCTGGGCGGTTTGAGCGACTCGTTGCTGCCGGGAGGCACCCGTGAGAACACAGTCTTCGCGAAGACCGGCATTTGGATGTTTGTCCTCTTCATTCCGGCCGCGGCATTCGGACTGGGGTTCATCTCCTTCCTCCGATCGTATGCCGCGCCGAGGGCGTATCGAACGACGATACTGGCCGGCGTTCTCGTGTTCCTCGGGTCGGCACTAGGCGTCGAGATACTCGCCAACTGGGCCCGGCAAGG
>CAYXRK010000243.1:0-5982 GCA_964467615.1 uncultured Nitrospirales bacterium | reverse complement strand
ACTGCCGGTTCGAGCACGCCTTCCACTTTCACCAGTTTCACCACGTCCAGACACAAACTCTGCATTTCGCGCATGAGCACATTGAACGACTCGGGCGTACCCGCGTCGACTTCGTTGTCGCCTCGCACGATTGATTCGTAGGCCTTCGTGCGGCCCTGGATATCGTCGGATTTGATCGTCAAAAGCTCTTGCAATGTGTGCGCCGCGCCGTAGGCCTGCAGCGCCCACACTTCCATTTCGCCGAACCGCTGCCCGCCGAACTGCGCCTTGCCGCCCAACGGTTGCTGCGTCACGAGCGAGTACGGCCCGATGGCCCGCGCGTGGATTTTGTCGTCCACGAGATGGTTCAGTTTGAGCATGTAGATATACCCAACGGTCGCCAACTGGTCCATTGCCCGCCCCGACCTGCCGTCACGCAAACTAATCTTGCCGTCTTCCGGAAGGCCCGCTTTGCGCATAAACCCCTGGATGACTTCTTCGGACGCGCCATTGAATACCGGCGACGCCACCTTCATCCCCAGCGCGCGGACCGCCCAACCCAATTGCGTCTCGAGCAACTGACCGACGTTCATGCGCGAGGGCACGCCAAGCGGATTGAGCAGAATCTGAATCGGTTGGCCGTCCGGCATGAACGGCATGTCCTCACGCGGAACGATGCGCGCCACGACGCCCTTGTTTCCGTGACGGCCGGCCATCTTATCACCGACCGACATGCGTCGTTTCGTCGCAACGAACACCTTTACATGCTTGATTACGCCGGGAGGCAGGTCATCGCCCTTGCGCAAACCATCGATCTCGCTGTCGCGAAACGCGATCAGCTTGGCCTCTTCCATCGCCGCCATATTCACCAGCCGCGTGAACTTTTGCTGCGCCTTTTTGTCTTCGATTTGTAGCCGCGCCAACACGCCGTAGTCGGCTTTGTCGAGATGCGAAACCTTGATGCGCTTGTTTTTCTCGAGCACCAGTTCGCCGGACTTGTAGTCCACTACGTCCTCAACGATCTTCACGCCCATCAGGTCGTCTTTCATCAACTCGACGAACGTCTTACGCACCTCCTCGATGCGTTCTTCGTACTGGCGCTTAATGCGGTTCACTTCTTGCGTGACCGCGGTCTTCGAGCCTTCCTTGTCGCGCCGGCTTGCGACGCGCACATCCACCACCACGCCGTCAACGCCCGGCGAGACGTTTAACGAAGCATCGCGAACGTCCTCCGCCTTCTCGCCGAAGATCGCACGCAGCAATTTCTCCTCCGGCGCCAGCTCGGTCTCGCCCTTCGGCGTCACCTTGCCGACAAGAATGTCGCCGGGCTTGACCTTCGATCCGATCCGGGCGAGGCCGTTCTCGTCCAAGTGTCGTAGCGCTTCCTCGCCTACGTTGGGAATGTCGCGCGTAATCTCTTCCGGCCCAAGCTTTGTATCGCGCGCCTCGAGCTCGAATACCTGCACGTGGATCGAAGTGAACGAGTCCTCTTTGACGAGATCCTCGCTCAGGATGATAGCGTCCTCGAAGTTGTACCCTTCCCACGGCAGAAACGCGCAAAGCACGTTCTGGCCAAGCGCCAGTTCGCCATTGTCGGTCGCCGGCCCGTCCGCAATGATGTCGCCCGGCTCCAACTTGTCGCCCTTGGACACGATCGGCCGCTGGTTGATGCACGTGTTCTGGTTCGACCGCACGAACTTCTTCAGAATGTATTCGTCTTGTTCCGTGCGGAACGGGTTTCCCGAAGTATCGCCGCGTTTGGATACGTTTATGCGAATGATCTCGCTGTCGGCGTACTCGACGGTGCCGCCGCGGTCGGCGCGTACGACTGTCCCCGCGTTCTTGGCCACCTCGTGTTCGAGGCCGGTGCCAACCAACGGAGAGTCCGCCCGCAGCAACGGCACCGCCTGTCGCTGCATGTTCGAGCCCATCAGCGCGCGGTTCGCGTCGTCGTGTTCCAAGAACGGAATCAGCGCCGCCGCTACGCTCACCAACTGCTTTGGCGAAATGTCCATGTAGTCCACCTGATCCGGCGGCGCCTTCGGGAAATCCCCCCGATGCCGGGACAACACGGTCGGACTGGTGAATCGGTTTCGACTGTCCAACTCCGCGTTGGCCTGCGCGATCGTGTAGTTGTCTTCGTCGTAGGCGGAAAGCATTTCGATCTGCTCGATGACTTTCCCGTTCTCGACCTTGCGATACGGCGTCTCGAGGAACCCATACTCGTTGATCCGCGCGTACGTCGCCAACGACGCCATCAACCCGATGTTCGGACCTTCCGGCGTCTCGATGGGACAAATGCGCCCGTAGTGCGTCGGGTGAACGTCACGGACTTCGAAGCCCGCGCGCTCGCGGCTCAAGCCGCCAGGCCCCAACGCGCTAAGGCGCCGCTTGTGCGTCAACTCCGCCAACGGATTGATTTGATCCATGAAATGCGAAAGTTGGCTGCGGCCGAAGAAATCCTTGATGACCGCGCTCACCGGCTTCGGATTGACGAGGCTCTGGGGCGTGAGCTGTTCCTCGTCCTGAAAGTTCATGCGCTCGCGCACAGTGCGTTCCATACGGACGAGGCCGATCCGGAATTGGTTTGACAGCAACTCGCCCACCGCGCGCACGCGCCGGTTTCCGAGATGGTCGATATCATCGAACACACCCTCGCCCCCTCGCAGGCGCACAAGGTATTGGAGCGTCGCTACGACGTCTTCCTTGGTCAGGGTCTTCGTCAACTGCGGGATTTCGAGACCAAGTTTACGGTTAATCTTGTAGCGGCCCACCGGAGCGAAGTCGTAGCGGCTGGCGTCGAAGAACATGCGCTGAAAGAAGGTGCGGCACGTCGAGTCCGTGGCCGGATCGCCGGGGCGAATGCGTGTATACAACTCCCGGTTCGCGTCCTCTTCGGTCTGGCAGCGGTCCTGGGCCAAGGTGTCAACGATCGTGCGGTCCTTTTGGAGGTCTTCGACCGAAACGAGCTCCACCTCTTTCGCGCGCGACGCCATCAATCTATCGATGCTCAACTCGGTAATTTCGTGGCACGCTTCCGCAAGGATTTCGCCCGTGTCCCCGTCGATCACATCGGAGGCGATGATTCGGCCCACAAGCTCGCGCGGTTCAATTGATTTGCTTCCAATCTTTACTTTGCTCCGGCCCAAGACGGCCGTCTCAGTGTCGTAAAACAGGCGCAGAATTTCGTCATTCTCGACATAGCCGAAGCACTTCAAGAACGACGTCGCCAGCATGCGCGAACGCCGATCGATAATAAGCCACAGGGTGTCGCTGATGTCGTACTCGAACTCGAGCCACGCGCCGCGGTACGGAATGACTCGTGCCGACAAGAGCTTCTTGCCGTTCTGGTGAATTTTCGTCTCGAAGGATACGCCCGGCGATTTGTGCAACTGGCTGACGATCACCCGCTCCGCGCCGTTGATGATGAATGTACCCGTCGGCGTCATCATCGGAAGTTCGCCCAGGAACACCTCCTGCTCGACGATTAACTTCTCGCGGGTCTCGTCGCTCGTACCGATTTCCTCGAGGCGGACGAGACGAAGCAGCGCCTTGAGCGAAGCCGCGTACGTCACGCCCCGCATCTGGCATTCCTGGACCGTAAATTTCGGCGGTACGAAGTTGTAGTGGACGAACTCGAGCTTCGTCATCTGGTCCGGAGAGGAAATCGGAAAGACGTCTTGGAAGACCTCTTGCAGCCCGGTCAACTTGCGTTCATCGGGCGGCGTCTCCCATTGGAGAAAGTCCCCGTATGAATGCAGTTGAATGTCAATGAGCTTCGGAAGCGGGACCACATCGGGGATCGTCCCCAGGGAGGGGCGACTTGCGGGACCTTTGTACGCGACGGCCATGCACACTTTTCCCTTCTAAGAGTAAACTAGTACACTAAAAAGGACAAGGCATTCGTGTGTTGCCTTGTACAGAAACGGAGGGACACAGACCACCCGGCAGAAGTTGTGTCGAAGACAGAGTTCACCCACGGCGAATCGCAAAGTCTACCACCCCTGAATCGGCCTGTCAAGCGACTTCGCATGGCGACTTCGCATGGCGGGGTGGGGCCGGAAAGACCGGGCCCGCCGCCGGTTTCCGGTCTCGCGTTCAACGCCTGTGGCGAACTATCGAAATCCATAGAAAAGAATTGCGTTAGTGCCGGCGTATCCAACGCTTGAAGTCAACGCCACCCGAAAGAAACGTCGCTGGACGACTCACGCGCTACGGTCGAAGATCAGCCCCACCAATTCGCGGAACCGCGCGAAAATACGCAATTGTTCCTCGGGCGGAATTTGGCGAATAATCTCGTTGTCCGCGTTGAAAACCCGCGCTACCACGCGATGCGTATCTCCGTCGATGTGCAAACGCACGTCCGCCTTGATGTTCGCCGCGTTGCGCTGCGCGAGGTCCGCGATCGCGCGCCGCACGGATTCGGGCGGATCAATGCTGATGGCGTCCGAAGTAGGCCGGGGAGCTTGCTTTGGCGTCGTTCGATTTCGCCGTGGCGCCGGACTGGGTTCCGGGACGTCGCCGGCTAGTTTGATCGCGCTAATGTCCATCGCGCGTTTCCTTTGCCGATACTTCAAAGATTTCTAAACGCGCCAAGGCGGCCCACGTGTCGCGGGCCGCCTTAGCCATGAGGTATAGGTCTACGCCCCCTTACCCAAGGAGTTGCAACGCGGTCTGCGGCACCAAGTTCGCCTGCGCCAGGACCGAGGTGCCCGCGCTCACCAGAATCTGATTGCGGGTGAACTTGATCGTTTCCGATGCGATGTTCGCGTCGCGAATCGCGCTTTCCGAAGCCGTCGAATTTTCTTCCTCGATGGCCAGCGTATTGATCGTGAACTCAAGCCGGTTCTGCGTCGCCCCGAGCCGCGCGCGGTTTGACGTAACGATGTCGATCGCCGAATCCAGTGTCAAGATGGCCGACAGCGCGCCCGCCGCCGTGCTAATCGTCAGCGTACTAACGGACAAGGACGCCGCCGTCGCCAGCGAGGTGACGACCGCCAATTGGTTCGACGCCCCCTGGTCCGGACCGATCTGCAACGTCGTTGTCGTGTTCGCGCTGAGTATCGAAACGCCGTTGAATTCGGTGTTAAACGCGATCGTGTCGATTTGTCCGACAAGCTGCGTAATTTCCTGCTGCATCGAAGCGCGGTTCGTCGCGTTATTCGTGCCGTTTGCCGATTGCACCGAAAGCTCACGCATACGTTGCAGAATGGACGTCATTTCGCTCAGCGCGCCTTCGGCCGTTTGCACGAGGTTGATGCCGTCCTGAGCGTTGCGCTGCGATACCTGCAGCCCGCGCACGCGGGACTGAAACCCTTCCGCGATCGCCAACCCTGCGGCGTCGTCCGCCGCGCTGTTGACGCGCAATCCGCTCGATAGCCGCTGCAACGACTTGTTGAGATCCAACGTCGACCGCCGCAATATGCGCGACGTGTTCAACGCGGGAACGTTTGTGTTGATTACAAGACCCATTGTTCTTCCTCCATGAGTGGTTGACCTTGTGCGCTTCCTTGCGCGCATCCCCAATTTGGCCGACCGGGCCCCAAGCCCGGACCGCCGAAACGCCGGCGATCCCCATCGCCCTAACAACCTTGCTGAATGTGCGGACCACGCCGTCCGATCCGAAAAAGGGTCAAGTGGCCCGATTCACGGACGCAGCGACGCCAAACCGGCCCGCGCGGTCCCGCACGCATCGCGATTCAAATGTCCAGCACGGAAAAAACCACCTTCCGCCGCATCGCGATCGTCCGTGATCAGACCCGGCAGCGTCCTGCGCCGGGAGGCCGAGGGTGCATTCCCCCTTACCTGTTAGTTTTATCGGCAACTTTAGCCCCAAACTTTAGCGGCCCGGAGAAATTTCTTTTTCGAGGGCGTCGACGGACACAAAAAGAACGGGCGGCCCAAAGGCCGCCCGCTCAAACTCGCTATCGTGATCAGCGAATACTTGATTCGCGCCTAGTTTGCTTGACCCTCGCCTTCGCCTTCCCCCTCGCCTTCACCTTC
>CAYXRK010000242.1:0-5984 GCA_964467615.1 uncultured Nitrospirales bacterium | reverse complement strand
ATCACCGTTGGGCTTGTTCGATACCGCGGGCGGGGTTCGGGGGAGCGAGTTGCTTGCGAGCACGAGTCCCGGCGCGCCGGGAGCGGATGGCCAGGTAATCAGCCGCGCTGGAGCGAGAACCAGTCCGCGGCGCGCTCGCACATCCGACGCCGCAAGGGATTTGTATGTCGCGGCGCGGCGGGATTCGGCAAATCCAGAAAAAAAGATGGCGAGGTGGCGTTCGCGGTGCTACGCTCTGGCACGGATGCGGTCGCGAGCAGGCTCGATCGGGGCACGTTCGTGCCAACTCGCATCGGTGCCGTCTGGATTGGGCTGTGTTGGCGCGAACGCGGGTCAATCGAGACGGCTTCGGGCCGCGCGGGCACGAACGCAGGTCGAGGCAGTTGGAATTTGATCGCGTCCACACGAATGCGGGTCAGAACAGTCGGCTTTGCGCCGCGTTGGCACGAATGCAGGTTAGAGCGGTCGGAATTTGATCGCATCCGCGCGAATGCGGGTCAAAGCAGTCGGCTTTGGGCCGCGTTGGCACGAATGCAGGTCAGAGCGATCGGAATTTGATCGCAACGGCGCGAATGCGGGCGATTGCCGACTTGTTTTGAGCACATTTGCGCAAATACGAGTCGTATCCGGTTTGTTTGTAATACGTTACGGAAATCCTTCTCAAAAGGGGGCTTTCATGGCGGTGAACCCGATCCCGAACGCTCTGGACGAGATTCTTGCCCTGGCCGAGGACGCGGCCGATGGGGCGCACACGCATGAAGTGGCCATCGGACTGAAGCAGAGTACGGAGGCGACGATTCGGGCCGACCTGGCCGACGCGAAGACGAAACGCGACGCGCACGCGGCGGCCGTGGCCGACAAGCCGGCACTCGCGACCACCGTGCGCGTGGAGGATTCCAACGGCAAGGCGATCATCGGCATCACGCGCGACGTGCTGATTCCGCGACTCGGGTCGCAGTGGTCGCAGGCGTGGGCGGACACCGGATTTCCCAATCAGTCGCTCGCCGTGCCGAAGACTCAAGCCGAGCGGCAAACGCTGCTCGGATCGCTCCAGACGTATTTCATCAATAACCCGACGCACGAAGTCGCGGCGCTGGGCGTCACCGCGGCAGCGGCCGGCACGCGGTTCACGGCCCTGTCCGACGCGCGCAGCGCCTTCAACGGCGCGACGGCCAACATCGGGCAACTCAAGGATGTCCGCGACCTGGCCGTCATCCAACTGAAGAAGCGACTGCGTGCACTGATCGACGAACTGACCCTACTGCTCGATAAGAACGATCCGCGCTGGTACGCATTCGGCTTCGTGCCGCCGGGGGCGGATCAGACGCCCGATCAGGTCGAAGGCGTCGAGGTGCAACTCGGCCCGGGTAACACGCTGCTGGTGCAGTGGCTTGCGACGGCGTTGGCCGATCTCTATCACATCGAGATTCAAGTCGTGGGCGTGGACGCCGATTTCCACCGCGTCGCGACCGTGCCGGATACGAACACGACGCTGCCCGCTCAGCCCGCCGGCGCCACGGTGCGCGTGCGCGTTCTCGCGGTGAACGGATCGCTCGAAGGACAGCCCAGCGTCGTAGTGGAGACCGCCGTGCCGGTTAATCCCTAGCGTCCCTCGGCCACTGTTCGCTTCGTAACAGATCCATGGATCGGCGTCGCACGGGATTCATGTGTCCCGGCGCGCCGGGATCGGATGGCCAGGTAATCAGCCGCGCTGGAGCGAGAACCAGGCCGCGGCCCGCTATCCTCTGCGACGTTTCTGCTTCGGCAGCAGCGGTTGCACGAGTTGTTGGTAACGATCGAAGAGGTATTCGACTCGCTTTCGTTCACTCTCGAACTTCTGCGAGCGGTAGCAACGGTCCACGGCACGGTCCAATTTGGCGTGGGCCTTCGCCAGAGGGGCAGGCATCGAGACGGGATTGTAGAGGTCGGCAAGGCAGGCTTGCGGATACTGACTGCGAGTATCGAGCACGTCTTGGGCCGCTGTTTCGACGGCCAAACGCTGCTTGTCGGTCGGCGACGCCGGCCAGGGGTAGTTGTTGTAAACCAGCTTGGCGGAGTAGCGATAGCGCGACTCAAGCCGCCCCGCAACGTGCCGTACCCAAGCCATGTGCATTGTGGAACTCAAGACCCCGAAGTGAAAGAGCGACGCGTTTGGAAGAATGAAAACGAGATCGCTCACGATCACATCGGGCTTCATGAATCCCATCGGGATAAAACGGCGGCGCTCTGACGATACCTTCGGAATCAATAGGAAGTTGCCGCTCGGCATGTTCTCGACGTGAAACCTTGTCGGCGTCGCGGCGAGCTTCCGAGTTGGAGCGCTCTTGCTTTTCAGGCGGAACTTCCGAACCGCCTCGACACGACGCATGACCGACGGCATAGCGCGTAGCCGTTCGGGCGGGCAATCGCCGACCCACAAACACCATCTCGGCGAGCGATTGATGAACTCCACCGAGCCATACCACAGCCGAAAGAATTTCGCCGCCGCTGGTTCCTGTCGAAGAAACTCTTTTTTCTCCTCCGCAGTGAAGAGGTAATTCCCGTCGTCGATCGGCTTGTTTCCGATGCCAATCTCTGGGACTTTGGACAGGGGCTTCGATCGGTTCTTGATGGCGACGTTCGGCCCCTCAACGAGGTACGGGCTGATATTGGAGACCCGCAGGACTGTTGCATCCGTCCCGTTTGATTCGTAGTCGTACAGCAGCTTCTGTTTTGGTTCCGCAACCCCGAACCCGATGATCACGACGTGGACGTGTGCCTTGCCGCGGGCCTCGCTTTCCCACGGGAAGGTACGATGGCCGAAGTGGATCACCACGTCATGACGATCGAACAGTTCGCTCCACAGCACGCCGACCTGCTCGCCCTGGGTGACTGAGTTCGTGGACACGAAAGCAACCGGGATCTTCGTACCTTTGATGTACTTCGCTGCTTTGAAATACCAGCCCGTGACGTAATCGAGAAGGCCGGCGTTTTGCACGCCATCGGCGACGATGTCTAGGTCTTCGCGTTGTTCGTTGTCTTGGTACTTCGCGCCGACGAACGGTGGATTGCCGAGGATGTGTGTGCAGTTTGCGACGGGCAGCACCTTGGTCCAGTCAATTCGCAAGGCGTTGGCTTGTTCGATTCGCGGCGATTTCTTGAGCGGCAACCGGACGTAGGACTGGCCGAACGCCTCGCTGAGTCGCAAATTCATCTGGTGGTCCATTAGCCAGAGGGCAACCTCGGCGATGCGGACGGGCCACTCTTGAATTTCGATGCCAAACATCTGATCCACATCGACTCGCGAAAGCGCGCGGACATCTAGCAATCGCTGATCGTCGCGATGTAGCTCGCGGAGCAAGTCGAGTTCCAGCCTCCGCATTTCGCGGTAGGCCACGACCAGAAAGTTGCCGCAGCCGCACGCGGGATCGAGCAGCCGCATCGATGCGATCCGTTCGTGCAGACGCAACAAGTTGGCCCGGCTTCTCTTCGCCTTGTCGAATTGTTCGCGGAGTTCATCCAAGAAAAGCGGGCCGATTACCTTGAGGATGTCCCGCTCGCTGGTGTAGTGTCCGCCAATCCGTCGCCGTTCGCGCGACTCCATGACCGCTTGGAACAGCGACCCGAATACGGCGGGCGAAATGCGGCTCCAGTCGAACCTCGTACAAGCGATGAAGCGGTTCCGCATGTCGCGGTTGAATTCCGCGAAGCGAAGGGTTTCCGCGAAGAGGTCGCCGTTGACATACGGCAACTCGGCCAACTCTTCCGGGAGATTGCCTTGCCGGTTTTCCTGTGGGGTATTCAAGACTGAGAAACAACGCGCGAGGTGAATGCCCAGGTCCGAGCCGTCGTCGCGCGTGTGGTTCTCCAGGAACAAGGTAAATGCGTTGCGTTCGAAGATGCCCGTATCTTCGGCGAACAAACAAAACAGCACTCGGACGAGCATTCGTTCCAGGTCGTGACCCGAGTAGCCGCCCGCTTCGAGCGCGTCGTGCAGATCGCCCATGATCTGCACGGCCTTGATGTTGATTGGGTCTTCTGCCTCGATGCGGTGTTGTTTGTAGCCGGGGATAAAGCCGAACAAATGGACGTTCTCGTGCAACTCGGCGAGCGGAAGCTCGTGCGATTGGTCTTCCTCAAGATCGTGCAGGGCGATTCGAGCAAAGTCGGAAATGATGACGTATCGAGGCACCTCTTCGCCGCGCCCTTCCCGCTGCAGATCCTGGATGTAGTCCATCGCCTGAGCGTGAGCCTTACCGAGATTTTTGTCGCGCGACTTGTGCTCCGCGAGCAACACGCCCTTCCAGAAGAGGTCGATGAACCCGTAACTGCCCCGGATGTTTTTTACAGGCTCTTCAAAGCTGGCGACTTGCCGCCGCCGCAGGCCGAAGACGGTGAAGAAGTCGTCCCAGAACGTCTTCGCCTCAGCGTCCTCACGACTCTCTCCCGCCCAATCTCTCGAAAAGGCGACGGCGCGGGAGCGGATTTCATTCCAGCCAAGCGGCATAGCTGAGGGTTTCCTGTCCACGATCGAGCTGGTTGACGACTAAGCGAAGCCCTTGCGGCTCAAGCGTGTGCAGAGTTTACCTTTTCATCAGGCGATAGCGTACTGCGTTTCGACCATAGTGGGGGTTTTCCGTTTGAAGAACTGTGGGTGGGGCGCCGGCGTGAATCTTGAACAGAGTGTCCCGCGCGGCGAGTAGTTCGAGAAGCCACCGACTACATGTGGTACGTCGGCCGACTGCAGCTTGCGCGGCTGAAGGCTGCCAGCGAATCCAAATGAATTGAAATAAAGCCACGCGCGATCTGGCCTATCGTTTTCCCGCGCCCCACGGCTTTTTTTCGCCCTTCGACTCTTTTGGAGCCGAGGTCTTGGTCTTGGCCGGGTCAGGTGCCGGTGGCGGTGCGACGCTGGCCGCGCCTCCCGCGTCGAAGAACTCTCGCAGCGACTGGCCCGTGCGAGCGGCCTGCTTGGCCTCGGGGGCGCCGGTCAGTTGCACGTCCTGGGTTGTGACCTTCTCGCCCAAGATGTCCGTGTAGACCTTGGGGCCGATCGACGCCAGCGGTTCGAAGGCGCGGGTCTTGAAAAGTTTGTGGACCTGCTTGCGCTGGTTTCGGCCGGCATTGTCGAGTCCTTTGAGGTTCGGGTCCGAAGGCGGCTCATGAATAACCAACTCGCGGCCGGTCGCGGTTTGGTCCGGTTTGTTCAAGAGGTCGTGTGCGCTCGAATGTGCCTGGCGCAATGCTGCCGTGATTCGCGGGATCTTTTCGGCGTTGGCTTGAGCCGCGCCGAGGCTGCGGTCCGAGAGGATTTGCGAGTAGCCGGCCACGGCCCATTTCGCCTCGGCGAGAAACGCCTCGCCGGTGCGCGGGCCCGCGGCGGCGTGGATGACGTAGCCGCTCGGAGTGCAGAAAAACGCGGCCACGTTGCCGCCGTTGCGATTGGCCGTCTTGCCGTCCGAACTGGAACTGACTTGGAATGTGCCGACTTTGTCGTGAACCGCTACAAAGTTTTTCGTGAGGAAGTCGCCGACTTCCGGCTTCGCGAGCGCTTGCGTTCGCAAAGTTTGAGCGTTGTTTCAGGTGAAGAACGGGTCTTCGAAGTGCCCGGCCACGGCCAGCACCAGGAGCAGCTTCTTTTCCCGCGTGGCCTTCTTCGCGGCCGTGTCCAGTTCACTCTCCCATTGGACGCACGTGCCGTACGAGCGATCCGCCTTTGAGACGGTTGTCTTGGACTGCGAGGATTTGTTTTGATCTCCGCCCCCGGCGACCCCAGCAGCGGCGAGAACAACGACCGACAGCGCGATCCGATGATTCATTGAATGTCCCCCTTTAATCGCTGGCGGAGCGGTGTCATGAACTGATAGCAGAGTGTCCCGCGCGGCGAGGCGTTCGTCAAGCCATTAAGGGCAAAGGACGGGCAAGAGTGCCCGTCCTACAAGGAACTTACTTCGGACCAATTCCTCAGCGGACCTTGTCCAACGTGAGCAGGTATTGACCGGTGT
>CAYXRK010000241.1:0-6043 GCA_964467615.1 uncultured Nitrospirales bacterium | reverse complement strand
CAATGCGCAAGCCCGACCCGACGTGGTGCGACGCGCATCGAGCGTTTCTCGAATCGTCGATCGCGGCGTTTCACTCGATCGCCGGCGCGGGCCTGGATTACGGGCGCTTGCACCCGCACCTCGGCTCAGCGGAAAAGCCGGGCCTCCTCACTCGCGCGCGCGCGGTTCTGGGTCCCGGCGTCGGGTTGCGTCCGCTGCGCGAGGCGGACGCCGCGCTGTTGACGCGTTGGGAGTCGTGGCGTCGCGCGGCCTACTTCCTGCTCAACGAACGAAATGTACTGACCGGCCATCAATATGCGCGAGAGATGGATGCGCTGCACCCATTGCCGCACGAGCACGAATTCGTCATCGTCCGGCGAGACGGTGATCCGGCCGGACTGTTGCGGCTCCGGTCAGGGGGAAGTGGCGCAGTCGACTTCTATCTGTATCTTCACGCCGAGATCGACTACGCGGACAAAAACATGCGAAAAGGGTTAGAGGGCATGCTTGCGCAAGCGCTCGCCGAACACCTCCGTCGCCGCGTCCTCCTATATTCCGCGCCATGGGAACAACCCCTGCGGGGCCTCGCCGAATCCATGGGGTTCCGCCCGGCAGGTTCTCTCCGCGACGCGGTATTCACTCGTAGCCGCTACCACGACGTGCTGGTCCACGAACTCGCGCGGTAGAACCGTGCGCTCGACGGCTCACTGCGCCGGCCCCAGGGCAACGCCCATCTCCAACAATACTTTCCGGACGGCACTCAGCATCGCTTCCATGTCGGCTTTGAACAAGCGTCCGATATGACCGATCCGAAAACAATCGACATCGCTCACCTTACCCGGATAGATGACGTGCCCGCGATCATTCAGCTTGAGGTAGAACGTCTCGAAATCGAAGTTCGGATGCTCAGGATAACGGAACGATGTAATGATGTAGCCTTGCTTTTCCGGCGCGAGATACTCCCGGAAACCCAACGCCCTCATGCCGCGAATCACGGTCTCGTGGTTCCCCCGGTAGCGGCGAGCGCGGCCTTCTGGACCACCCTCATCTTCTAGTTCCAGCAAGGCTTGATGGAACGCCAGCAGCGCATGCGTCGGCGGCGTAAAGCGAAACTGCCCATTGGCTTCCAGGCCCTTCCACTGCGCGAACAAGTCCAGGCTAAGGCTGCGGGCATATCCCTGCGTTTCTTGCAGTGCCGCGCGCCGCGCGAGCACAAGCCCAAACCCAGGCACGCCCTCGATACATTTGTTCGCCGACGAGACAAGGTAGTCGATCTTTGCCTTCGGCAACGAAATTGGGACCGCGCCAAAACTGCTCATCGCATCGACAAAGTAGCACGCGCCGGACTCGCGCACGACGGCGCCAATTTCCTCGACAGGATTGACGATACCGGTCGTTGTCTCGCAGTGGACGACCGCGACCTGCGATACGTTCTTCGCGCGGCCCAATGCCGCCGCAACGGCCGCCGGATCGCAGGTCTCGTGTTCCGGAAATTCCAACCGTTCATGGTCGATACCTAACATTTCGGCCATCTGGGCAATTCGCTTGCCGTACGCGCCGTTGATCACTACGAGGACCTTCCCTCCGCGCGGCACGGTCGAGGAAAGTACCGACTCCACCGAGTACGTCCCGCTTCCTTGTACGAGGACCGCTTCGTACTCAGCTCCGCCATCTCCGATTTCCACCAGCCGACGGCGGATGTCCCGCACGATTTCGATAAACTCGAAATCGCGCGAACCGACATCACGCAACATCGCCTGCTTTACCGTGCGGCTCGTCGTAAGCGGTCCCGGCGTGAAAAGCGCCTTGTCCTTCCAACCGTGCGTCGTCACTCGCTCAAGCCTTTCTCGCGCGCACAAGAAACTGTTTTCCCATCAGGCGCCAGGCAAGAGGGGCCCGAAGATACAACCGGACGAGCGCGGGCGACTGTGGGAGTTTCGACTGCGTCGTGTAAGGCAGGAACTTCGGGTAGCACGTGACAATTTCGAAGTCGAGATACGCGAGAATCTCGACCAGCGATCGGTCGGTAATCGCGACGATATGGTCCCAAAAATCCCAATACTCCCCGTGAAGAAAGCGCATGTTGGGCCCCATGGCGATGAATTGGCCTCCAGGCTTCATCACGCGCCGCGCCTCGACCAATAGCCGCTCCACCTGGTCCTTGCCGCGCAGATGCTCAAGCATATTGCTTGTGAACACCGTGTCTACCGAAGAGTCCGCCAAGAACGAAAGATCGCAGACGTCCCCCTGATGAAAATCGATCTCGGTGTCGAGAAACGCGACCGACTCCGGATTAAAATCCACGCCGATTCGCTGCGCGCAACGGACATTATTGAGGAACTCGCCATACCCGCAGCCGAGATCTAGCACCGTTTCGCCGTCTTCAATCCAACGCTGAAAATACTCCTCGACAAGGACCTTCCAAATGCGATCCTTCGAGCGCACCGCCTCGGCGCTAAACCGATGTTGGTAAAGTTTCTCTACCTCCACGACTGAATCGCGGATCGATTCATATTCGCGCCGCTTGACGTTCACGGGTCCCTCCCCGGTGAGAATACCAAAGCACGGCGACGGGCGCATGCACTAAGTCGGTAATTTCACCGAGGGGATCCAATCATCGACATGAATAGGCAGACGGTCTAGGAGTATTGTCGAAGGGAATTCAGGCGTTGATCATGGTCACCATTAGGACATTTAGAAGCCAGGCGGAGGCGGCCCTCTATCAGTCCGTTCTCGATAGCCGCGGAATAGATTCCTTCCTCGGCAATGAAATCGCGACCTCGTTCGGATATGGCGAGACCATTGGCGGGATCGATCTCATGGTCGATCCCGGCGACGTTGATGCTGCATTGCGGGTGCTGAAGGGCGCGCCGGAAGACGGTGATCGTGATCCTATATACTATTCGGGCCGGTAAACATGGATGATCAAGATGGCCGTGGCCGAGATCGAAGCTGCCGTAGCGCGAAAGAAACCCGAACTGCAAGCGCTCGGCGTCGAGTCCTTGGAATTGTTCGGCTCGGCGGCCAACGGGTCGGAATCGGAACGCAGCGACCTTGATTTTTTAGTGCGTTTCCGAGGCGCAGCGACATTCGACGCGTACCTCAACGTCAAATTTCTCCTGGAAGATTTGTTCGACCGCCCGATCGATCTCGTCACCGTCAACGCGCTGCGCCCCGAATTTCGCGAAAGGATCTTGCGAGAGGCGATTCGTGTCGCGTGACTGGCGATACGTTTTGAAGGATATTCGCGTTAGCTGCGAGAAAATCGGGCGATTCATCGAAGGACTCGATTATGACGCGTTTGTACACGACGCCAGAACGTACGACGCAGTTATTCGCAATCTTGAGATTATTGGCGAAGCGACGCGACTAGCGCGGGCGGAACTCATTTCGGCGGCGCCCGAGATTGAATGGCGAAAAATTGTCGAACTGCGCAACATCGTGGCCCATCAGTATTTCGGAATCGACAACCAGATCATTTGGGATGTTGTCACAAAGCGTGTGCCTGAACTGATTGGCGTACTACGCCGGATCGAACGAACGCTCCCCTAGGCTATTGACTCACGCCTCGATCGGCATGCGTTCCTCTCCGATGTTGGCGTAAAATCACGCGAATGGGTCGCGCCCGAAACGGAGAGCCAGAAATGAAGCGTCTGTCATTGGACGACCTACACGCGGGGAATCCCAGCGAACTGGAATCGGAAGGCCCGGCGATGTTAATCGTGCAAGGAAAGGAGTTTGCCTTGCTGCTCGATCCCTCCCTCCTCCAAGACATCGAGGATTTTTTCGAGGCACGGTTAGCGATGGAGGAACTCGACTCCGCCGCGCGAGAAGGAACGATCCCGTGGGAGGAAGCTAAGCGCGGACTCGACGTTTAGTGACGCGACGGTACTTCATCGAAATATCCAAGGCAGCGATGCGGGATTTGCGCCGATTGCCGAACGATATTCGAGGCCGCGCCGTGGGCGCGATCGATGGTCTGGCCGACGATCCACGCCCGACTAGCGTAAAAAAGCTCAAAACCACGGCCAACATTTTTCGAATTCGAATCGGGGACTATAGAGTCCGATATCAAGTCGACGACGAAGTCCACAAAGTCGTAGTTCTTGCGGTCAAACACCGGCGGGAAATCTACCGCGGTTAGTTGATTCCGGCGTCATAGCCCGCCTTACCCCCCGCTGCTACCCCCATCGCGTCTGATTCACTACGCCGCAGATCTATCCCTACGCACGCCTGAACGAAGGGCGCCAGTACAAGGATCGCGAGCCCGACGACCCGCGCCGGTATCGTTTTCCAGACAAGAAACCCACCCGCTCCGGCGACCGCGATTTCCGCGCGATCTACGTCGAATGGCCCACATTGCGAGGTGCGAGCGATTGTGCAAAATGATACAGTGGCTGCACAATACTTGGGAATGAAGTGGTTCCGACTAACCGCACCTAAGTTTCGCGGGCCTCACGCCAGCGGATCTCGGACCTCTAGAAATCGGAATCGCCGAAAGTCCTGATCATGGGTGTAAAACGTCTTCACGCCATGTTGACGAAGTATCGCCGCGATGTGCGCATCCGGAACGACATTGCCGCGCAGAGGCAAGCCCTTGGCTGTCTCTCGAAAGTGGCGCCAGAACTCTCTCTCTTCGGACAATATCCGCACATGAGGCAAACTCAAGAGTTCCTCGATGTTCGAAAGGGCCTCCTCAGGTAGAAGCGGCCGGCCCAATATTGATGGATGTGTAACGATGCGTAGATAACCCATGACTGTAGGCCATGCAAGATAGAAAATGGTTTCCCCACGCACACACGATTCGAGGAAGGACTTCGCCCTGGCGTGGAGATCGCTTTTCGTATCGGAAGCAAACACCAGAATATTCACGTCCAACGCGAAACTCACGCAGCGTCGTCCGGTGAATTCACGGACGAGTCGTCCAATGCTGCATAGATAGCTTCCTTATCCTCGAGATTTATCCGCGCTTCCAGATCGCGGGCGATCCAGCGAAACGGTCTCGAATTCTCCGTCTGCCCGCTTCGTCGCGTGTACAACGCCAACGCAAGGAGATCGGAAATGACGCGGCCCATGGATTTCCCCTCACTTCGCTGAATTTCCTTGAGTTCGTTCAGCACGGGAGCGTCAATATCAACCGTCGTTCGCATGATGCATTGATGCTAATTGGTTTGTCATCAGATGTCAAGCTGCGCGGATGGATTGCCCATGACCTATGGCCCTGGCTGGGCCGGGCGCATCGTCTCCGTCGAAGGTCGGCTAAACCGCTACGGCGACTTTCAGGCGATTTACGATTGTCTGAAGGGGGCAAGTGAACGCCGAGTCATCAGCGCCACATCGCGACTTCTATCCACGCTATTGCGCCGTAACCCCTCCGTTGTTCAATTTCCACCAGAGTTTCCAGGCTTCAGCCACTTCGCCAAAATTCTCGCCGGTCAGTTCGTGCAATGTATCGACGATTTTCTCCGGCAGGTGACGCCGCTCGTCCCATCCATCCGGACGCTCCAGCAACTCGATGAGGGCGGGAACGTGTTCAGGCTGCGCGTATTCACTTAAGGTGTCTACGACGTTCACGACTTTGTCAAAAGCGGCTGTTTTACCGAAACGGATCAGCAACTCCAATCCTGAATCGTCGCCGTTCCGGAGCAGCATGGAGGCCGCCGCCACGGCAACATCCTCGTTTTTCGCGTGGACCAGTTCGCCAATCTTGCGCCATCCTTCTTCCCCGGACCGGCCGAGAGATCCCATTGCCCAGGAAGTCAGTTCCGTTGGCGCCGAATCCGGATCAATCAGACCTGAGAGTACCGCGATATCGTCAATTCCATTGACTTCTCCCAAATGCGCTGCCCGCTGAACATAGGCGTCGGGACGCTCAGAAAGATCGACTTCGGCTACTGCGTCCAAAGCGCGCTGGTCGTCGAAGTTGAGCAACGCCTGAAACGCTTCGTATTGGACTCCCGGTGTATCGAGAAGAGTTACGAGGTCATCGAGGGCCCGCGGATCTTTTAGTCGACCTAGGAGTCTGACTCCGAATTGGTTTTCTTTCCGTTGATGTCAGGTGTAT
>CAYXRK010000240.1:0-6101 GCA_964467615.1 uncultured Nitrospirales bacterium | reverse complement strand
CCCCTAACCCCTCCCTTGGGAATGGAGGGGGAGTGTGCGGGCGCGTGAGAGGTAGATCCGTTCATCCCTTCGGCACGCTCAGGACAGGGGTTCGACAACCTCACCACGAACGGGGTTGAGGCGGTGACAGTGTTCGTCGGTGTCGTGGCTGTAGCTGATGAAGACGCGGGGCGGGCGTGGGGGCGTGGGTGTTGGGGCGCGACGATGAGGGACGCCGCAGTCCGATGTGTCGGTTCTGGTCTGTGTTACTGCGAGAGGACCAAATTCAGCAACGCGGGAAACGCTTCGTCGGCGAGTTTGATCATTTCGTCGTTGGTGCGGTCTTGGATCGGGTGAGGGATAAACACCACGCCGGGTTCGAATCCGAGCGCTTTCGATTGCGTCTCGGAGGCTTGCACGAATTCGGTGCTCGACACGAACCCGCCGGGGATGCCGCGAGCGTCTAGGTCGTTGATGTCGTGCACACTGCACGACGTGCAGGACCCTCAATCGGCGAGGGCCTCGATGACCGCGTGGCAGTTCGCCGCGATCTCCTGCCGCAAATTGATCGGCGCGACGCGCGTGAAGGTCGGCTTCGCGTAGCGCTTGACCGACGCGCCTTTCTGCTTGAACAATTCCTCGACGCGGTTTAGGAACACGTCGCCTCGGGCCTTGCTGATGTCCAGCAGCGCGATGGTCTTGCCATCGAGCGACGCCAACGGCGCGCGCCGCGCACGCTTCTCGGCGGAGCGCTCCGAGGTCGGGTCGAGCAGAAGTACGCCGTCCTTCATTGCGAAATCTCCTTCGTCACGGGGCTGCTGCCCATCGCTCCGGTCGCGAGCCACCCGCTTATGATCGCTGAAAACAACCCCGCCGCGCCACCTGCATGGACGATGTTGAGTCCGCCGGGCCTGAACTTCGGAATCGTGACGTCCTTCAGGTGCTCGGGCAGGCCCTCGGCGATGCCGCCCGCGCCGCGAATCATTTCCGCGCCTGGCAACATCAACAGCTTACCGATCTCTTCCTTGACCTTCGCCTTGCTCCAACCCGCTTCGCGGAATACCCGCCCGTGTTCCGGCGAAACGACCACGAACGCGTCGGACGCGAGCGCGATTTTCGGGTGCGCCGTCGTGCGCAAACACGCCGCGAAGGTCCTTACGAGCGATTCGGGCGTGCGCGAAATTTGATCGAACACGCCCTGCACGCCGTCCGCCGCGAACAAGGTTACGGCCGACTTTCCCGGCGCGACGCCGCGTTCGACCGAGAGCGGCTCCCATGGGGAACCGTCTTCGTCCTCCGCGAAGCAGAACGTGTACTTGCCCGGGTTGCCGAACGTCGCGCGGTCGATGCCCTGCGGTTTTCCGCCGCCGACGTTGCGCACGATGAGTTGCAGCGCGCGCCCAATCGTTGCGTTCGCGCGGTTGCCCTGGCCGAGACAATTGCCCGCCCAGTTCATGCCGATGGCCCTCCGGATCGGGCCGTTCACGATTACCATCGGCCCGGAGAACCACGTCGTCGCGAGCAGACCGTGCATGCAGAACTCGTCCATGCACGCCGCCTCCACCGCCGCGAGCACCACCGGCAAGTACTCCGGTTTGCAGCCCGCCATCACCGCGTTGATCGCGACCTTCTCGACGGTACACTCGACCAGATCGGGAGGCACGACGCCGACAATTTCCTCGGGCCCGCGCGATGTCCCTTGCAGCATGCGGTACACGCGTTCGCGTGTCGGCGGAACGACGGGCAACCCGTCCGTCCATTCGCGGTCGAAGCAAGCTTCGATTTCGTCCTCATAGTCCGGCACCGTCAACACGCGCGACGAGAATTTCGCGTCGCCGAATTTCACGGCCAAGCGCTCGGGCATGCCGGGGCCCGCGTTGATGGCGCCACAGCCTGGCCGGTGCGCCGGTAAGTCCGCGCCGAGGCCCTTTTCGCCGGAGAGCGACTCCCATGCCGCGCGGTTCCAACCCACCGCGCGGGCCACTTCTCGCCCGCCTTGCACTTTGATCAGCGTCGGCACGGTGTCGATGTTCAACCGGTACGAACGCTCGAGTTCGCGATCATCGATCACGTCCGTCACGCTCACGGGAAACTCCGGATCATCCTGCGAGAAGACCATGAGCTTCGCCGGACCCTCGGCCAACTGGCCGATTACGGGATCGACCATCACGCACGTGGCGCAGTCCTTCTTGACGGCGACAATGAGGCCATCCTTAACGTCTGCAACTGAGAACCCACCCATCTCGGAACTCCTTCACGACAAAAATCGAATGCTGTTAGGTTTGGCCACGGCCAACTTCAGACGCCCTTCGCCCCGGCGCCGAGTGCGTCCTTCACTTCTTGCGCCTGTTGCAGATGGCGCTTCTGGTGTCCCGCGAGCAGCGCGATCCATTGGCCAAGGCTCAAGCGCAAGAACCTCGCCGCGGGACTCGCGAGCTTTACGCGCCCCAAATCGTAACCGTTCGCGCGGTGGACCACTTCGACGAATTGGTCCTGGAGTTTCACGAATGCCTGCTCGAGCCGCGAAATTGAGTGGTGGCCGGTCGGCGCATACATCTTCGGCGCTTTGAACTTCCGCCGGTGCTTCTCGTCGCGCGGGCCCACTTGGCGCACGATCCAATTTCCGATCGCGCCGTACTTGTACGGCCCGTTGCTCCTCCAGCCCTTGCCGGCCGCTTGCTGGATGTCGGTGTTGAGCAGAGGAATTGTCAACCCACCGATGACGACGAGATGATCAATGCATTCCGCGACGGACCATCTATCCTGCGCAGGCCGCCAGTTGAACTGCGCGTCGTCCAAACCAGCAATGAGCGGGCGCAGGTTGGCCTTCGCATCGGCAAACGACGCCGCATGCGCCGCCAACTCAGGGTGAAGCGTTACCGTGGCCATAGTTCGCCCTTCCTCGGTAGATCGCACTAAAGTAGCACATCACCGCCCCGCTCGCGCATCATATCCGCGACCACAGCATGCGATAACAGGAATACCCGATGAACATCTCCGCCCTGCCATCCAACCGAGTTGACTTCACCGGCGCGGCCTGCGTAGTCGTACCCGTCTTCGAAGACGGCGATTCACCCAAGCCGGCCGTGCTCCGCGAGGCCGATGCTGCTTCTCTTCAAACACTCGTGCGTGCAGGCCGTATTTCCGGGAAAGCGCAAGCAATCAACTTCGTGCCCGTCGCGGACGCGCCCTACGCCGCCTTCATGACGCTCGGCCTCGGCAAACGAAACACGTTCTCCGCCGAGTCCCTCCGCCGCGCGGCAGGTGCGGCCTGCGAGGCTTTCTCCAAGCAGCGAATCGATCACGTTGTCTTCGATTCGCCGCCGGACGAACCGATGCCCGTCGAAGCCCTAGTCGAAGGCGTCATCCTCGGACAGTATTCATTCGACGCGTACAAGAAGAAGGCCGACGAACCCCGCGTCGACGTCTCGCGCATCACCATCGTCGCCGATGCCGACTCCTCCGCGGAAATCCAGAGTGCCTGCGAACGCGCCGCGATCATCTGCGCCAACGCCAACTGGGCGCGCGACCTCGGCTGCATGCCGCCGAACGACCTGACTCCGCCAGTGCTCGCCGCGCGCGCCAAAGCGATGACCAAGGAAGTCGGCGCGGAATGCACCATCCTCGACGTCGACGACATGCGCCGCCTCGGCATGAACGCCCTGCTCGGGGTCGCGCGCGGCAGCTCGAAGGCCCCGAAAATGATCATCGCCAAATACACACACCCCGACGCGAAAAAGACGCTCGCCCTCGTCGGCAAAGGCGTCACCTTCGACACCGGCGGCATCAGCATCAAGCCCGCGGGCGACATGCACGAAATGAAATACGACATGTGCGGCGCGGCGGCCGTCCTCGGCGCGTTCAAGTCCATCTGCGAACTCGGGCCCGCCGTCAACGTCGTCTGCGTCGTCCCCTCCGCCGAAAACAAAACCGGCGCTGACGCCCAACGCCCCGGCGACATCGTCCGCGCCTACAACGGCAAGACCATCGAAGTCCTCAACACCGACGCCGAAGGCCGCCTCATCCTCGCCGACGCCCTCGCCTACACCGCCGAACAGTTCAAGCCCGACGCGATGGTCGACGCCGCCACCCTCACCGGCGCGGTCGTCGTTGCGCTGGGCCACTACGCCGCCGGCGTCATGGCCACGGACGAGGCCCTGCTCGATCAACTCCAGCTCGCCGCAGACGCCACGGCTGAACGCATCTGGCCCCTCCCCCTGTGGGACGACTACGCCAAACTCCTCGAATCCCCCCACGCCGACCTCGCCAACATCGGCCCGCGCGGCGTCGGGGGCGCGGTCATCGCGGGCTGCTTCCTGAAGGAATTCGTCGGCGACACCCCCTGGGCCCACGTCGACATCGCCGGGACCGCCTGGGGCGTCGCCAACATCCCCTACTGGAACAAACAACACCCCACCGGCTATGGCGTCCGCCTCTTTACCCACTGGATTCTCAACCAGACCGCGGCGTGAACAAGCGGTCAGTCGAAGGGGAGGGCGAGGCTCCCGCCGAGCCGGGGACCGCTGACGTTCAACTTTCCCATCGCTCCAACTCGATTCGATATACTCTTGTACCGGATTGAATCACCCATTCGGGGATCGGATCGAATCCAACAATTCGACATGGACCAAACACAGCGCGTATATCAGATTTTCTCGCCGGATCCGCTCACGGCGGCGCAATTGTCACTCTACGTGCAGATAGACGATGCACGCGGCGACGAAAACGTCGTCCAAACGTTAGCGCGGACGATCCGTCTCTCCGCCAATCCCGTCAGCCAAGTCCTCGCGGGACACAAGGGCAGCGGCAAGTCCACCGAGCTAATGCGTCTCGCCAAAGAACTCGAAAAGGGCGATTCCAACTCGCGCTATTTCGTCGTCACCTGTCGCGCGGACGACGACATCGACCGCAACGACGTGGATTTTCCTGAAGTATTGATGGCGATAGTCAGGCAATTGGCCATCCAACTTCGCGAGCGCGCCGATATTCATCTCAAACCGGGCTACTTTTCCGAACGATTGGAACGCCTGAAGACGCTGCTCGCCAGCGACGTAAGTTTCGATGGCATCGAGTTGGACGCTGGAATACTGACGGTTTCATCCACTATCAAGAACAGTCCCGACGCGCGCGCCGAGATTCGAAAACTCCTCGAACCGGACACGACGAACTGGCTAACGGCCGCAAACAACGTCATTGACGAAGCTATGGTGCAACTGCCGAAAAAGGGGTACGCCGGCCTGGTGGTCCTCTTTGAAGGACTGGACAAAATGATCGACAGACCCGTCGAACATGCCGGTTGTTCGACCACCGAGCAATTATTCGTCCACCGAGCGGCGCAACTCACCGCCTTCCGTTGCCACACCGTCTACACCCTGCCTCTCTCCTTGGCCTACTCGCATCACGAGCAAACGATTAAGTCCAGTTTCGGCAATCATGTCCCGGTCCTTCCCATGGTGAGGATTGCGGCCCGCCCGCCCAAGCAATCGCCTTACATCCCCGGCATCGAAAGTCTGGAAAAAATCGTGCAGACCCGATGCAACGCCGCGAATATCGCCGTGGATCAATTGTTCAAGGACACAAAGCTCATGCGCGGGTTCATCCAGTTGAGCGGCGGTCAACCCAGGCAACTCATGGAACTCGTGCGCGAATCCATCCTGACCTCCGGATTGCCGATCGATAACAAGGCCCTCGAACGCGCGCGCCATGAGGGTCAACGCGAATACGCCCGGATGTTGCGCAAGGAGCACTGGCCGATCCTCAACGAAGTTCGCAAGACCGGCGCGTATATTCGAACCGCGGAAACTGAAGCGCTTTTTCGCGAACTCATCGACAGCCGCGCGCTCCTTCAATACCGCAACGCCGACGAGTGGTACGGACTGAACCCGATGGTCGCGGGCCTGAAAGCCCCGGCCCAACCGAAGAAGAAATCCAAGAAGAAATAGATGGCCCAGGCCGCCCCGCCAATCGCCCCCTTCCCCGAGGCCGCGGAACAGGCGGCCGAGCTCGAGGCCCTTCAGCGCCTGCTCCATGTATCCGCCGGCGAATCGAGTCTGTGCACCGCCGTTTGCAACAGCCCGGCCCTGCGCGACTACCTTATCGAGCGCGTTCGCGACACCAACCCT
>CAYXRK010000239.1:0-6131 GCA_964467615.1 uncultured Nitrospirales bacterium | reverse complement strand
CGACACATGTATCCGAAGGACCTAAAATACACCACCGAACACGAATGGATTCGCGACGACGGCGGCGTGTTCACCGTCGGCATCACCGCGCACGCCGCCGAGCAACTGGGCGACGTGACCTATGTCGAGTTGCCCAAGATCGGCGTGAAGGCGGCCAAGGGAAAAGAGATCGCGGCGGTCGAGTCCGTGAAAGCCGCCTCGGACATATACGCCCCTGTCGGCGGCACGGTTTGCGAAGCAAACGACGCATTGACCGACGCGCCCGAACTCGTCAATCAAAGTCCCTACGACAAAGGCTGGTTCTTCAAACTGAAAGACGTCAATTCAGCCGAACTCAGTTCCTTGATGGACGCCGCCGCCTACGAAAAGTTCGTCGCCGAGCATATTCACTAATCGGGATGATTTATCGAAACGGGCGCGCCGCGACTTAGCAAAACGTTACTGCGCGCTCCGGCCACCTCCCCGCGCCGGGGCCACAGGTCCTTCGCCTGGGGGTCCATGATCTCGATAAACGCACGCGCCTGGGGACTGAGCGATTTGTTCTTGAGGATGACCACGCCATAGATCCGGCTCGGGAAATATTTCCGCACCGGGACGACCGCGAGGTTCTCGTTGCCCTGGATGCAGATGCTCATCACGATGGAAATACCCAGCCCAAGCTCGACGTATTTCTTGATCACTTCCCAGCCGCCCACTTCGAGCTTTACCTCGTAGTGCAGTCCCGCCTGTGCGAACACAAACTCGACTTGCCGCCAGGTGCTGAGATGGCGCGGCGGCAAAATCAGCGGGTACTTCGCGATGTCTTTGAGCGTAATGCGTTTGCGCTTGGCCAACGGATGATCAGGGCTGGTGATAAGCAACGGCTCGTAGGCCTTGATCGGGTGAAACTCGAGGTCCTCCGGGATGTCCAGCAGCGGCCCGACGCAGAAGTCCACCTCGCCGCCGCGTAGCGCCTCGAGGCCTGCGCGCCCGGTGACGTTCGCCAGCTTCAGATCAATCCCCGGGTGCTCCTCGAGAAATTTCTCAACGAAATCCGGAAGCACGTATTGAATCGTCGATCCCCCCGCCGCGATTTCAAGTCGGCCCCGCTCGACCGATTCGCGCCGCGCCTGAAAGTCCTCCGCGATCGAATCGAAGCCATGCACTAACGGCTGCGCGAGTTCATATAAGGTCTGGCCGTCGTGCGTAAGTTCGATGCGCGGGCCTCGGCGGTAGAACAGTTGCGCGCCTATTTCCCGCTCCAGAGCCTGGATTTGCAGCGACACCGACGGCTGCGAAAGGAACAAACGTTCCGCCGCCTTCGAGATGCTGCCCTCCTTCGCGGCACGACAAAATCCGCGAAGCTGCTGAAGCCGGTTTTGTTTGTATCGTAGCGTCGTTCCCGGCATGCGTTTTGGCCCTCCGATCGCGTATCCCCTCAACTAAAGTATAAGCATCTATATTTAATTCGTCAATGTATCCTATTGAAACAATTGATTTTGCTTATGATCGATTTCGTGATACCTTTTGTCCACGGCGGGATGTGGTTCCAGCCGTATTTCCCTGTGCATACGCCAACATACTCGAATCGATCCTCATGCCATCCTCCGCTGCCGCCCCGTTGTCCGTCAATGGGCTCGATATCCGTGGCCCGGTCAACGATCAGTTTCGCACGATCTTGACGGACGACGCCCTCGAGTTCGCCGGAACGCTCCTGCGTGAATTCGGCGGTCGCCGAAAGGAACTTCTTGGCGTCCGCGCCGAACGTCAAAAGAAACTCGACGCCGGCGAGTTACCCGACTTCTTCGCCGAGACCAAAGACATCCGCGAAGGCGCCTGGCAAATCGCGCCGATTCCGAACGACCTTCAAAACAGACGCGTTGAAATTACCGGTCCGGTCGACCGCAAAATGATCATCAACGCACTCAATTCCGGCGCGTCGATGTTCATGGCTGATCTCGAAGACTCCCATTCGCCGACCTGGGAAGGTTCGATGGACGGCCAGTTCAATCTTCGCGACGCCGCCAATCGTTCGATCTCGTTCGCCAACCCCGACGGCAAGCAATACCGGCTTCTGGATAAGACGGCGACATTACTGGTCCGCCCGCGCGGTTGGCACCTCGAGGAAAAGCACGTCCTCGTCGACGGCGCTCGGGCCTCGGCGGGTATTTTCGATTTCGCGCTGTACTATTTCCACAACCACGCCGAGCTCAAGAAACGCGGCACGGGGCCCTACTTCTATCTACCGAAGATGGAGCACTACCTCGAGGCCCGTCTCTGGAATGACGTCTTCTGCCGGGCGCAAGACCTGCTCGGCGTTGCGCGCGGGACGATCAAGGCCACCGTCCTTATCGAAACGATCCTCGCGCCGTTCCAGGAGCACGAAATTCTGTACGAACTGCGCGAACACAGCGCCGGTCTCAACTGCGGCCGCTGGGACTACATCTTCAGCTACATCAAACGCTTCAAGAAAAACGAGCGCTTCATCCTGCCCGATCGCGCGCAAGTCACCATGACCGTTCCCTTCATGCGCTCCTACGCCCTGCTCACCATCAAGACTTGCCACAAGCGCGGCGCGCACGCCATCGGCGGCATGGCCGCGCAAATCCCCATCAAGAACGACCCTGCGGCGAACGAGGCCGCGCTCGAAAAAGTCCGCCAGGACAAACGCCGCGAGGCGCACGACGGCCACGACGGCACCTGGGTCGCCCATCCCGGCCTCGTGCCCATCGCGATGGAAGAATTCAACGCTGTCCTCGGCGACAAGCCCCACCAGATCGACGTGAAGCGCGAAGACGTAAACGTCACGCGCGACGATTTGCTCGCGGTCCCGCAAGGCGAAATCACCGAAAAGGGCGTGCGCACGAACATCAGCGTCGGCATTCAGTATATGGAAGCGTGGCTGCGCGGCACGGGCTGCGTGCCGTTGTACAACCTGATGGAAGACGCGGCGACGGCGGAGATTTCCCGCGCCCAGTTGTGGCAATGGATTCGCCACCCAAAGGGCGTGTTGTCCGACGGCCGCAAAGTCTCGCTCGACCTGTTCCACGCCATGCTCAAGGAGGAAATGGAAAAGGTCCGCAAGGAAGTAGGCGAACAACGCTTCGCTTCGGGCAAGTACAACGAAGCGGCGAAGATGTTCGACGCGATTATTTCGAACGATGAACTCGAGGAGTTCTTGACACTTCGGGCGTATGAGGAAATCGACTAGCGACGCATGAATTGTTGGTTGGCCCGGGCCGTCCGGTGTACGGCGATCCCGGATGTACGTATCTACCTTGGGAATACAGGAGGTAACGCGATGGAAAACGGGACGTTCGAGCAACGGGCGCGCGAGCTTGAAGAGCGCGTGATGAGTCACAGCTTTGACGCCACCAAGGTCAAGCACATTCAGGATCTTTGGGACAAAGACCCGCGCTGGAAGGGCATCGTGCGGCCCTACTCCGTCGAGGACGTGCTCAAAGCCCGCGGCACCCTGCGCATCGAGTACACGTTCGCCGAGGCGGGTGCCCTTCGCCTCTGGCACCTCCTCAAGACCGAGCCCTACATCGCCGCATTGGGGGCGCTTACCGGCAACCAAGCCATCCAGCAAATCGAGGCCGGGCTCAAAGCGATCTATCTCAGCGGCTGGCAAGTCGCCGCGGACGCGAACCTCGCCGGCGAGATGTATCCGGACCAGAGCCTCTACCCGAGCAACAGCGTTCCCTACGTCGTCAAACGCATCAACAACGCCCTGCGCCGCGCCGATCAAATCCAAGTGCTCGACGGCCGCAAGAATGGACCCTATTGGTTCGCGCCGATCGTGGCCGACGCCGAAGCCGGCTTCGGCGGCGCGCTCAACGCCTTCGAGCTGATGAAGCAGATGATCGAGGCGGGCGCGGCCGGCGTACACTTCGAGGACCAACTCGCCTCGGCCAAAAAGTGCGGGCATCTCGGCGGCAAAGTCCTCGTTCCGACGCGTGAATTCATCATCAAGCTGTGCGCCGCGCGCCTTGCGGCCGACGTCTGCGGCGTTCCGACGGTACTCATTGCCCGTACGGACGCGGACGCGGCCCAGTTGCTCACGAGCGACATCGACGACCGCGATCACGCCTTCATCGACCGCTCGCAAGGCCGCACCAGCGAAGGGTTCTACCACATTCGCGGCGGCACCGACGCGGCCATCGCGCGCGGCCTTTCGTACGCGCCCTACGCGGACATGATCTGGTGCGAGACCTCGCATCCGGACCTCGTCGAGGCCAAGCGTTTCGCGGAGGCTATCAAGGCCAAGTTCCCCGATAAGTTGCTCAGCTACAACTGCTCGCCCTCCTTTAACTGGAAGGCGAACCTCGACGACGCGACCATCGCCACGTTCCAACGCGAACTCGGCGCGATGGGCTACAAGTTCCAGTTCGTCACGCTCGCCGGGTTCCACGCCCTCAACTTGGGCATGTTCAATCTCGCGCGCGCCTTCCGCGACGAAGGCATGCTCGCGTACTCGCGCTTCCAGCAAGAGGAGTTCGCCCACGCCGACGCGAGCGGCTACATGGCGACGACGCACCAAAAGTTCGTCGGCACCGGCTACTTCGACCGCGTCATGACGGCCGTCTCCGGTGGCGAGAGTTCCGTCACCGCGATGGACGGATCGACCGAGACCGCGCAATTCCACGGCAACCACCCGGCCCACGCCAAGTAACCATTTGCGTTTGCTATAGTTCTCCACGCAGCCCGGCGCTACGCCGGGCTGTTTCGTTTCTATAGGACGAGGATCGCCCCCAATGCCGTCATTCTATCCTCCGCAGCGGACCCTGATGGGCCCCGGCCCATCCGACGTGAATCCGCGCGTGCTCGCCGCCCTCGCCCGCCCGACCATCGGCCATCTCGATCCCGAATTCATCCGGATGATGGACGAGGTCAAGCGCTTGTTGCAGTACGCGTTCCAAACGAAGAATGAAATGACGCTGCCGGTTTCGGCGCCGGGTTCCGCGGGCATGGAGTGTTGCTTCGTCAACCTCGTCGAGCCGGGCGATCAAGTAGTCGTCGCGCAGAACGGCGTCTTCGGCGGCCGCATGAAGGAAAACGTCGAGCGCGCGGGCGGCAATGCGATCATGGTGGATCACGCATGGGGGACACCGGTCGATCCCGGGCGTTGCGAGGCCGTGCTCAAGGCCAACCCCGGTGCAAAGATTTTCGCCTTCGTCCAGGCGGAAACGTCCACCGGCGCGGAATCAGACTCCGCGGCCTTAACGAAACTCGGCCACACGCACGGCTGCCTGGTAATCGTCGATGCCGTCACCGCCCTCGCCGGAACGCCAATCAGAGTGGACGAGTGGGGGATAGACGCCATCTACAGCGGCACGCAAAAATGCCTGTCGTGTCCGCCGGGCCTCTCGCCGGTATCGTTCGGTCCGCGCGCTGTCGAGAAGATCAAAGCCCGCAAGACCAAGGTGCAGAGCTGGTTTCTCGACATGAACCTCGTCATGGGCTATTGGGGCGGCGAAACCAAGCGCGCATACCACCACACCGCTCCCATCAACATGCTCTACGCGCTCCACGAGGCGCTCACGATTCTCCAAGAGGAAGGCCTAGAAAATTCCTGGGCGCGACACCGCCGCAATCACGACGCCCTGCGCGCAGGCTTCGAAGCGATGGGGCTAAGCTTCGTGGTCGACGCGAAACACCGGCTCCCGCAACTGAATGCGGTCTCAGTTCCCGACGGTATCGATGAAGCCGCCGTCCGTTCCCAACTGCTCCGCGACTACAATCTCGAAATCGGCGCGGGTCTCGGCGCCATGGCGGGAAAAATCTGGCGCATCGGCCTCATGGGCCACGCCTCCAATCCGACCAACGTCCTCACCTGCCTCGGCGCGATGGAAGCCGTCCTCTCCAGCATGAACGCGAAGATCAATCGCGGCGTCGCCATAGCCGCCGCCCGCGCGGCATACGCACCGTAGCAGGGGCTTCCAGCCCCTGCGTTTCGGCAGGATGCGCCCGCACTACAACAAGCGCGCGGATTTCCGCACGAGAACTAATATCAAAAGAATCGCGCCTACATCCGCCAAGTAGTGCGCGCGGGCCACGTCGCTCGCCCCCGCGGCGCAACCTTCACCTTCCCCCTCGCCCTCTCCCTCACCGTCGCCTTCCCCCTCGCCTTCACCTTCCCCCTCGCCTTC
>CAYXRK010000238.1:0-6209 GCA_964467615.1 uncultured Nitrospirales bacterium | reverse complement strand
CTCCGCCACGCGCGCAAGCTTTTCAGCCGCTGCGTCAAACTTCGTGGCGATCTTCTTTTCCTCGTTCGCGGCGTTCTCCCACACGCCGTACTTTACGAGATCGCGCGTCTCTTCGATGTTCTCCAGAATTCCGTCGCGCGCGGTCTCGCGGAGCCAATCGCCCAGTTCGCGGGCCATCAATTCTTGCGAAGCCTTCGAGCGTTCCGACAATTCCGCCGCGCGGTTCATCATTTCCGTAAAGTCTTCGGCGAGTTTGTCTTTTTCTTCGAGCAGGGCCTTCTGCTTCTCGTCCATGGCCGCTTGGCCATCGAGCGAGGGGCGTTTGTTTTCTTCGTCCAGCCCATCGGCTTGTTGCGCTACTTCGCGCTGCCGGTCGCGCAGTTTGTTCATTTCGTCCACCAGTTCTTCCATCCGCTTTCCGGCGGCCTTGCGCGAGAATTGCTGGAGGAACTGTTGGATGTCTCCGAGCGACTGCATCGCCCGATTGCCCGAGACGCCCGCCTGCTGAAGTTGCTCGTTCTGGAGCTGTTCGAGGCTGCGGCCCATCTGTTCGCGCGCGTCGCGCAGGGCTTCACGCGCCTGCCGCGTCTGTTCGGAACTGAGCTGGCCGTCTGCGAGTTGTTGACGAATCTCGTCGATCTTTTCGAGGTTCTTCTGGAGTTCTTCTTCCAGTTTCTCGAGTTGACGCTTGAGACGTTCGCGGTCTTTGTCGGAGGCCAGTTGCAATTCCGACACGAGCTTTTGGATTTCCTCGTTGACTGCGCCCTGACGTTGGGCCAGTTCCTTGATTCGATCCAGCACGGCGTCCGTCTGTTCCTGCTGTTGCTGTGTGAGGTTCTCTTCTTCGTAAAAATTCTTGTTGCGATCCATCTCCAGCGCGGAAATGTCGGGCGACTGCCCGCCGCCTCCGCCACCGCCTTGGCCCTGTTGCTGTTGGACTTGGGCGTCGCGGGGCTTGAGCTTGAGCAGCAGCCGATACGCTTCGTTCTGCGACTTCCGGGCTTCGTCGAGCGGCGCTTCAGCATCGGGGTAGACCGCGCGCTCGATCGCATCGCTCGACTCGCGCATCGCCTTGACCAGGCGCAGGCTGTCCGCGCTTGGCGCGCTCATTGCGCTCGCGTTGCTCACTAGATCGATGAGCCCATTTTGCGAATCGAGAATGATCTTTTTGTGTTCGATGAATTCCTCTTCGACGAGGTAGGGAAGTTCACGGAGCAGCTTCCACGTCGCGACGATGATGTCCTTCTGTTTGTTTATCGGATCCTGCTGTTGTTGCTGGCCCGCGCCCGCGCCTGCGCCCGACATCGCCTCCTGGTACCGCATCATGAATGGGCGGATTACGAGGAAGTACGGATCGCCGAGTTGCTCGTAGTCGGTCCGGTCCGGCTTTGCGTCCTTGGCCCATACGGTCCATTGGATGAAGTCGCCCACTTCGAGCGGCAGATCCTCGAGCTTGATTTCGTAGTGGCCGTCCGCTTCGGCGACTTGCGTGCCGTCCTCGTTCAGCGCCATGCGGACGGGGTCTTTGCCGCCGATTTGATACTGAATGCCAAACTCGCTGAAGCCGTTGTCGTCTTGGACTTTGAAATCGAACGGCACTTCTTCGAGCATCGACACTTCGCTGTCGCCGCGCGGAAACTCGATCCGAATCTCGGGTGGCCGGTCCCGTTCGACGGTCATCGTGTATTCGTGTTGGTATTCGTTTTTCGCGTCCTCAAAATCCAACAGTTCGACGCGGTATTTGTCGTGTTTGGCGACGTTCAGCCGCGTCGTCCAGAGGGCCTCGTCGGTACTCTCTAACAACACGCGTTCTCCGCTGTCGAACACGAGTTCCGCCTGGCGCAATTTCTTATTGACCAGCACGGCCACATCAACTTTGGTCCCTTCGATCGCGGTGATGTTGCCGCTATTAGGGACTTCGTGGGGCGGCCGATTGAGGTAGTCCGGGTAGTTGTACGTCAGGTCGATACTGGTGACATCGGGCGGCGTCCAAGCGGTGAGCGTGTACTTGTCGGACGTACTGCGGCCATATCGCACTTCATAGTCCAGGTCGGCTTGAACGTTCACGAACTGGTAGTAGTAGACCTTCTCGGCGGAGCTTCGCTCCATCTCTTCGGCGAACCACGCGCCTTCGCCCACGCGCCAACGCAGAATCACTTTCTGGTCCGCCCGATCGGAATGCACGAAGATCATCTGGTTGTCGCCACGGCGCACGCGCGCGTTGCCGGGCTCGACGGTGAACGGCTCGGCGGCGATGCTGCCGATGTCGCCGGCCAATGTCGCATGCAACTGCGGCCACCAGAGATTGTTGTAGATGACGACCACCCCGGCCGATGCGAGCAACACCAACAACGACGACGCGCCGAGCCGAAGTACGGACCCTTCATTGACCAGGTCCGCAAAAGAAGTCTTGCGGAGAATAGGCTGGGTTTCCTCGAGGAACTGCTCGATGATCCAGCGCGAGGCTTCGGCGTGTTCTTTGGTGCTGAAATCGACGGCGCTCGCCATGCGGTCTTGCAGTTCGGGATGATGTTCGTCGATGAACAACGCTACTTGCTCGGCGGCAATGCGCTTGCGTAGCGGCAGAAAATATACGAGAAACGTTGTAACGAGCGAGAACGCGAATCCCGCGAGGATGATGAGGCCGCCAAGTTCGCCCGGCGAGAAGAGGCCGAGCAGAGCGGTCGCGAGGCAGGTAAAGATGAAGGCAGCGATTGCAAAGCGCAATTCCGCGCGGACCCTCCTCGCGCGGCGCACCTGTCTCGCCACCATTTCGAGCCGCCGTTGCAGCTCGGCGGGCATCCGGGAGGGGTCTTGCGCCATAACGCCACTCCTTCGGCGGCGCGCGCATAAGACCAAGCGCCGCCAGTACTTCCTGCCTATAGTCTACCGCGAAAGCCGGATCATGTACCAACTCTCGATGAGTAACGCCGCGACAAGTAACGCGAGCATCGCGCGCCCGTATTCCGTTTTCACGACGTATTCCTGGCCCGTTTTGTCCAACAACGCCGCGTCTTTTTGTTTTTCTTCCATAAAAATCTTCGGCGCGGCGGCGAGTTTCAGCTCGAGTTCAGCCGGTGTTATCGGCGCAGGATCGCTCTCACCGGCGTCCACATTGACCGCGTCGACGTTCAGCCAGCCGCTTTCGGTGTCCGGCTTCGACCGGATAAACCCGGCGTGCGGTAGCTGGAGCGCGCTTGCCGATGCGGTATCGGCGCCAGCCAGCACGATGTCGTCCTCGCCCGCGGGCATGCGCACAATCGCGTCCCCGTTGTCGTTGTGGGCCAACGCCTGCGGGTCGAACAGGTCGCCCACTTGCCATGCGCGCGCGCCTTCGCGTAGTCCGCTTAGGTACGCGAGCGTCTCGTGGAGGAACGGGACGAAGCGTGGGCCTTTCGGAAAGTTGGTCCAGTCCAAGGTGCAACCGAAGGGCCAGACGATCAAGCGGCCTTCGCCCAACGCCGCCTCGACAATCGCAGTCGATTCGTCCTCGAAACGCGCAATGGCGACGGCGTCCGGGCCGTCGATTTCGATGCGCGCGTGGTTGTAGAAACGTATGGATGAAAAATCATTGAACTTCGATGCGTTGAACGTTGCGAAAATTTCGTGATCGAAGTCGACCCATGAAAGCAGATCGAACCGCGCGTCGCGCGCGTCATCGAACCGCCGACCGGGCGTGCGCAGTCCAAACTCGCTGAGCAACGCCGCATTGACGATGTCCGGTTCCATCGTGCTGTTGAGCACCAACAGCGCCTGGCCGCCCCCGCGAACAAATTCCCTCACGGCGAGCGCGGCGTTTGCATCGACGCCGTTCAGGTCGGCCAGCACTACGACGGCGGGCCGGTCTCCCGGGTTGGCGAGCGCGGCGGCGAGTCCCGCCTGGTCGGTCACGGACGTCTTCCATGGAAGCGACTGCGAATCCGCCAGGGCCTGCTGGAAGAACCAGCCCGCGGGCCACTGTTCCTCGAACTTCTTGTCCGCGGCGATCAGCACGCTCTTCTTGCGCGGCGGGTTCCACGTGAAGTAGCGCTTGTTGTCGATGGACAACCCGTCGCGCTCGAGTTCCAGCCAGCCTTCAATCGGTGTATCGCCGGTCCCTTCGAGCGTAAACGCGATCTGCGACGCGTTCCCGGCTTTCAACGACAATGTCTTCGTTTCGCCCTTGACCTCATTAACATAGATAGTGACGGGAACGTCGGCGGCGTCCTCGCTCGCCCAATTCTTAATCTTTCCGAGCACGCGCAACTCGCCCGCCGGGCTTCGCTTCACGCCCACGTCCGCGATCGCGCGATTGGGTGCCGCATCGGCAGGCTCCACGTCTACGGAATCAAGCGTTATCGCGGGCGACAGCTTCCAGCCCGTATACGCGTCGGGCATGCCGTTCCGGCGAAAGTCGCTGATGAGGTGAATCCAATACTGCGTCGAGCCGTCGCCCGAATCGGCCGCGCCGAGCGCCGCCTGCTGGGCCATCTGGAGCGCGCTTATGTAGTCCGTCGCCTCTTCACTCGGCGCCGCCGCGTCGATGACGGCCAACGCCCGCTGCTTGGATCCGGCGTCGGCGTTCGATTCGTCACGCACCGGCGCGGCAATCTCGGCAATCGATCCGAAGGTCACCACCCCTACGCGGTCACCCTCCGCGACGCGCGATTGGACAATGTCCCTCGCCGCCTTCCTGGCCTCTTCCATCGCGCCAATCGCGCCCATGCTGTACGAAACGTCCAGCGCGATCACGTGCACCGCCGGACCGGCCTCGTGCTCGTTCGCCGCGAGGACCTTCCAGAACGGACGGCTGAACGCCAAGGCAAGCAGGAGATACATCAGCATGCGCAACAGCATTAACAGAATGTGCTGAATGCGCCGCCGCTCGATGATCTCTCGCGGCATGTTCGGCACGAAGATGAGGCTGCTGAAGCGCAACGGCTCGCGCTCCGGCCGCCGGATTTGGTGAATCAAGTAGGGGACAGCGATTAACGCGGCCCCCGCGAAGAACAACGGCGCGAAGAATGCAAGCCCCATCACACCGCTCCCGCCGCGACGTTACGGCCCGTCGCGCTGGCCGTATACAACGTACGATCGCGTTGGCGCAGGAAGTAGTACAACGCCTTCTCCAGGGGTTCGGTGGTCGTGAACTCGACGATGTCTATCTCCGACGCGAGACACTCGCGCCGAATTGCGTCGAAATGGTTTCGCCGGTTCTCGAGGTATTGTTCGCGAATCGTTTCCGGCACGGCGAATTGTTCGCGGCCCGATTCGGCGTCGATGAATGTCTGGGTCCTGTCGAAGGGAAACGTCTGCTCGGCGGGATCGCTAATCTGCATGACGATGACGTCGTGGCGGCGCGCGCGAAGGGACTTCAAGTGGCCGACCATTTCCTCGAGCGGGTGCAACAGGTCCGACACGAGCACCACGATACCGCGCGGGCGAATAACATCGCCGAGATAGTGCAGCGCGCCGACGGTATCGCTGTGGCCCTCGGCGCGAATGCCGTCGAGCTCGACAAAAATCTGCCGCATCCGGTTCGCGCTCATGCCCGGCGGAACGTAGCGAAGTATCTCGTGGTGATACGCGATGAATCCCGCGGCGTCGTGCTGCTGCTGCAAGATCGTCGCGAGGCACGCAACCAACATCCGCGCATAGTCAAACTTCGTGAGCGCGTGCGAGGTGTAGTCCATCGAGCCGCTGCAATCCAACAACAGCGTGCAACGGAGATTGGTCTCTTCCTGGAACTGCTTGATGCGCAGCCGGTCGGTGCGCCCATACAGCCGCCAGTCGATGAAGCGCGGGTCATCGCCCTGCGTGTATGGACGGTATTGGGCGAACTCGACTGCGGCGCCCGTGTGCGGGCTGCGGTGCATACCCGTCATCAACCCCTGCACGATGGTCCGCGCAAGGAACTGAAGGTCCGCAACCTGGGCCAACTGCGCGGGGTCGATGAACTGCATATTTGTCGGCATTGTTTCCGTGTCGTCGTCCTGGGCCGCCCTCGTGCCTATAACCCCGAACCCGCGGGTTTGACCGCCGCGATGAGTTTTCCGATGATTTCTTCGATCCCCACTCGGTCCGCCTCAGCGCGGAAATTCGTCAACACGCGATGCCGCAGCACGGGCGGCGCTATGGCCTGAATATCGGCCACCGAAACGTGGAACCGCCCTTCGAGCAACGCCCTCGCCTTCGCGGCCAAAACCAATGCCTGCGTGGCGCGGGTGCCC
>CAYXRK010000237.1:0-6368 GCA_964467615.1 uncultured Nitrospirales bacterium | reverse complement strand
TGCGCCGCAAGGTCTTGTCGAGCGAGCGACTGAGATAGACGTCCCGCTCGAACACGCGCAACAAGACGTCGATGGCAGCATCGCGGACGGGATCGACCGGCATCGATTAGCCATCCTCGAAACGGTCGCCCGTTTCGATTCGGTTGCCGCGAAGAAAATCGCCTGTTGGCATGGCCTTCCTTCCCGTCGCTTGGAGCCGCGTGATCGCGAGAGTACCGTCGCCGGTCGCTACGAGGATCCGCGTCGTCTCGATCCCCGAGACAGTTCCCGGCGGCGCATCAGCCGCAATGTCTATCGCCTCGGCTTCGTGAATTCGCAGCACCTCGCCGCCGAACCGGCAATACGCCACTGGCCACGGAACGCACGCGCGCACGAGATTGCGTAGGGATCGCGCGCTCTCCCCCCAGCGAATACCGCCGTCTTCCTTCTTCCAAAGCGTCGTTACCGTCGCGAGCGAGTGGTCCTGCGGCATAAATGTGGCCTCGCCCGTTTCGACCAGACCGACGGCTTCCAGGAGCATATCCGCGCCGATTTGGGCCACACGCGCGGTCAGCGTTTCGGCGTTGTCGTCATCCGGGATGTCGGTAGCGCGCTGGAGCAGCATGTCGCCCGTGTCCATTCCGGCGTCCAGTCGCATGATGGTCACGCCGGTTTTCGTCTCGCCATTGCGAACGGCCGTTTGAATCGGTGAGGGACCCCGGTATTTCGGCAACAAACTCGGATGCACGTTGAGGAAACCATGCGCGGGCACGTCCAATATGGGCTGCTTTAGGATGCGCCCATACGCCACCAGCGCGCACAACTCGGGCCTCGTCTCGCGCAGCCATTTCTCAAATGCGCCGTCGTTCAGTTTCGTCGGCTGGTGCATGCGAATGCCGCGTTCGAGCGCCAGTTCTTTGGTCGAGGGAGGGACCGGTTTGTCGCTACGGCCTTGGGGCCGATCCGGCTGGCAGACGAGCGCTACGACATCATGGTGTTCGCGAAGAATCGCGAGCGAAGGTACGGCCAGTTCGGGCGTGCCGAAGAAAACGATCCGCATCGCGGAGGGCTAGTCGCCCATGCCGGGCATCAACCCTGGAATCGAGCCGATGTTGTAGCCCCCGGCGATCTGCCGCATGCGGTCCTTCGCCAATTCGTCGGCCTTGCGCAGCGCTTCATTCACAGCGGCCTGGATGAACGCGGCGAGCATCCCGGGATCGTCCTTGTTGATGACCTCGGGGTCGATCTCGATACCGATGATCTCGCGGCTACCGTTGGCCTGCACTTTGACCAAGCCGCCCCCCGACTCGGCCTCGACCCGCTCGTTCGCAAGCTCCGCCTTCAACGCCTCGAGCTTCGCCGGAAGCTCCTTCGCGGCCTGCACGACCTTCGCGATATCACCGAGACTACCCAGACCCTTCGGAAACACGGCAACTCCTCTCGCCACAACTGCGGCAAGTATAGCGCCCGTCGATCGCCCGCGCCATGTATACTCGACTGAGGGTGCGCTATGATAATGCGAATTACCGATGTAAAAATTTGCGGTGCTCACGCTCTGGACCTGGTCTTTAACGACGGAACCAGAAAGATCGTGGATTTGGAACCGCTGCTTGACGGTCCGATTTTTGAGCCGCTGAAAGACCCGAACTACTTCACGTGCGCGGCCCTTGATCCCATTTGCGGGACGGTCGTCTGGCCGAATGGAGCGGACTTCGCTCCGGAAGCGCTCTATGAATTGACGCCGGAATCTCAGACAGCGCGCGTCTAGCCTTGACGCCGACAGTCTTTTCTTGAACTCGCCGATCACTCCTTCTTCTCCTCGGGCTTCTTCTCTTCCGGCTTTTTGGGGAACGGCTTTCTGGGCATCATCTCATCGCGCATTGCCGCGTTGTAGACGAACGACGCCATGATGACGGCCGCCTGCATGAGGTCATCGCGCTCGATGCGGTCGAACACGTCCATGTTCGAGTGGTGCGTGCGCGCTACATACTCCAACGGGTCCTGGATGAACTGAAATCCCGGAAGGCCGACGCCATCGAACGGCACATGGTCGGTCGAACTCGTGTTCAGCAGCGTCGTCGTCGTCGCGCCGAGGTCCGCGAAGGGCGCGAGCCATGCGTCGAAAATCGGTTGTACGGCCGCATTTTCCTGGCAATAGATGCCGCGAATTTTCCCGCTGCCGTTGTCCAGATTAAAGTAGGCCGATAGATTTTTGTGTTCGGGCCGGGTCGTCAGCGGCCATTTCGGCTCACGATAGAACCGTGGAATCTCTTCCTCGCTCGGGTCGTCCTTCGGGCGGTACGCGAAATGTTTCTCGACGTACCCGCGCGAGCCCAGCAGCCCCTGTTCTTCGCCGGTCCACAGCGCGATCCGGATCGTCCGCTTGGGCTTCGCGTCAATCGCCTTCAAGATGCGCACCGCTTCCATCGCCACGGACACGCCCGCCGCATTGTCCGTCGCGCCGCTTCCCCCGTGCCACGAATCGAGATGCCCGCCCAGCATGACGACTTCGCCACGCTTCGAATGTCCCGGAATCTCGGCGACGACGTTCTGCGCCGTGAGGTCCTCTTCGTGGAACTGCGCGTGAACGTCGATCTCCAATTCCACCTCTTGCTCGTCATCGACGTACCGCACCAAGCGATCGTAGTGCTCCGCCGCCATCGTGAGGATCGTCGGGCCGGAGGCCTCTCCGGCCTTGTACGCGCTTACGCCCATCACGCGCACGACGCCGGCATCGCGCGAACTCAGTTCGATCACGGCCAGCACGCCTTCCGCCCGGAAAAACTCGCCGCGCTTCTTACCGAGTTTCCAAGCCTTCAGGCCCTCCTCGCGCCGATTGGCATCACTTTCCGACGGAATTTTGAACTCCTCCAGCGCGCAGAGGTCGTCAACGCTGTGCCGCGTGAACGCCGGGTCCGTGTCGAGTTTCGGATCGCGCGGCTCGTCCGCAAGCACGATTTTCCCGTTCAGCGTCCCCTTGTACTTCTCCATGTCCTCTTCGGTCTTGATGGTGACGCGCGTGCAAAGTCCGCGCACGGGCCCCTCCGTTCCCGGTGTCCATGCCCTCGGCAACGCGATCAGCGGAATCGCATGCGGCTTCAGCAGGTGTACCGCGCAGCGGTCAAACGACCAGCCCCGCCCGAACTCGCCCCAGGTCTCGAGCGCGGCGTCTTTCAGGCCCCAGTCCTCGAGTTGCGTGCGGCACCATTCTGCTGCCTCGCGCTGTTGCGGGGAATTGGTGAGTCGCGGTCCGATCTCATCCGTCAAATGCTGGATCGTGTCCATGACGTGCGAGTTGTGGAAACCTTCGTACCGAATATCGGTCACCGCCTGCAGGTCCACCGGCTCTCCGGCCTGTCCCGCCCAACTTGCGGCCAGAAAAATCCCCAGCACTACACGTGCGCGCATAACAGGTTCCCTCTTTTTGGCCTCGGACCGAGGTCCTCGGAGTTCGAGCGGTCGGAGCGGAATTCCGCGCCCGCATTCGGTATACTAGTTGGTTCGGATAGTGCGCAAAGAAGCGGATTGGGGAATCTAGACTATGGGAGCGCCGGAACTCAACCATCGGCTGACCTCGCTCGACGCCTCGTTCTTGTACCTCGAGAACGAGCGAGCGCCCCTGCACATCGGCGCGACGACAATTCTGGAAGGCGAACTGGACATCGAGGCCCTCAAGCGCGACCTGAATTCCAAGATGCACTTGATCCCGCGGTACCGCCAGCGCGTTATCTTCGCGCCGTACAACATCGGCCATCCCACCTGGGAAGACGACCCCGATTTCGACATCAACAATCACGTTGTGCCGGTCCGTCTCGCCGCGCCCGGATCAGAGGCGCAACTGCGCCGGGTCGCAGCAAAGTTGTTTGCCGGCATGATGGATCGCAGCAAGCCGCTGTGGAAAGTCTACGTCGTTCAGGGGCTCGAGAACGGAAACACCGCCGTCGTCTGGCTCGTACACCACTGCATGGTCGATGGCGTCTCCGGCGCGGCGCTGCTGAGCGTGATCCTGGATCCGACCCCCGATCCCAAGCCAATCGAAGCGCCGCCCTATGAACCCGCGCCCGCGCCGGACTCGAGTAAAGTCCTCGTGGACGCGCTCTGGGGAAATGTCGTCGATCAACTCCAGAACGCCACCGAACTCCAGAACAACTTGCTCAACTACGCAAAGGGCTTCCGCGGGAGCCAACTCGTCGACGCCATGCGCGAATTGCCCGGCGTGCTGCGCGATTTGCTGAAACCCGTGCCCCGGCTTCCCTTCAATTCGCGTTCGTTATCGGGCAAACGCAAGTTGAGTTGGAGCGCATGCTCCTTCGCCGACGCCCGAGGAATCCGCAGCGAACTCGGCGGCACCGTCAACGACGTCATCCTGACCGCGCTCGGAGGCGCGGTCCGTCGCTACATGACGCTCCACGGCAAGCGCATCCGCAAGCGCGACACACTGCGCGTCATGGTCCCCGTAAGCGTCCGCCGCGAAGACGAACGCGGCACACTGGGCAACCGTGTATCGGTCCTCCCGGTCGATGTGCCTCTCGGCATGGAAGACCCCGTCGAGCGCATGCGCGCCGTCACCGAGCGCACCTCGATCCTGAAAAAGCACCGCGTCGCGGACGGCCTGAACCTCTTCATGCACGCCTGGGCCGGCGCGCTTCCTCCCGTGCAGGCGGCGTTGGGCGGCGCGGCATTTGCCGCGCCGCTGCAAGGCGTGCTCGGCCTCGCAATGCCGAGTCCCGGACTGCACATGGTCTGCACCAACGTGCCCGGACCGCAGATTCCCCTCTACATGCTCGGCAACCGAATGCTCGCGCACTACCCGCTTGTGCCCGTCGCGCCCGGCATGGGCCTCAACATGGCCGTGTTCAGCTACAACCAACGCATCCATTTCGGCTTCGTCGCCGACAGCGCCGCCGCGCCCGACGCCGCCCGCTTCAACAAATTCTTCGACCAATGCTTCGTCGAACTTCGCGAAGCCGCGGGCGTCCGCCAAAGCGAGATCATCGAAATCGCCGCCGCCCGAAAGCTCCCCAAAAAGGCCGTGCCGAAACGCGCGAGCGCCGGATCAAACGGCAGTTCAACCGAAAGCGGTTCGGACACCCCCAAGTCCCAGAGCCTCGCCGGCTGATCTGCCAGCGCCCTCGATCCGGCTCCAAGGCGAATTCGATGCACAAGACCCCACTCTACGATGAGCACGTCCGGCTCAGCGGGAAAGTCGTCGACTTCAACGGCTGGGCGCTTCCCGTCCAATTCACAGGCATCGTCGAGGAACACGAACACACGCGCGCCCACGTCTCGCTGTTCGACTGTTCGCACATGGGCGAGTACCGCGTGTTGGGCTACGACGCCATCGCCGCGTTCGACGCCGAGATCATCACAGATACATCGAAAGTCCCCGTGGGCCGCTGCCGCTACGGCGCGATTCTAAATGACAACGGCGGCATCGTCGACGACATCATCACGTTCCGCATGGCTGACGACGAACTGTTCATCGTGACCAACGCGGGCCCGCTCGAGCACGTCACCGACCGCCTTTGCTCTCGCCATCCCGGCATCCAACACCTCTCATTCGAGACCGCCAAGATCGACGTGCAAGGGCCGAAGTCGCGCGAGTGCGTCATGCGCGCGGGATTCAAGGAAGCTGAAACGCTCAAATACTTCAACTGTATCTGGACGACGTGGCGCGGCCACGCGGTGTTGCTATCGCGCACCGGCTACACCGGCGAGCTTGGCTACGAACTCTTCATGCCCAACGAACTAGCCGCCGAAGCGTGGAACGTTTTCCTCGCGATGGACGGCGTCAAAGCCGCCGGTCTCGGCGCGCGCGATACGTTGCGCACCGAAGTGGGCTATTGCCTTTCCGGACAAGATTTCGATGAGTCCTGTTCGCCGCTCGAATCGGGCATGGAAAGTTACATCGCGTGGGACACCGAGTTCGTCGGGAAGTCGGCGCTCGAGTCGCAACGCGATCAAGGCGGCTATCGGGTACTCGTGCCTATAAAGACGGATTCGCGCCGCGCGCCACGCCACGGCATGGAAATAAAGCGTGGGGGAGAGGTCGTCGGTGTCGTGACCAGCGGCACATTCGGGCCGTCGGTGGGGCATGGCGTCGGACTCGCGCGCGTGGACAGGGCCGTGTCCCGCTCCGGTACGAAACTGTCCGCCGGCCCGAAAGACCTCGAAGTCGAAGTCACCGAAACACCCATCTACAAAAACGGCACTTGCCGGATGAAGATATGAATCGAAGTGACGCAAACCAAATGACCTCCGGCATGGAGCTCTCCGCTACATCTCGTCATTCCCGCGAAGGCGGGAATCCAGAAGTGTCGGAGCCAACTTGCCTCATCTCTGGATTCCCGCCTTCGCGGGAATGACGGCGGAGCGGGAACGACGGCGAA
>CAYXRK010000236.1:0-6534 GCA_964467615.1 uncultured Nitrospirales bacterium | reverse complement strand
CGTCTCCAGACCGACCGATGCTTCGCCAACAAAACAAGTTAGCGCTTATGGGGGGCTGCCGGGGGCGGAGTAGGCTGGCTTCGAGGCTGCGAAGCACAGCTTCGCGGGCAAGTGCGTTCCCAAGTGGAACTTGGGAACGAGAGAATACAAAGAGTAAAAGTAAACCATAACTAGCGGGCGGAAACGGAACGCGTAACCCGGAACCCGTAGTTGAGGTTCGAGTTCGTCGGGTAGAAGTAGTAGCGCTTGGCGGAGCGGCAGGTGCTCGCGATGAAGAACCACGAGCCGCCCCGAAGCACCCGGACCGATCCCGATGAGGCGCCCTTCGGATCCGTAACTGCGCCCGATGGGTAGTCCCCATACCAGTCCGCACACCACTCCCAAACGTTTCCGTGCACGTCGTACAGGCCCCACGAGTTCGGCTTCTTTAGTCCTACAGGGTGCGTGCTTTGTTCAGAGTTCTCCGAAAACCAGGCATAATTCCCCAAATTGGTCGCCTCCCGGGCGAAGCTGTAGGCCGAGGTGCTCCCCGCACGGCACGCGTACTCCCACTCCGCTTCCGTGGGTAAGTTAAACAGCCCCTCGCCTTGGCTGTTCAACTTCCGGATAAACTCCTGGCAATCATTCCACGACACTTGCTCCACTGGAAAGTCGTCACCCTTGAACTTTGAAGGGTTGTTCCCCATTACCGCTTCCCACTGCCGCTGCGTCACTTCGTACTTTCCCAGCCAGGATCCCTTGGTCAACGTCACCCGGTGCTGGGTCTCACTATCGAACCTGCCCTCTTCGTTTGAGGGACTTCCCATCATGAACGTGCCGGCTGGAATCCTGACCATCTCGAGTGGCACATCGCCCGGCAGCACGAAGATTTTCGTTTCGTCTTCGCCTTCTCGCTTGCCATCGCCTTCTCCGTTCTCAGAATCTTCCACATTAGGGGTGATTGACGCAGGCGAGATGGACAGATCCGGTTCGGAACCGGGCTGTGAGCATCCGGCCAGGGCGATCAATACAGCGACGACAAGCAACGTCGACACGCATTTGGAAATGTGGTGTACGCGCATTACGGCCTCCCTCGACTGTCGGAGTATCTGGAACGACTTCACTCCAATACCAGTTTTCGCAACAAATCAATCCCTCACCTCGCTTACGTGCTTTAGTGAAATCAGTGTGACATCTCTCCACACCGTGAATCAGACGTTTTCTGCGTCGAGCGCGCCCGAAACGTCCAATTGTCCACACGTCTGATTTGCGTTGTAAGGGTCGTTCCCGTGACGTATTCGGTGGCGATGTAATGAAAACCCGCGGCCTCGCCTTGATCGTGGATGGTAATGATGTTCGGGTGGTTCAGACGGGCCGCCGCCTGCGCTTCGCGATGGAACCTGCGAATGTAGGCTTGATCGCCGGCGAGCGCGCCGGAAAGTATCTTTAGCGCGACGAACCGATTCATGGTGCCCTGATTGGCTTTGTACACTATTCCCATGGCGCCGCGGCCAAGTTCCCTGACGATCTCAAAGTTGCCGATCTTCTGACCTATCTTCGGTTCGTCCCGCGCCATGGAATTCCGCTCCCTATGACAGATGGTGAGATCAGCATCGTACCTTTGCATATCCACTGTTTCAATGTTCGTGCAGTGCTGTCGCGCCTTCAGCGTACGGTTGGGGTGCGGCGGGCGTGTTACCCAGGGTAGGTCCGTGTTGCGCTTTGTTTCGCGCGGGCCAACTCCGCCAGCGGCGGAGCTACGGTATTTCCCCCCTCGGCGAGGCCGGTGCAGTGTTCCGCTGGTACTATCGAAGCACTTCCGCCCTCGCAAAATGGACCAGACACCATTCAAAAACCTGCGCGTCTTTGCTATTCTTCGCCGTCATCACGAAGCCAACCCGCGAAAGAGAGATGATTCATGCCTGAATTGCTAGACCGCACCGCGCCGGTGCGCGAGGGCGAAGAACTCGACGTCGCGAAACTCGAGCCGTACCTCCGCTCAGCGCTTGGCATCTCGGACGGCGCGTTCGCCATTGAGCAGTTCCCCGGCGGCCACTCGAACCTCACTTACGCCGTGCGCATCGGTGCTCGTGAGATGGTCCTGCGCAGGCCGCCGTTCGGCAGCAAGGTGAAGGCCGCGCACGACATGGGCCGCGAACACACCATCCTCGCGGCGATCCACCCTATTTTCCCGCCCGCGCCCAAACCGCTCGTCTACTGCGAGGACGAGTCCGTCATCGGCGCGAAGTTCTACGCGATGGAGCGCATACGCGGCGTCATTCTCCGGCGCGACAAACCCGCCGGCATGCAGATCACGCCCGAACTCGTCAGTCGCACCTGCCGCTCCATCTTCGAGACCCTCGCCGATCTCCACGCGCTCGATTGGCGCGCCGTTGGCCTCGAGTCGTTGCAGCGCAAGGAAGGCCCCTTCATCGAACGCCAAGTCGAGGGCTGGCACAAGCGCTACGCCGGATCGAAAACGCACGACGTCGAACATCTCGAGGAGGTCTTCGCGTGGTGCCGCGCCGGCCTGCCCGGCGACCTCGGCGCGGTCCTTATCCACAACGACTACAAATTCGACAACCTCATCCTCGGCGCGGACGACCTCTCGAAGGTCGTGGGCGTGCTCGATTGGGAAATGTCCACCATCGGCGATCCCCTGTTCGATCTCGGCGTCGCGCTCAGCTATTGGGTCAACCCCGACGAACGCGACACCGTCTCCACCTCGCGCTGCTTCATCACCGACGAGGACGGCAGCCTCACGCGCCGCGAACTCGCCGACGTTTACGGCGCGCGCTCCGGCCGCGACGTCTCCAACCTCCATTGGTACTACGTTTTCGCGATCATTAAACTCGCCGTCGTGCTCCAGCAAATCTACTACCGCTACCACCACGGCCTCACCAAAGACGCCCGCTTCGGTCCGCTCATCGAAGCCGTCCGCGCCCTCGCGCGCCAAGCCGCCGCGTCCATCGACAAGGGCAGCATTTAGCTCATGACCGAAACCCATTCGAAGACCGCTCTCGTCACGGGCGTCACCGGCCAGGACGGCTCCTACCTCGCCGAACTCCTGCTCGACAAAGGCTACGACGTGCATGGCCTCGTTCGCCGCTCGAGCTCCGAAACCTTCTCTCGCATCCGTCACATCCGCGATCGCCTATACCTGCATCAGGCCGACCTAACCGACCAAACCTCGCTCATCAAAACGCTCGACGATGTCGGCCCGGACGAGGTGTACAACCTCGCCGCGCAGTCCTTCGTCCCGGCGTCTTGGAACCAGCCCATCCTCACCGGGGACGTCACCGCCCTCGGCGTTACGCGAATGCTCGAGGCCGTCCGCCTCGTCAACAAGGACATGCGGTTCTACCAGGCCTCCTCGAGCGAGATGTTCGGCGAAACACCGCACTCCCCGCAAAACGAAGCGACGCCCTTCTATCCCCGCAGCCCCTACGGCGTCGCGAAGGTCTACGCCCACTGGATCACCGTCAACTATCGCGAAAGCTACAGTATGTTCGCCGTCTCCGGAATCCTGTTCAACCACGAATCGCCCCGCCGAGGCCGCGAGTTCGTCACGCGCAAAATCACCGACGGCGTCGCCCGCATCAAACACGGCCAGCGGACCAACCTCGGCCTCGGCAACCTCGACGCCCGCCGCGATTGGGGCCACGCACGCGACTACGTCCGCGCCATGTGGCTCATGCTCCAGCAACCAACGCCGGACGACTACGTCATTGCCACCGGCCACATGCACACCGTGCGCGAGGTCTGCCAAGTCGCGTTCGCCCGCGCCGGATTGGACTGGGAGTCCCACGTCGTCGAGGACCCCAAGTACCTGCGCCCCGCCGAGGTCAACCGCCTGCTCGGCGACTCCTCGAAAGCGCGCGAAAAACTCGGCTGGACCCCGACGATTACATTTGAGCAGCTCATCGAGGAAATGACCGACGCCGATCTCGAACGCGTCGCGCGCGAGGTCGAGCCCGCGAAACCGAGAGCATGACCCGCCGCGCCCTCATCACCGGCGCGAACGGCTTCGTCGGCCGCTACCTTGGCCGCCACCTCGAATCGATTGGATGGGAAGTAGTCCGCCTCGCCCACTCCGCTGACGTTGATTCTCCTCTCGCGGTTCCTTGCGACATCACCGATGCCCATCAAGTCGGCGCCGCGCTCGCCGAATCCGGCGACATCACCCACGTGTTTCACCTCGCGGCGATTTCGTTCGTGCCCCAAGCCGTCTCTCGTCCCTTCGAAGTGAATCGCGTCAACGTCGTCGGCACGGCGAATCTTGTCCGCGCGATCCTCAAGCTGCAATGCCGCCCGCGCCTGATCTTCGCCAGCAGCAGCGCGGCATACGGCCCACCGGCGTCCATGCCCCTGCGCGAAGACCACCCGCTCAACGCCGCCGACCCCTACGGAAGAAGCAAAGCCTTCGGAGAACGCCTTTGCGTCGACGCGGCCGCGCAAGGTCTCGACGCCGTCCGCGCGCGCCCCTTCAACCATTCCGGCGCGGGCCAGTCCGATCAGTTCGCGCTCTCGAGCTTTGCTCGTCAGCTCGCGCGTATCGCCCTCGGCAAGGCCCGTCCCGTCATTGAGACCGGCGACCTCGACGCCAAGCGCGACTTCACGCACGTCGAGGATGTCGTCCGCGCCTATGCGCTGCTCGCCGAACACGGCCAACGCGGCGAGGCGTACAACATCTGCTCCGGCAGCGCCGCCCGCATCGGCGACGCCCTCGACAAACTCATCGCCCTCGCAAGCATCCGCGCCGAGGTCCACACCGATCCCGCCCGCGCCCGCCCAAGCGACACCCCCGAACTCTACGGCGACCCCGCCAAACTCGAAGCACTCGGTTGGCGCCGCGAACACACCCTCGACGATATCCTCCACGATCTTCTCGACTACTGGATGAACGCCGAGCAGTAGCCGAAGCAGCGGTAAAACCCCTGCCCCGTTCATGGTGAGCCTGTCGAACCATGAGCGCGACGCCCCACCTTCGCTCATGGTGAGAGCGTGTGAAAAAATCGATGAAGCGTTTTCGATGCGAGTTTGCCCACGCCCCGAATTGACCGAACGGCAAGCTCAAGTCCTCCCTTTCCCGTTCGTCCTGAGGGTGTCGAAGGATGCGGGAAAGGGAGGGCTTGAGCGGTTCTTGTTCAGTTCGCATTTATTCACATCCTCTGAGGGTGTCGAGCCATGAACACCTTCCAGACTTGGGCCTCCCTTGCGTCTTTTGCGAGATCTCCTTCTCCCACCCGTAGTGATCCGCAAACTCGCCCACGACATCTGCCCCGACACCATCGGTTTCTCTTTGCTACTTTCTCTTATCAAAGAGAAAGTAGGGATTCCGGCCATTTTTTCTTCCTGGAGAAACAACCCTCTCTAGGTTTTCGAGTTTTGGAAGCACCACCACAAAGGCACGAAAGCCACCGAGGGCGGAGAGAGAACACCCCCTATATATAGAGCCAAGATTGTTGACCTATTTTTTCGAAAAAGGGCTGGTTTTAGAGGCCGCAATCGGATTTTTCGACAGGGGAAATTCTCTCGCCAAGACGCAAAGGGCGCGGAGGAATGTGAGCCCAATCGATGGGAACGACGCGAATAACGCCGTCAGTGCGCACCAAGTTCCCTAACGCGGCGCGTTGAGGTGTCTTTTGGGTGTGTGCGGGCGGGGAACGCTTGCTACACGCGTAGGAAAGGCGCAAAATCGCGCCCTAGGATAGTGATTCGGACTATTGACGACCTAGCGTTTGGACAGGATTAACAGGATTCGGATGATGGTGGGGGACTTTGGGGATTTTCGGCGTGGCCATTCAACTCGGAAGGGGCTGGAAGGGGTGCGCCATGATCAATGCAACGTCGTTAAGGATGGTGGTGTGTCGGAAGGAAGACAGCGCTGGGCCCGATCGCCTGCGGAGGTCGGGCGCTACCGCATGGATAATCGCCGCACTATTCTTCGGCGCCGGCGCGGCGCACGGAGAGAGCTACAGTTTCGTTACCAAGTGGGGGACGTTCGGGAGCGCCGACGGGCAATTCAATAGTCCATACGGCGTCGCTGTGGACACTTCGGGCAACGTCTTTGTCGCGGACGGAAACAATAACCGCATCCAGAAATTCGACTCAACGGGAACCTTCATCACGAAGTGGGGAACGCCTGGGGGCCTCGACGGCCAGTTCAATAGTCCCGTCGGCGTCGCGGTGGACGCGTCGGGCAACGTCTACGTAGCCGACATCTTCAATGACCGCGTCCAGAAATTCAGTTCAACGGGGATCTTCATCACCAAGTGGGGAACGAACGGAACCTCCGATGGCCAGTTCATAGCTCCCACCTGGGTTGAGGTGGACGCCTCGGGCAACGTCTACGTCACTGACCAGTTAAATAACCGGATCCAAGTATTTAGTTCAACGGGGATCTTCATCACTAAGTGGGGGACGCCCGGGACCGCCGACGGAGAATTTGGTCAACCCCTGGGCATCGCGCTGGACGCCTCGGGCAATGTCTACGTAGCCGACGCCTTCAATGACCGCGTCCAGAAATTCAGTTCAACTGGGACCTTCATCACC
>CAYXRK010000235.1:0-6553 GCA_964467615.1 uncultured Nitrospirales bacterium | reverse complement strand
CAGCCAGACGATGCTGTCGGCCTTGGCCTTGCCGGTCCTCGCGTTGCGTTCGGCGGTGAGTTGGCCGTTGTTCGGATCAAAATCCTTGCCCAACGCGATCCGTTTTCCGTCCAATGACGTGAGCGTCGCACTGAAATTGACGCCGTCGGCCTCGAGCGCGGCTTCGATGCCCCAGTATTCCGCGACGACGAAGCGTTTGCGTTCTTCCTCGCGCTCGACGACGAACCGCACTGCGACGCTTTGCACCCGGCCCGCGCTGAGTTTCGGCCGGACTTTCCGCCACAGTAACGGCGAGAGCTCGTATCCGAAAAGGCGATCGAGAATGCGCCTGCTCTCTTGCGCGTTGACGAGTTGCTGATCGACTTCGCGCGGATGCTCCAGCGCGTCGAGGATTGCTTGCTTGGTGATCTCGTGAAATGCGATCCGCTTCACGGGCCCCTTGGGCTCGAGCGCCTGGATCAAATGCCAGCTAATGGATTCGCCTTCGCGGTCTTCGTCCGTGGCGAGGATGACCTCGTCGGCTTCCTTGACCATCTTCTTCAGTTCGGCGATGCGTTTTTTACTTTCCATGCTGACGACGTAAATGGGTTCGTATCCGTTCTCGACATCGACCGCGAGACGCGACCAGGGGAGGCTCTTGTACTTCGCCGGGATTTCGCTCGCGGAGCTCGGCAGATCGCGGACATGGCCATAACTCGCGACGACTTTGTAGTCGCGCGGCAGAAATTTCTCGATGGTGGTCGCCTTCGCGGGCGACTCTACGATAACCAGTTTCACGTAACGGGCCTTCCCGGCCCGGCCGCTCGCGCCGGGGCCTTACTAACATGACAACGACGCCCCGCCCATCCGGGCAGGGCGTCGAAAGTGAACACAACGCCAGTCTAGTGAAGGGTCCTGCCCTTCCCCTCGATAACAGAACCTATCGTCTGTTGGTGCTCGGTGTCCCGGTTCGAGCCGACTACCCAACTGACCAGATAATCGAGTTCTTGAATACCGACTTCGCCCTCGACATGGTCAAGCCGGTCGAGAATCATTTCCCGTTCGACGGGGTCGATCAACTGATAAATCTCCAGACGGGCGAGTGCCGCGCGGGCCTCAGGAGATAATTTGAAGAGCTCGTAGGGTGATAGCTGACGAACAACGCCGGGGCCCAATTCCATCACCTGCGGCGCCGACTCGATCCGTGGCCGAACCAACACCAGGGCCGCATCGATATCGCGGGGGGTGTAGCCCTGCCGCGCCAACCACGTGCGAAGTCCGCGCTCGGACTGGTGCAACCCCGGCTGGGTTTGCAGCCGTTCCAGAATCACGTCGACCAGTTTTAGTAATGATTGCTTCATGCCGTGCGTTGAATCGCTCCGTTGCCGTCCTACCGCGCCGATATTGTAAGTTGAGGCACGGGGGGTGTCAACACTAGCCCGAATCCTGGCTCGTGCTATTCACGATCTCCCCCGAGTCGTGTCTCCCCCGAGTCGTTGAGGGCCGATCATCGAAATGTTACGATTTCCCGCTTTGTTGCGACTCTCGTAGGGGATCCGGATCAGCATGATCCAAGTCACGTGTACTCACTGCGGATTGCGCGTACTGGTGCCATCCACTGTGCAAGGCAGGAGTGGGGTCTGTTTCGGTTGTGGCGCGCCCATGCAGGTCCCCATCATGTCCGGCAACGACCCCCTCGCCGAATTGCGCTTCAAGACCGGGGACCGCGTTGCCGACCGCTACGTAATCGATCTCGAGATTGGCCGCGGCGGCATGGGTGTCGTGTACAAGGCCCACGACGATCTCATCGACGAGGCGGTCGCGCTCAAATTCATGAACCCCAGAACGTTGTCCACCCAGCGAGGCCAGCAGCTATTCATCAGGGAGGCCCAAATCGCGCGGCGGCTGCGGCACGAAAACATCGTCTCGGTCCACGACGTGAGCTCCACCGCCGAGGGCGTCTTGTATCTGTCCATGGAATTCTTGCAGGGCGCTCCGCTTCGCGCGTACCTGCGCCGAAACCGCAACGCGCGCAAATTGGTCGAGGTCAGGCTGGCCATCGATCTCACGTTGAAGATACTCCTCGCGTTGGAATATGCCCACCGATATGTCGTGCATCGGGACCTCAAGCCCGAAAACGTGATGCTGTTATCCGGAGAACGCGTTAAAGTGCTCGACTTCGGCTTGGCCGTCGCCGAAGAAGACAATGCCGCGGAAGCCGTCGTTTCGCCGGACAAGCCGAAAAAGTTGGTCGGTACCGTCGCTTACGCCGCACCCGAGCAACATCGGCATCAGGCCGTGGATTTTCGCGCCGACCTCTATTCCGTGGGCCTCATCTTGCGTGAGCTGTTGACGTTGCGTACACCGATCGACGAGCAAATCTCGTTGATGGACGCGCGTACCGACATCGCGCCCTCCGTTGTCGCGGTCGTCGATAAGTCGTTGAACATGGAAAAAGAGCGCCGGTGGCAGTCGGCGCGGGAATTTCATGACGCACTGAAAACGGCATACGACGAATCCTACCGCCGCAGGACCTTCGTCGAGTCCGCCGCCGAGGGCGCCGAAGCGGTATCCACCGAAGACATGGTCTATCTCGAGGGAGGCAACTTTCTGATGGGTTTCAGCGACGTTCGTGAAGAGGCCCCGCAATTCGAAACCCAGGTCGGGCCGTTCTACCTCGATCGGTACCCGGTCACGGTCGGCGACTACGCGAAATTCATCGAACAGACTAATCATCCCGAGCCGAAATTCTGGCGCGACCCGGAACTGAACGGACTGCGCCAACCTGTAACGGGCGTGACCTGGGACGACGCCCGCGCCTACGCGCGATGGACGGGAAAGGACCTCCCCAGCGAGAAACAGTGGGAGTTCGCCGCGAGGGGGCGCGAAAACCGGTTGTACCCCTGGGGCAATCTCGAGCCCGATACGACCCGCTGCAACTTCGGCGACTATTTGGGCATGCCATCCATGGTGACCATGCACGACTCCGGCCGCTCGCCCGACGGTGTGAACGACTTGGCGGGCAACGTCTTCGAATGGGTGCTCGATGGCTTTGCCCCGTACCGGCCCGAAATAACCGACGGAGACAACACCAAGAGCAGCGCCGTGCGCAGGGTGGTGCGGGGCGGTTCGTGGCACTCCAAGGCCCCCGAACTGCGAACGATGGCGCGCAAGGGGCTTTTCCCCGAAACACAACTGACGACGGTCGGGTTTCGGTGCGCGCTGGCGGCCGACCGCCTGACACCCGGTGATTGATCGGATTGTTAGATCGCCCTAACATGCTAATTTGACTCGGTTTAGCACGCTTCCTATACTCTTCACTTCGCCGTGCCGCGCGGATATCGTGCGCATGGGAGCGTGATACACCATGATCGAAGGCCACGTACTCGTTCTGAACAAGTCCTGGGTAGCGGTCAATGTCGCGACCGTCCGCCGCGCGATCGCCTTGCTTTATCAGGGCTACGCGCGCGCCGTCCATCCCAAGGACTACACGCTCTACGATTTCGAGGATTGGTGCGAGCTTTCCGCCGCGAAGATCGACGGGCGCTATATTCACACGCCGACCATGCAAGTACGCATCCCGGAAGTAATCATCCTGGTCGGATTCAGCGGTTACTTCCGCCAGGACGTCCGGTTCTCTCGCCGCAATATTTTCGAGCGTGATAAGAACACGTGCCAATACTGCAGCAAGCGCTTCGCCAGGACCGAGCTTACCATCGACCACGTCGTGCCGCGCTCCAAGGGCGGACGCGACACCTGGGAGAACCTCGCCTTGGCCTGCGTGAAGTGCAACGTCCGCAAAGCCAATCGAACACCCGACGAAGCCCGTATGCCGCTTCTGCGCAAACCGGTCAAGCCCACGTGGCTGCCGCGCTTCGGCGCGCGCGTGCCCGCGTCCGGCATCTCGAGCTGGCAGCGGTTCGTCGACGCGGCCTACTGGGACGTCGAGTTGAGAGAGTAACGCCGTGGCGCCTCGTCGTTTCGCCGATGTGGCGCTTCCGCTCCCGGTAGATACCCTCTTCACCTACGCGGTGCCCGCGTCGCTGGCCGCTCGCGCCGCGCCCGGGATGCGCGCTCTCGTGCCGATTCAACGGCGTATCGAGACGGGATACGTCGTCCGGCTGCGCGACGATTGTCCCGTCGAGAACGCAAAGTCGATTATCGATTTTCCGGACACGTCTCCCACGTTCTCTCCGGCCATGCTCGATCTCTGCGCCTGGATCGCCGAGTATTACTGTTGCTCGCTCGGCGAGGCGCTTCAATGCGCCGCGCCGGCGGGATCGCACACCCGCTCGACCTCGGTCTACACGCTCGCGCTCGACGCGCTAGGCGGCGGCCGCTACACCGATAAACAGCGCGCGATCATCGCCGCGCTGCACAAACACGGCCCCCTGACCGAGCGCCAGCTCGCCAAGGCGGCGGGCGCAACGGCGCTCAGCAACACGCTCCAATCTCTTGTGCGGCGCGGTATCCTGATCGCTGAATCACGCGCCGCCGAATCCGGTGTCTCGATTCGCACGGAAACCTGGGCGGTATTGATCGAGGATCGCGTCCCCGCCACCGCCGACATCGCCGCCCTGCAACGGCGCGCGCCGAAGCAAGCGGCCGTCTACCTCGCGCTGCTTCACGGCGAAACGGAACGGCCCGCCACGTCGCTGTACGATACCCACGGCGCGGACGCCGCCGTCCTTCGGGCGCTCGAAACCAAGGGCCTAATCCGCCGCGAAGAGCGCGAGATATATCGCTCGCCCAGTGGCGCAGCGTCGGGCGCATCCACGCCGCACGCGCTCAATGACGAACAACGGTTCGCATTAGACGCAATCGATTCGGCCGTCGATGCCGGTCGCTACGAGACATTCCTGCTGCACGGGATCACCGGCTCGGGGAAGACCGAGGTCTATTTGCAAGCCATCCAACACGTCCTCGATCTCGGCAGGGACGCTATCGTCCTCGTCCCCGAGATTTCGCTGACTCCGCAAACCGTCGGACGTTTCAAGGCGCGGTTCGACGCGCGCATCGCGGTGCTTCACAGCGGACTCTCTCAGGGCGAACGGTTCGACGAATGGCGCAGGGCCTCGCGAGGAGAGGTGAACATCGTCGTCGGCGCGCGCTCGGCCGTGTTTGCGCCCCTCCCCAACCTCGGCATGATTATCGTCGACGAGGAACACGACACCTCGTATAAGCAAACCGAGACGCCCCGCTATCACGCGCGCGACGTCGCCATCATGCGCGCGCAAAACGCCCAGGCCGTGTGCGTGCTCGGCTCAGCGACACCGTCCATCGAGGCCTACCACAACTCGCAACGCGACAAGTCCACGCGCCTCGAACTGATGAAACGCGCGACCAACGCGGGCCTGCCCGAAGTCCAAATTGTCGACATGCGAATCGAGACGCGCGAGGTGGGCGGCGAGGCCGTGTTGTCGCGCGTGCTCGAGGCGGCAGTGCGCGAGCGCATCGCCCGATCCGAGCAAGTCGTGCTGTTGCTCAATCGACGCGGTCATTCGCCATTTGTGCTGTGTCCCCAATGCGGCTGGGTGTCGCAGTGCAACGATTGCCAAGTCAGCATGACGTACCACTCGAAAGGCGCGCGCCTCTCGTGCCACTACTGCAACGCACGCCGCGCGGTGCCCCAAGTGTGCGACGAATGTCATTTCAACCCGCTCATTTTTCTCGGCACGGGCACCCAAAAAATCGAGGACTACCTCATGCGCACCTTCGCCGATGCCCGCATCCAGCGCATGGACGCCGACACCACCTCCGGCAAGGGAGGCCACGCGAAAATCCTTGGGCGCTTCGCGGAGGGCGGCATCGACATTCTCGTCGGCACGCAGATGATCGCCAAGGGCCACGACTATCCCGGCGTCACGCTTGTCGGCGTCGTCAATGCGGACACCGGCTTATCGATCCCCGATTTCCGCGCCGCGGAATCCTCGTTCCAACTCCTCACGCAAGTCGCCGGGCGCGCGGGCCGCGGCGACAAACCGGGCGAGGTCATCGTACAGTCGTACCGGCCCAAGCACTTCGCCGTGCTCGCCGCCGCGCAGCACGACTACTGGGCCTTTTACGCCCGCGAGATCGAACTGCGCGAGCAGGCCGGATATCCGCCATTCCGCCGGATGCTCCACTTCGTCATCGAATCGGAAGACCCGCTCGAGGCCGAACGCGCATCGGCGATCCTACACCGTGTCGTCCGCGGCCAAATCGAAACGCTCGGGTTCCACGGAATCGAGCTCCTCGGCCCGGCGCCCGCCTCTGTGCGCCGCGTGAGAAAGAAGTACCGCTGGAACCTCGGCGCGTTCTCGAAATCGCCGAAGCGTCTCAACGCATTGGCCCGCGCCTCCCGCGACGCCTTCCAGCCCCTCACGCCAAAAGAATGCGCGCTAAAAATCGACCTCGATCCTTACGGCATGTTCTAGCGCCCCGAACGAGAAATTCAGTAGAAGTGTTTTTCGTCATCGTCATCGTAATCGAGTAATTGACGTTGCGCGCATTTGTCCGACCAATTTACGACTCGATCGCGTACCCCGCCTCCACCCAGCCCTTATACCCCCCGTCCATCGAGATCACGGGCGTC
>CAYXRK010000234.1:825-6581 GCA_964467615.1 uncultured Nitrospirales bacterium | reverse complement strand
AAGGCGGCCGGGCCACATTGGGCCATTCGGTGCTCAATGCGCGCGCCTCTACCGCGTATGAGCTCGACGCAGACGTCCGTATCAAGCATGAATGAACTCACAGGGGCTGACGTTCCTGCGGTGGCCGTTGGTCTCTCTCGACATTGAAGTCAGGCGTAAATTCGCTTAGCCCGTGTTTGAATATTTCCCACGCTTTATCTGGAGGATACAGCATGACGAGATGGCCGATTTTCCTAACGCACACCTCGTCCGTTGAAAACTGGCAATCCTTTGGCAGGCGGACGGCTTGGCTGCCTCCGTTTTTGAAAATTTTTGCGGTTTTCATGAAGCTTTTCCGATGGGTATATACCAGAATATATACTGTTCTTCGTCAGTTTTCAACGGGATTTCGATGCAGACTTAGGAAACCGAGGGTGCGATGTCCCGAATCAGCGCGTGACGCCGATTGTGACCGGCCCTATATAGTATCGGCTCCTGTTGAGGCGGACGGCGAGGGGAATTTTTTCATGGCGGTTGAAGCGGGCCGATCATCGTTGTTTCGTATCCGGGACATTACGAAGGAATACCGGATGGGGGAAGTCACCGTGTCCGCGTTGCGCGGTGTGACGCTGGAAATCCGCGCGGGGGAGTTCGTCGTGATTCTGGGGCCGAGCGGTTCGGGAAAAAGCACGTTACTGAACATCGTCGGCGGATTGGATCCGGCGACGTCTGGCGAGGTGTGGTTCAAGAACGAGGAACTTACGCGGTACAACGACGCGCGGCTTACCAAGTTCCGGCGGAACAACATCGGCTTCGTATTCCAATTTTACAACCTCATGCCGAATCTCACGGCGAAAGAGAACGTCGAGATGGCGACGGAAATTTCGAACAATCCGATGGACGCGCTTGAGGCCTTGTCGCGGGTGGATCTCACCGAGCGAGCGGACCATTTTCCATCGCAGTTGTCGGGCGGCGAGCAGCAGCGCGTCGCCATTGCGCGCGCCGTGGCCAAGAGGCCGGAAGTCTTGCTGTGCGATGAGCCGACGGGCGCGCTGGACGTGGCGACGGGGAAGACGGTGCTGCGCGTGTTGGACTCGGTGAACGTGGCGACGGGAACTACGCTGGTGGTGATAACGCACAACGCGAGCATCGGCGAGATGGCGGACCGGGTGATTCGGATGCAAGACGGGAACATTCGGGACATTCGCGAGAATGCCGTTAGGCGCTCGGTCGACGAGGTGGATTGGTAATGGCCGTGTCCGTCCTCACGAAAAAGATGCTGCGGTCGATCGTGAACGCGCGGGGGCAAGCGATTGCGGTCGCGTCGGTGGTGATGTGCGGCACCGCGTGTTACATCACGTTGGCGACGGCGTACCGAAACCTGCTGCTGACGCGCGACACGTACTACGCGCAGTATCGAATGGCGGACTTCGAGATAAAGGTCGAGCGCGCGCCGAGAACATCGTTGTTCAAGATCGAGGCCTTGGACGGGGTGCGGCAAGTGCGGGGTCGCATCGTCGAGGACGTGACGGTCGACATCGAGGGCGTCGAGGAGACCCGTACGGGCCGGATGATTTCGATGCCGTCGCACGATGAAAACGTGCTAGACGATATTGTGATTCTGGAGGGGCGATACTTTGAGGAATCGGGCGAGGACGAGGTGATCCTGAGCCAGCGGTTCGCGCAAATGAACCATCTTGGCGTGGGTGATTCGCTGGACATGACCGTTGACGGCAAAAGGTATACGTTGCGGATTGCGGGGCTGGCGCAATCGCCCGAATACGTGTACATGATTCGCGGTATCGAGGAAATGGTGCCCTCGAACGAACGCTTCGGCATTTTGTGGGTCACGGAGGAATTCGCCGAGAGCGCGAAGAACATGCAAGCCGCGTGCAACGACATCGTCGGAGCGGTGGACAGTCCGGACGAACTTGGCCGCATACTCGATCAGGCCGAAGACCTGCTCGATGGGTATGGCGTGTACGGGAAGGTAAAAGCGGCGGACCAGCTTTCGAATAATTTCTTGTCCAGCGAAATCAAGGGGCTAAGCGTCCAGTCGAAAGTCGTGCCCGGAATCTTCCTTGGTGTGGCGGCGCTCGTGATTATGATTCTGCTCAACCGCATGGTGCGGAACGAGCGCACGCAGATAGGCCTGATGAAAGCCTACGGATATTCCAACTGGGCGGTGGGATTTCACTACGTCCAGTTCGCGCTGTTGCTTTCGACAGCCGGTTGTTTGGTCGCGTTCGTCGTCGGCCATATTTTGGCCCACCAAATGATCCAGTTATACGTCGAGTTCTACCAATTCCCGGTGTTGCGGGCGGCGATGTATCCCGACGTCATGGTGCGTGCCGTGGGGATAGCGATCGCGTTTGCGGTGTTGGGGGCGCTCTCGGCGGCACGCCGTGCGGCGGCAATCCATCCGGCGGAGTCGATGCGGCCGGAGGCGCCGCGAACGGCGCGTCGAGTGTTTCTCGAACGGTATGACTTCGCGTGGCGGCGGATGAGTTTTACGTGGAAGATGATCGCGCGAAACGTCTCGCGAAGCCGGTTTCGCGCGGGCCTCAACGCGTTCGGCGTAATGGTCTCGGCGGGATTGATGATCGTGGGGTTCTTCGCGTTGGACAGCATCGAGTATCTATTGGACTATCAGTTTAACAAGACGCAACGGGAAGACGTGAAGGTCAACCTATTTCTCGAACGAGGGAAAGACGCGCTGCACGATTTCGCCCGAATCGAGCATGTGCGGCGGGCGGAACCGGTCTTGCAGTATCCGTTCGAGATCAAGAACGCATGGATGGAGGAAGACATCGTTGTATTGGGGCTGCGCGCGCGAGGCGAGTTGCAGCACGTCGTCGACTTGGAAGGGCGGCCAAATACATTCTCAGGCGAGGGGTTGGTGCTGGCGGAACCCTTGGCGCGGCGCCTCGGCGTCCAAATCGGCGACCGTGTTTCGTTGCGGCCGCTGATAGAACGCGTCGGGGAGGAATCGGAGATTGTCGTTTCCGGGATCGCGCAGCAATACCTTGGCATGAACGCGTATATGAATATCAATGAATTGAGCCGAATGCTCGATCATGGCTTCGCGATGAACGCGGTCTTGATGAGGGTCGATGAAGGTCTAGAACCCGTCGTGAACGAAGAACTCAAGAAAATCCCGGCGGTGGCATCAGTCGAGGTGAAGCGGGAGTCGTACGAAAACTTTCGCAAAATCTTATCGCGCAGCATGAAGATCATGACGTTCATGACGGTCTTCTTTTCGTCGGTAATCGCGCTTTCGGTAATTTATAATGTGACCACCGTCTCGTTAGCGGAACGGCAGCGAGAGCTGGCCTCGCTGCGCGTTCTCGGATTTTCGCGCGAAGAGGTGGGGCGCATCTTGTATAACGAGAACTTTGTGACCGGGACGATTGGTCTAATCCTGGGTATGCCCTTCGGCATCAGTATTTGCTGGTTCATATCGGCCCTTTTCGACACGGAGTTATACCGGTTTCCGCTGCACGTCGAAGCGCGGACGTTCACGGTTTCTATCGGTTTGACGATACTATTCATTGTCATCGCCAACTTGGCGGTGCGCGGGAAAATCCACCGCCTCGACTTGGTCGAAGTGTTGAAATCACGGGAGTAGAGTTAAGGATGCGTTCGTGAAGCGCTTGATTTGGGTTGTCGTAATTATGGCCGCCGTGGGCGGCGCGGCATATTCGTTGTTCGGACGAGCGTTGCCGGTGGAGATGATTTCGCCGACAGTGACGACCGTGCGCGAATACGTCGCGGAGGACGCCAAAACGCGGTTGGCCAACGAGTACGTGATTGATATGCCCATCGCGGGAACGTTGGAGCGGTTGGAACTCGAAGTCGGAGACGAAGTAAGGAAGGGGCAAGTCATCGCGCGTATTGATCCGTTCGCGCTTGAACAGCAACTGCGCCAGGCGGAGGCGCGCGTCGAACAGTCGCGGGCACAAGTTACCGGCGTAGACGTCGGGAAGCCGAAGGAAGAGGACATTCGGTCCGCGGCGGTGCGGGTGCAGGAAGCGCGCAACTCGCTCGAGGTGGCGAGAAAGACGAGGTCGGCGGCGTTAATAAATCACGACGAAGCGAAGAAGGCGTTCGACCGCGCTCAGACGCTCCTCGGCGACGGCGCGGTAAGCCAATCGTTTTTTGATGAGGCGGAGATGCGGTACAAGGGCCTGGCGGAGGACCTCAAGCGGCTTGAGTCGCAAGAGGCGGCGGCGAGCCAGGCGCTTGAATTGGCTGAGCTCGCGGATCAGCGTATGCGGGGCTCCATCGACGATAACGAATACTTGCGCCGATTGCATCTCGCCGAGATCGAGGCGCTCGAAAGCCAAGTGGACATGCTCAAGAGTGACCTCGCGAAGACACAAATCGCGTCGCCGGTGACGGGGCCGGTCATCGAGAAGTTTGTGGATGATCGCGGCGTGTTCGCGCCGGGCACGCCAATTCTCAACATTGGGGACCTCGGATCAATTGAGATCGAATGCGACGTGCTTTCCGAGGAAATCGCGTCGATACGCGTAGGCGGCCCGGTGGAAATTACTGGAAAGGCGTTGATGGGCAAATTGATCGCCGGCGAGGTGAAACGGATTTTTCCGACGGGCTTCATGAAGATGTCGGCGTTGGGCGTTGAGCAACAGCGTGTGAAGACGCTCATCACGTTCGATAATTCGGAGGCCGGTTTGCGGCCCGGCACGAGCGTGGACGTGAAGATCATCACCGCCGAATCGAAGGACGTGCTGGCGGCGCCGGACCGATCTACCATTCGGCGCAACAATGAGTGGCACGTGTTCAAGGTCGAAGGACGGCGCGCGAAACTTACGCCGGTGACAATCGGTTTGCGGAACGACGATTGGGCCGAGATCGTGGAGGGGCTGAATCCGGGCGACACGATCATCGGCGAACCGAAGAATGAATTGGCGGACGGCGCGCGCGTGAAGCCGCTGAACTGATCTCGCACGCGGACTATTTGAAAAGTCCTCGGTCTTCGTTGGCCGTGGAGGCGATGGGAGCGGGAATGACGTCACCATGAGGCGCGCGGATCGGCTCTTCCGGATAGTCGACTCATTGCGGCGCAAGCGCCGCGCGGTAACGGCGCGGGAGTTGGCGCGGGCGCTCGAGGTTTCCGAACGGACAATCTACCGCGATATCGACGACCTTTCGCGTTCGGGCGTGCCGATATTGGGCGAGGCCGGCGTAGGCTACGAACTTCGAGGTTACGATCTGCCGCCGCTGATGTTTTCGCGGGACGAGATTGAGGCGCTCGTCTTCGGCGCCCGGATTGTCGAGAGCTGGGCGGACGACGAACTTGCGGCCTCGGCGCGATCGGTGTTGTCGAAGGTCGAGGCGGTCGTGCCCGAGACCGTCGGGCGGTATCTGGAAGGAACGCCGCTTCTCGCGCCAAAGGACCATCAACGGCTGATACTGCCATTCGATCTGGCGGATCTGCGCCGCGCGATCCGGGAGACACGCAAAATCCGGCTGGAGTACGTCGACGAACAAGGCAACGCGACGCGCCGGATCGTGCGGCCGCTCGGCCTTACGTTCTACGGCGTCGTCTGGCTCATCGTGGCGTGGTGCGAGTTGCGCAAGGACTTTCGCGTGTTCCGGCCTGACCGGGTGCGATCCATCCGTTTTCTCAAGACGCCGTTCTCGGAAGAGCGCGGGAAGACGTTGCGGGATTTCCTGACAACCACAACCGACCGCTATCGAACTCGAATGTCGAATACGTAGGAATAGCGGGAGACCGGTCCTCGAGGCCGGTC
>CAYXRK010000234.1:0-815 GCA_964467615.1 uncultured Nitrospirales bacterium | reverse complement strand
TTTCTATTTTTTTTTATTGGGGTTCCCGGGGCCTGGGGGGCGGGTCCCCCCCCGTCCGCAGTTACGAAACTTGCGCTGTTTCCATGTAGGGCATCGGCGGAGTCAAGCCCAGGAGGCGCGAGTACACCGACAATGCGCCGCGATGGTGGGCGGTGTGTTCCTCGATGGCCGAGATGATTGCGAACCTTGGCGCGCCGCCCATGATCGGGCCTTGCGGCAGCGGTGTTGCGAGTTCCTGCGCCGTTTTCGATTTCGCCCACGTGGCCGCGTTTTTGAACGAGCGATCCAGCCAGGCTCGGGCCTCTGCGAGCGATTTGATACCGCTGACCGCTGTGATGTGCGCAGCGAAGTCCATGTCGAAGCCTTCCGGCCGCGTCGCGCCTTCGACGAACCAATCGATGGTTTGCGCGACGTGCGCGACCTGCTGCGCCGCCGTGAACGCGCCCTCGGCGGGGGCGAACCCGCTGTGGGCCTCGGTCAGTGTCCGTGTCGACCGGTCGAAGTACTCTTTCGTGGAACGTAAATTGTTAACGCATTGTTCTGGGGTCATCTCATTCTCCTCGGTGTTGTGTGGACCCGATAATACCGAAAGCCTACAGGACCCATACTGACAGCGTTCTGTCAGGAGTGATTCCGCGTACCCGGCCGCGACGGAACCCGCGCGCCATTAGCACTGCTGCTACCACTGCGACCATATTCGCAAACGGCACGATTGGCTGCTGATCGGCGGGTGACGCAGCGCAGCCTTCACCCTCGCCTTCACCTTCTCCCTCGCCCTCACCCTCGCCTTCACCCTCGCCTTCACCCTCGCCTTC
>CAYXRK010000233.1:0-6631 GCA_964467615.1 uncultured Nitrospirales bacterium | reverse complement strand
CGGCTTGGGCCGGAAGACGCAAAGACGGCGGTGGTGCTTGTGCATGGATTCATCGGCGGGAGCAACAACTTCGCGGAACTCCCGCAGCGGCTGGCGAGCGAAGGCTACTTCGTGGATGCGATGCGCTTGCCAGGCCACGGTACGTCGCCGCGCGACTTTGCGCGCGAAGAACCCCAGGCGCTATTACAAGCCGTCCTCAACGAGATCCGCGCGCTCAAGAAATCGCACGAGCGCGTCTTCGTCGTGGGGCACTCGATGGGTGGATCGCTGACGGCGCTCGCTAGCTCCATCGAGGGCGTCGATGGCGTCGTCCTCGCCGCGCCGTGTTTCGGCGTGACGCACAAGTGGTACTACGTGCTTCCGCCGGAAGTCTGGGCGCGGCTGACGGGACCGATTGTTCGCTGGTACTACAAGGGGGACCACTTCATCCGCGTGAAGCGCCGCGAGGTAAAGGACGAAATCTTTTCATACCGCTGGGTCCATTCAAACTGCACGCGCACGCTCTTGACCCTCCGCGAACGCGCGCGCCTGCCGGAAGTCCTCGACGCGATCGAGTGCCCGGTACTTGTCCTGCAAGGCCGAGGCGACAATGCCGCCGATCCCGGGGCCACCGAATCAGCGTTCGCGGACATCGGGTCCTCGGACAAGCGTTTCGTCTGGCTCGAGGACTCGGATCACCACGTCTTCTGGGACAACGACCGGGAGCAGGTGTATGAGGCGATCCTAACCTTTATCAAGGGATCAACCTTGCAATAATGTACACTAAACTGTACACTTTGATGTACATACTAGAAAGGCGAACCAATGAAAACCATATCGTTCACCGACTTCCGAAAGCAGGCGTCAGGACTTATCGACGAAGTCGAACATGGCGAGAGGCTAGTGATCATTCGTCACGGCCGGCCGGTAGCGGAGGTAGTCCCCTACTCGGATGAACCCAAGAAGGTCCCGTCGTGGAAACGACCTCATACGCCATTGCAAATACCAGGGCTTAATCTGACGGAGGCTATTCTTGAAGAGCGTGAGTCCGGCTTATGAGAATGTCGTTCGACTCATCGGCGTTTCTTAAACTATACGTCGACGAAGCGGGGACCGCGCAGATGATCCACTTGATCGAGAGCGCGGACGAATCGGCGATCAGCGTTCTCGTTTTTCCAGAGATCGTCTCTGGACTGAGTCGTAAAGTCCGAGAGGGGACGTTACTCTCCGCGCAATATCGCGATACGAAGCGACGGCTAGCGGATGATGTGCGCGACGCGACCATCGTCCATATTAGTCCATCAGTGATATCAAAGAGTGTCGCCCTGTTGGAAAATAACGTCTTGCGAGCGAGCGACGCAATCCACGTCGCGTCAGCTTTGGAATGCGATGCGGACTTATTCGTATCATCCGACAGGAGGCAAATCGCGGCCGCCGCGAATGCCGGGCTCCCGACCAGATTCATCGCACCTGATGGTAGCGAACCGAACTGTTGGCCTTCCCAGCGCGTAAGGTGAGGCTTCTTCCAACTCATCAACAAGGAACACATCCGATGCCCACCGCACTCGTCCCCATTGCCGAAGGCAGCGAAGAACTTGAAGCCGTGACGATCATCGACCTGCTTCGGCGGGCGGCGGTCGATGTGACGGTCGCGTCGCTGAAGGGCGGGCCGGTGACCATGAGCCGAAGGACCGTCATTCTTGCAGACACGACGCTCGATGAAGCGTCGGCCCGCGACTACGACATGATCGTCTTGCCCGGGGGACTTCCCGGCGCGGACAACTTGAACGACGACCCGCGAGTGCAGACGCTTCTCAAGCGGATGGCCGCGGACGGCAAGTTCGTTTGCGCGGTCTGCGCCGCGCCGTACGTTCTCGCGAACGCGGGTGTCCTCTCCGGTAAACGCGCGACGAGCTACCCCGGATTTCTCGAACGTCTCAATCGCAACGACATCACCATCACCGGCGGCGCGGTCGAACGCGATGGGAACATCATCACGTCGCGCGGACCCGGCACGGCGATGGATTTCGCCCTCGAGCTCGTAGAGGCACTGTGCGGTAGGCCCAAACGCGACGAAGTCGAAGCGCGGCTCGTGCGGACTTAGCGGCCCGAGACGATGGACACTCCGATTGGCCCGATACATTCCTCTGATTCGGTCGTCCGAATTGAAGGGCACGGCGGCGGCGAACGCCGATCTCCCGCGCACCACCACGTCGTCCACGGCGAAGTCGTCGCTGTTCATCAACGCGCAGGCCACCACGAAGAAGGCCACATTCTCGACACGACGGTGGGTGCGGAGCCGTATGACGAACTCGTCATTCGCGTCACGGCGGGCGAGGTTTCGGAACTTACCGGCAAACACGTTCGAGTGATCGTCGAAACTTAGCAACCTTGGTTGAATCAATCGGATTCGTGTAGGCTTTCGTGAGTGATTGAGGACGGTTGAATGTTCTTCTCCGGTAATGCCGATGAGGCCGGGCGCGGCATTGACGCGCAAATTCGCGCCCACCTCGACCTAGGCTGGAAGCACATCGAGCTCCGGATGGTCGGCGAGTACAACATCACGGCGTTGCCCGATCGGCAGTTTGGCGAGGTGTGCGAGAAGACTACTAAGGCCGGATTGCGGGTGTCGTGTTTCGGTTCCGCGATTGCCAATTGGGCGCGGCCCATTACAATTGATCCCGACGTTGACATCGCGGACCTTACGCGGGCGATTCCCCGCATGCAGACATTGGGCGTGCCGTTCATCCGCGTCATGAGTTACCCGAACGATCCGGCGAATCCGCTGCCCGAAAACGAGTGGTGCGATGAGGCCATTCGCCGGATGAAAGTGCTCGCGCGAATGGCGGAGGACGGCGGCGTTACCCTCGTCCACGAGAACTGCAGCGGCTGGGGCGGGCAAAGCGCGGAGAACAGCAACATTCTTCTCGGCGAGGTCAACAGCCCCGCGCTCAAGGCCGTCTTCGACACCGGGAATCCCGTCACGTACGGGCAAGATACTTGGGAGTATTACAAAGCCATTGAGCACGACATCGTGTATGTCCACATCAAGGACGCGAAGCGAATCGAGGGCGAGGATGTGTACACCTACTGCGGCGAAGGCGATGGTTATGTGCGCGAGGTATTGGCGGACCTCCTCGCCAAGGGCTACGCTGGTGGCGTGTCCATCGAACCCCACCTTGCGGCGATCATTCACACGGGCGAGACGACGGACAACGCACAGAAGTTGTACGATTCCTATACGGAATACGGCCGGCGGCTAATGGGTATTGTTGCCGAACTTGAGCGGCAACCCGTCGGTGTACGATAAGATTCTCGGGAAGGAGGACCTCGCAATGGCAGTACCCATGACCAAAATCCGCAGTGCGATCGCCGCTACCGTTGCTATCGCTCTGATTCTCGGGCTCGCGGTGGTAGTGGTCGGCGCGCTGAACATCCCCGTACCGATACTGAGCGATCTCGCGGACAAAATCGGGTTGTAGGGCGTCGCGTTCCGGCGCCCTCGCGTGCAGCGCGCGTTACATGTGGAACACGACCTTCATTACGTTCGGCGCGATTGCGCGTTGGAACGCGGTGACTGCGTCGCGCAGATCGTACGTTTCGGTCACGAGCGGTCGCACTTCGACGCTTCCGTCCGCCAATGCTTCGAGGGCCGGCCGGAACGGGCCGCAGCGCGAGCCGACGATCCGTATTTCGTTAATGACCGGGAGGCTCAACTCAAGCGCGGTCGGGTGCGCGACGGTTGTCTTCAGCACGACGGTCCCTTCGGGCCGAACGAGTTCTATCGCGCGCCCGAAGCCCTCGTAGGATCCCGTTGCTTCCACGACGACGTCGGCCCCGCGCTCGAGCGGCTCATTCTGATGGACCGCGCGGACTCCCCTCTCCTTGAGCAAATCCAGTTTCCATCGATGCTTGCCGACGACGGTGACGTTGCGCGATCGCTTGGTGAGCACTTGGGCGATCAATTGCCCAAGCTTTCCGTCTCCCAACACGATCACGCGCGCCGTTTCTTCCAAGGCCACCTGCTCCAGAATTCGGAATGCGGCCGCGAGAGGCTCGGTGAAAACCGCAACATCGTCTCGAACTGACGACGGAGCGACGTGCAGGTTCTCGTCCGGCAACACGAGGTACTCGGCAAACGCGCCATCACGATTCGAGATGCCGAGCACGGTCCGATTGAGGCAGTGGTGCGGGGTTTCCATGCGGCAGAACTCGCACCGATGGCACACGCAGTTGATCTCGCCGACGACCCGCTTTCCGCGAAGGTTCTCGTTCGCGCTCTCTTCGACGGTCCCGACGAATTCATGCCCGAGGACCCCGGAAAAGCCCATGTAGCCCTTGATCAACTCGAGGTCCGTGTTGCAGATTCCGGCGGAGAGTACGCGAATGAGTGACTCCCCTGGGCCGGGTCTCGGGACCGGACGCTCCTCGACCCGCAACTCGCCGTCGAATACTACGGCCCGCATTCGCCTCTCTCCCGATACGCACGATTGTGCAATCCCGTATTCAAGCGGCTGCAGATTGATTAGTCAATATTTTGAGATTCGGCGCAGCATTTGGCCGGACAAGCCGCGGACAGGTACGATCTCGCGTCCACTCGTGTCTCACACAATGACCGCATCATACTATCAAGGCGTCATCCTCGCCGCGGGCCACGGCTCGCGCATGGGCCCGTTTGGCGACGAACTCCCCAAACCGATCGCGCCCATCTGCAACAAGCCGCTGCTCGCCTACCAAATCGAGGCCATGCGGGCGGCGGGAATTGAGGACGTCATCATTGTCATTGGCCACCTCGGTCACCGGATCATCCAGGCAATTGGCGATGGCGAGGCCTATGGGGTACGGATCAAATACGTCGAACAGGAGAAACGGCTCGGCCTGGCCCACGCAGTCGGCCAACTCGAGAACCACGTCAATCGTCCATTTCTACTCATGTTGGGCGACATTTTCTTTCGCGTGAACAATCTCGATGAAATGTTCGCCATCGCGCGCCAATCGAAGGCCGCAGCCGTGCTCGCCGTGAAAGAGGAAACCGACGAAGCGGCCATCCGGCGAAACTTCGCGGTGCTCTTGAACGCGGACGGCAGCGTCCGCCGGGTGATCGAAAAGCCGCGCCACGCGCCGAACAACCTCAAGGGCTGCGGCCTCTATCTCTTTGACGACCGGATATTCGAGGCGGTCCGCCGAACCCCGCGCACGGCCATGCGCGACGAATACGAGTTGACCGACTCGATACAGATTTTAATCGACTATGAATACCCCGTGCGGACCGCGAACATCGTCGAATGGGACATCAACCTCACGTTCATCGGCGATCTCATTCGTTGCTGCGTTCACGAACTGCGCCGGCTGGGCAAAGCATCGATTGTGGGCGAGGGTTGCACGATTTCCAAGACCATCGATCTCATCGATACCGTCATCGGCGATGGGGCCGAAATCAGCGGACACGGCCGCCTTGAGCGGTGCGTGGTTTTGCCGGGCACGCGGCTCGACGCTACGTCGGACTACGAAGACGCCGTCATCACGCGTAATGGCGTGCTCCAAGCGGGTTGACCCGATGCGCATCCTTGTTATCAGCGCGAGCCTGAATCCTTCCAGCCGCAGCCGGGCCATGGCAGAACATTCGCGGACGGTGCTGACAAAGCGGGGAATCGCCGCGGGGTATCTCGACCTGCAAAATGAGGCCCTGCCAATCTGTGACGGAGCGTCCTGCTACGACCACCCGCGGGTGCAGGAGTTGGCTGAAACGATTCGAAACTCGCACGGCGTGCTGATCGCCACGCCGATTTACAACTACAGCGCAAGCGCGTCCATCAAAAACCTTATCGAACTCACGGGCGAAGCCTGGAAAGACAAGGTGGTCGGGTTTCTTTGCGCCGCCGGGGGCCCGAGCAGCTACATGGCGATCATGGGTCTGGCAAATAGCCTCATGCTCGACTTCCGCTCGATAGTGATTCCGCGATTCGTCTACACCCAAGGCGCCTCGAACGATGATCAGGAGATCGACGACATCGAGATCGACGAGCGAATCCACGAGCTCGCCGAGACCGTGGTCAAGGTCGCGTCCGCGATTCGAAACGGGCCGGATTGACCCCTCACTCGTTTTCACGGCCAGGATAGTGCTTCGCCGCGCGCCTGAGTTTGACGAGCGCCCTTCGGACCGCCCGGTGTACACAGGAAGGGTCGGTCTCGACGCGTTTCGATATCTCGCGAAAGGTGAGTCCTTGAATGTAGTGGAGCGTGACGCACCGCTGCTCGAGGACGGCCAACCGGTATCGCATTTGACGCCGGATCCATCTCAACTTGCGCGCCTTCTCCCGGCCCCAGCGTAGACGCCGCGCGATCTCGTCTTCGGTCTCGTACCAGAGCGAACAGCTTTCCGGCAGGTTGAGTATAGACGGTGTGTCAATCGCCGTGGCGACGATTGAGGTCCTGGCGCGCTCGAACGCGTACCGCATGAGTGACTCCTCCGGTTGGTGTGGGAGGAGTCTTGCGCGGAAACGCAGGGAAAGGCCTTTGGAAAAGCTTCTTTGTTTCTTGGATTATTCTCGGGCGGGTCCGGGGAGGAACAAACAAGGCGCAAAGGAATGGCGAAGACGCAACCAAATCAAGGCTATAAGGAGTGTCGACGGCCCCTCACCCGTCCACCCTT
>CAYXRK010000232.1:0-6674 GCA_964467615.1 uncultured Nitrospirales bacterium | reverse complement strand
GGGCACGGCGAGGGAAGGCTGTTGCGGATGTTGACGCAACTCATGGACGCGAAACGCGTGCTGGAAATCGGCACGTACACCGGCTACAGCGCACTGTCCATCGCGATGGGCCTCCCGGACGACGGCAGGGTCATCACCTGCGACGTGGACCGTGTTGCGACCGCAATGGCGAAGGGCTATTGGGAACGAAGCAGGCATGGCCACAAGATTGAACTGCGGATGGGCCCCGCACTGGAGACGATCCAGGGCCTTGCGGGCGAGTTTGACCTGGTTTTCATCGACGCGGACAAGGAGAACTACGCCAATTACTGGAACGCATGCGTGCCAAAGGTGCGACGCGGGGGCCTGTTGCTCGTCGATAACGTCATTTGGAGCGGCCGCGTCCTGGATCCTAAGGACGCTTTGGATCACGCAATTGTCGCGTTCAATCAGCTCGCGCGAAATGACGACCGGGTGGATCTCGTGATGCTGACGATTCGTGACGGCGTCAGCCTGGCGCGCAAGAAGTAGTCGTCTCTACACTTAACCTATTGCGCCACAATGAGTTACGCTTCGCCATCGAAGGTGGCGCCTAGGACGCGCGCCACCAAGGCGTGGCTTTGCAAAAGTCTTTGATCTATAATGACTTATCTGTAGGACAGGTGTGTTCGTTTTCGGAACTTGGAGTTCCGCGCATGGGTTTAATGAAATTATGGCAGCAAGGCGCGGGAGCAAGGAAAAAGTCTTCAACGACCGGAACCGGAAGGTATTCCGGAAATCGATTTCGCACACCGAAGTTGGGTTCTCGATCTTCTTCGTCGTGTTCACGGCGGCTATGGGTTGGTGGTTCCTGGCGCAACGGGACAACTTCGACCCCGGCGAGCGCGACATTTCGATGGAGGTGCTCAACGAGCAAAGCGTCAAGGACAACCTGTACCGACCTCCGCTGCTGCGTTGGATCGAGCCGGGGACGGTCCAGGCGGCGACAGGCGCGGCGCCGGACTTAGGGATTATTCCGACCGGGATACTCGTCGATGGTTGGCAAGTGCCGGGGCGGCTTGAGGAATTCGATAATACGAACCTGTACGAAAAGATCGACGGACAAGAGGTGCAGTACAAGAGCTTCGGATTTCAGCACCTGTACTTCGTGGGATTTGAGAAGCCGGACGCAACGTTGGAAGTGAGCCTCGAATTGTACGACATGAGTGAGTTCAAAAACGCACTGGGGATTTTTGCGGCGCAAAAATCCGAGGGTGCGCAAATCCGGAAGCAAGGCGGGTCGTACTATTACCTGCGGCCGGCGAGCGGTTTCGGGATGACCGGAAAGTTTTACTACAAATTCGTGGGCAACAATGACCATCCGGCCGTGCATGACCTCGTCATGAACTTCGTCGGCGCGTTCGAGCCGACGGCGTCTACCGGCGAGACCGCGCCGTTCGGATTTGGAGTGCTGGCCGGCGATTTGGGAATCGGGTTAGAGACGGTCGAGTATCAACGCGAGGACGTGTTTCAGTACGACTTCGCGAAGGATTTTTGGTTCGGCAAGTTCGATGCAAACGCGGACATGCGCGTGTTCTTGCACCAGGAAGTGTCCGAGGTCGCCGCGGCCGAACTGTTCGGGAAAATCGTCGAAGAGCACAAGTACGACTACACGGTAGAATCCGAGGCCGGAAACAACGTTGTCCTCAAGCACGATTTTCTCAAGACCTTCGCAACACTGAACCAAAAAGGAACACTTGTGTATGGAGTCGAGAACGCGCCTGACGCGGCGACGGCGACAAGTACGCTTCAGCGCGTGCAAGGAGTATTGTTAGACGAGGCGAAGGGACTTTTCACGCAGGCGGCTGCGCCGCTGGCCGATGCGCCGGCTGAGGAGGCGGAGGCCGCGGGAACGCACTAACTTAATTACTTGACCCTACCGGGCCCTGACCCGGAGGTTCGCAGGGCGTCCATGGAAACAAAGAGAAAGAGGCGCGTGAGATGAGCAAAAAGAAGACGAAACCGATTCAGCATCCCGAATACGAGAAGGCGGGGATGACCCGGCGCCAGTTGCTCGGACGCCTAGGCGCGGCGGCGGGCATCGCGGGCGCAACGGGTTACGTCGGATTCGCGCCCGACAAATGGCCGGGCTCGTTGCGGGACGTTACCGGGCGGCTCAGCGTACCGAAAATCCAGCCGTTTCATTTGCCCAACGAAAAATTCAAGGTGGAGAAACCGGCGGGCGCGGCGGACGTCGGAGTTGCGCGCAATCCGCGCGGCGAATCGGGCGAATACTCGAAAGATGAACTCGCCAAAATGTTTCTCGCCGCGGTGGACCAAGTCGGCGGGCTGAAACACTACATCAAACCCGGCGATATCGTGATGGTCAAACCGAACGTCGCATTCGACCGTTCGCCGAACCTCGGCGCGACGTCGAATCCGCTCATTCTCGAGACGCTGATCAACCTGCTGCTGATCGATTGCAAGGCGCAGGAAGTGCGCGTCGCGGACAACCCTATCGAGTCGCCCCCGGATTGTTTCCGCAAGAGCGGCGTCGAACAAGCGGCGATACTTGGCGGCGGACGCGTGTATCTTCCCGACTCGAACTCGTTCAGGATGTTGAATTCGCCGGGCGCGGTGCTCATCGAGAATTGGTGGTTCTTTGGCCGGCCGTTCCTGAACGTGGACAAGGTCATCGGTCTCGCACCGGTGAAGGACCACAATCTATGCCACGCATCGATGGGAATTAAGAATTGGTATGGGCTGCTGGGCGGGACGCGCAACCAATTCCACCAGGACATTCACGAAATCGTGTCGGACCTTTCCGTGATGCTGAAACCGACGCTTACGATTCTAGACGGCACGAACGTCCTGATGCAGAACGGCCCGACCGGCGGCGACCCCTCGAACGTGAAGAAGGGCGACATGATTATGGCGGGCGTCGACCCGGTGGCGCTGGACGCGTACGCAAACAAACACTCGCTCGAGCGCGACGAACTGCCCGAGTATTTGTACAAGGCCGAGGCGAAGGGAAGCGGCAAGGTGGACTACACCGGCCGGGTGCGCGAGGCGTAGGGCGGCGCGGGCAAACTGGAAACGAAATCGTGGAACGGATAAGGAAGTATATAAGCGGGTTCGATTCGAAGAAGGCGCTGCGAATCACGAACGTGCGGATTGTTTCGCAGGTGTTCTTTTTCGCCGTGTTCGTGCTGAGCGTCTGGCTGACATGGACCTCGCGCCTCGAGGGCTATCCGGTGTCGCGGATCCTCGAATTCGATCCGCTGGTAATGCTCGGCAATATCCTTTCAACGGGCTACGTCTACCGGTATCTCGGTTGGGGTCTGTTGATCGTGGCCGTGACGCTGCTGTTCGGACGGGTGTTTTGCAATTGGATTTGCCCCTACGGCACGCTCCACCAATTCATCGGCTGGCTGTTCAACACGCGGAACGGCAAAGAGCGCATCACGTCGAACGAGTACCGCCAGTTGTTTTGGGTGAAGTACGCGATTCTGATCGTGATGCTCATCATGGCCTTCATGGGGTCTCTGCAAATTGGCCTGCTCGATCCCATCTGCCTGATGTACCGAACGTTTGCGACGGTCGTTGCGCCGATGGTCGACATGGGGGCCGATGAATTGATCTCGATGGGTATCGGCGCCGATCTGCTCACGGACCTCAAGTTCAAGCCGGGCGTCGATAGCCGGATTTTCGTCGGATCGTTTTGGGTCGGCCTGATGATCGTGTTCCTCGTGGGGATGAACGTGGTCATTCCTCGCTTTTTCTGCCGCACGCTCTGCCCGCTCGGCGCTTTGCTGGGCGTGATATCCCGGTACTCGCTGTTCCGCATCAACCGCGACGTTCACAAATGCACCGACTGCAACCTGTGCCTGACGCGCTGCGAGGGCGCAGCGGATCCGCAGGGCGAAGTGCGGTTGAGCGAATGCTTCTCGTGCATGAACTGCATCGACGACTGCCCGGAAGACGCGCTTTCGTTCACGATGTTCGGCCTGGATACCAAGCAAGTGAAGGCCGCGCCGGACCTGGGACGCCGTAAGTTCGTGTTCTCGGGCATCGCCGGCGTGTTGGCGTATCCGATGATAAAGAACCACGGCGTGGACACGGACCTGACCTTTTCGCCGGACTTGATTCGCCCGCCTGGATCCGTCGAAGAGATGGACTTTCTGAAAAAGTGCATCAAGTGCGACCAGTGCATCAATTCATGTCCGACGAACGTGCTCCAGCCCGCTTCGTTTAAGGAAGGCGGGATCGAAGGCCTGTGGACGCCGGTGATGAACTTCAACATCGCGCATTGTCAGCTTAAGTGCACGATGTGCTCGGAGGTGTGCCCGACCGGTGCGATCCGGAAGATTACGGTCGAGGAGAAACTGGGCAAGGCCGCGTTCGAGGAAACCGGCCCGATTCGTTTGGGCACGGCGTTCTTCGACGTGGGACGCTGCTTGCCGCACGCGATGGAGATTCCATGCGTGGTGTGCGAAGAGGTCTGCCCGACGTCGCCGAAAGCCATTCAGACGAAAGATTCGGAAGTGAAGGACGTCTACGGGAACATCGTGGTGCTGAACAAGCCGTTCATGGTGCCGGACTTGTGCATTGGGTGCGGCATCTGCGAGGCGGAATGCCCGATCAAGGATTCGCGCGCGGTGTACGTGACGGCGGTGGGCGAGAGCCGGGGCGCGGAACGACGAATGTTGCTGCAACAACGGGATTACGCGCCAAGCGCATAGGGTCTTCGCGCGGGCGTTGGATTTAATGGGACGAACAAGGAGAGCGCGCATGAGTGAGAACACGTTCGGACGGCGGGACTTATTCAAGAGGGCCGCGGTAGCCGGCGCGGGGATGGCCGCGTTGAGTCCGTCGCTGGGCGCGTTCGCCCAGGCGGACGCGGCAACCACCGCAGACAAAGTGCCGACGAGGGTCCTCGGAAAGACGGGCGAGAAGATTCCGATCTTGCTCATCGGCGGGTCGTACAACATCGACCCCGTGTTCGACAACATCCTGCATCGCGCGTTCAAGGAAGGGTGCTTCTATATCGACACGGCGGAGTCCTACGCCAACGGCCAGTCTCACGTCGGTGTTTCGACTTTCGCGCAGCAAGTCGGGCGAGAGAACCTGTGGATCACGTCGAAGTCGGGCATGTTCCGCGGCGAATCGCCCGCGCCACCGGAGCAATACAAGCAAGTGATCGAGAAGGAATTCCCGGTCCTCAAGTTCGACCAAATCGACATGTATTTCTTCCACGGCCTTCGCCACCTGGAATGCCTCGAGCCCGAGTACCTCGCTATGGTGGACGGCTTGAAGAAGGCGGGCAAGACCAAGTATTTCGGCTTCTCGTGCCACGACGGCAACGTGGTGGGCCTTATGAACAAGGCCGCGCAGTTGGGATCGGACGCAGTGCAGGGGATTATGTTCCGCTACAACTTCGCGCAGTACGGCGACCTCGAACTGAACAAGGCGATGGACGCGTGCGTGAAGGCGGGGATCGGCCTCATCGCAATGAAAACGCAAATGTCCGTTCCGGAAGACAAGGACGAGGTCAAGCGGTTCTCGTCCGACGCAGGGTTCAACTTGTTTCAGGCGAAATTGAAGGCTGTGTGGGCGGACGAACGGATCACGGCTGCCGTGTCGAAGATGTCGAGCGTGGATATTCTGCGCCAGAACATGGACGCCGCGAAGAACGCGACGCAATTGTCGATGCGCGACGTGCAAAAACTCCGGCAGTATGCCATTCGCACGGCGAGTCTGCGCTGCAACGGCTGCAATCACGTTTGCGAATCGCGCGTCGAGGGCGACCTGCGCATCTCGGACACGTTGCGCTACCTGATGTATTCGGACAGCTACGGCGAACACGCCGAGGCAAAGGCGCTGTATCATGCGTTGCGGCCGAGTGAGCGCGCCTTTTCGGGGGTGGTTCTTGACGCCGCCACCGCGGCATGCCCGCAAGGGATAGATATCGCGCAGCGCTTGAGCGACGCAGCGGTGCGGTTCGCATAACAGGGATTTGGGCATCACAGGAGACTTCGTCGCTATGGACCACCTCGGAAGACGCGACTTTTTCAAGCGGACAGCGGCGGGCGCGGCAGCGCTAGGCACGACGTTCGGAGCGCGGACCGCATTTGCCCAGGACGGCGACACGGCCATCAAAGTGCCGACGCGCGTGCTGGGCAAAACGGGCGAGAAGATTCCCATGCTTATAACGGGCGCCTTTGCGAACGCGAACCTCGAGTACGACAACGTGCTGCACCGCGCCTACAAGGAAGGCTGCTGGTACTACGACGCCGCTGAGGCATACGGAAACGGCGTGTATCACAAGGCCATTGGCACGTTCGCCGAGCAAATCGGACGGAAAAACATTTGGATTACGTCGAAGTCAGGCATGTTTCGCAGCAAGGAAGCGGCACCGCCGGAACAGTACCGCGATACGATCGAAAAAGAATTCGCGTCGATGAAGACCGACTACGTCGACATGTACTTCCTTCACGGGCTGCGGCATTTGGAGTGCCTCGAACCCGCGTACCTGAAGATGGTCGACGACATGAAGAAACGCGGGCGGACCCGATACTTCGGTTTCTCGTGTCACGACGGGAACGTGGTGGATCTGATGAACAAGGCGGCGGGACTCGGCTCCGACGCGGTGCAGTGCATCATGTTCCGCTACAACTTCGCGCAGTACGGCGACCTCGAACTGAACAAGGCGATGG
>CAYXRK010000231.1:0-6680 GCA_964467615.1 uncultured Nitrospirales bacterium | reverse complement strand
CCTTCACCCTCACCCTCGCCCTCACCCGCGCCTTCACCCTCACCCTCGCCCTCGCCTTCCCCTTCGCCCTCGCTTGGGATCGTGATACTTCCCGCGAGGACGTCGCCAAGAACCGCGAAACCGGAAGGGTCAGAGAGGAGAACGTTTTCGAGATTGATGGGATACGTGCCGACAGGGACGCCGACGTTGACATTGAAGACGGGCAGGGCGATTACACCGTCGGCGATGACGTTTTGGTTGAATCCCGCGATGACCACGGTGACGCGGCCGACGGAGAGGGCGTTGAAGTTGAGATCCTTGTCCGCGTCTTCGGAGGCTTGTCCGTTCTCGACGTTGGAGAGTGTTAGTGCCGCGGCGCCATAGACGAGGTCGAATTGGAGGCTCGACACCTCGTCGCCAGCGTCCGAAAATAGGGTGATGCCAATCTGAACTCCCGCTTGTCCGGGCGTGGCGACGACGTGATCGACCATAAACGTAGCGGCGTTAGCGGGGTATAGGACGAAGAGTGCGAATGAGGCGACACCGATAGATCGAATGCGCCGATCGAATCGATCGGAAATATGGATCATTAAGCGATTCACCGTGATTGCCTCGCGCGGGCAGCGGCGACCTTGATGCCGAGTGCGCTCACGGCGAGCAGAAACACCGCGACACCCACGGCGGCGATCATGGACGCGCGTTGTGACGGACGCGACGCGGCAACGGAGGCGCGAGCGCCGTCGAGGCCGCGTATTTGCGCCGGGACGCGGTTGCCAAAGGGATCGCTGAGGATGACGCCGGTCAATTCGAGGCCACCGGGAACGGGGCCGGAGAACCATATCTGCGCAACAGGGCCCGCAAGCATGGAGTTGCGGTTCATTCCGGCGACGATGGCGCGGAATCGGCCCGGGGCGAGAAGGTTGTAGTTGATCTCTTTTGAAGCGGTGCGGGCGGCTGCGCCCGTTTCGACGCGGTCGACCGTCGCTGGCGCGCCGCTCCATTGCAGGTCGAACTGTAAACCTCCGACCTCCTCGGCGGGGCCCGGAGTCAAAACGATTCGCACGCAGTTCGCTCCATCAAGCACGATATCTACCGTCGCGCATGGCGCGGGCAGCGCGGCGAGAAGTACGACGACCGGAGGAAGTGCGCGGCGTGTCATCGGCGCGGTTTCCAAGGTGTTACTGCGTATGCAAACACCGCGGCGCGAACTCCAAGCAAGCCGCCCACCAACGCAAGCCAGCCGGCAACTGCGGCGGCATTGCGGCTGGACAACGAGCTCGATAGCGAGTGATCAGACTCGCGCTCATTATCCGACAGAAGCGCATTGGTGACATCCGTACGCAGCTCCGGATACCCCGAGAACGAGACACGCTCGGCGCGTTTCATCGGCGGCGCTACGGAATCTGTTGTGGCAAATTGATCCGTCCACAACGATTGGCGCGCAGGAAGTGGCGAGGACCCCGCGCCCGATTGTCCGGCGGCCGTGTTGATCGAGCTCGACCGAGTCGACACGATCCGCGAAGCGCCAGGCGAGTATTGAACGCCCGATTTTCCGCCGAAGGTCCCCGCCGATCCGACCTCCGCACCTGCCTGCCGCGAAGTAGCGACGGAGTGGTCCCGCGCAGGTTGAGCGCGGCCCGATGCCGATAGCGCGTCGTTCGCGCCGCCTCCGAAACCTCCCATCGAGCGCAATTGATTCGCAATGGGCGGGAGCGCCGGTGAGTCGCCTGAATTTGTTTCCGGATCGGAGGAACTTTCGGGCGTTTTGGTCGGGGTCGCTTCGACGGAATTTCCTTCGCCGGACTCGATGGTCTCGTCGTAGGTCTCGGTGATTTCCTTCTCGAAATCGGCGCGGATACTGTTGCCGAATGGGTCGGAAACAAGTCCGCCCGTGAGTTCGAGCGAGTCGAGCGCGGACGCATCGAGTGGGTTGAACACCAGCTCCGCGACGACGCCATCTTGCATCGTGTTTTGGTTCATGCCGACGACGAGGACCCGGGTCGTTCCGGTGAAGGCGTCGGTAAATACCGCGTCCTTGCCGGCATTTTCGGCGGAAGGGCCGAGGACGACGTCCATGAACGCGAAGTTGGTTTCGTCGAAGTTGAGGTCGAATTGAAGGCCCGCGACTTGTTCGTAATCTTCCGCGGCGATGGTGACCGGAACGTGAAGGTATCCTTGTGCGTCGGTGGTCACGTCGCCGAAACGGAGCGTCGCGCCGGACGCCGCCACGGCGAGCAGCGCGCCGAACGCGGCCGCGCGGATATGGGCCTGCAACGTGAACATTGTCCGTTAATTTGCCGCGTGGTCTGGGTCTGCGTAATCGGGTACGCCGTCGTTGTCATCGTCGAGGTCGACCGCGTCGCCGATGCCGTCGCCGTCGGCGTCGCTGACGCCGGGCCGGCCAAGCCAATCGGGGTCTTCGATGTTGGGAACGCCGTCGCCGTCCTGGTCGTCGGCGAAGTCAGGCGTGCCGTTGCCGTCCTGGTCGATTTCGGCGGGAAACGTATTCGTGGCGATGAGCCGCTCGAAACGATCTGGAACGCCATTATTGTTTTCATCGACCAACAGGTTTCTGCCGAGCGAATCGAGCCACGTGCCGATGCCGGATCGGACGCGCGCCATCGCGGCTTCGACGACCTGTTGGGCGGTCACGCCACCGACGGGGGGGGATTCTTCGAGGAACTGCACGAGGCAGGTGCGCGTGCAGAGCAGGACGGGCTCGAGGAAATCGGGAATGTGGTTTCCATTTTCATCGCGGAGATCGGGGTGTTCGAGGAGATGTGGATGCGAGGCCAGACATGCGCCGACGTGCACCAGGAACCCCTCGATGTTGAAGTTCCCCGGCAGGCCAATCGTACCTTGGATCGGCCGGATGAGCGGCTCGACTACGTCCGGCACGCCGTTTCCGTTTTCGTCGGCGACTGGCAGCGGCCGATCCAGCGGAGCGAGGAGCGGGCGCAAATCGACTGTGACTGGAACGCGGTCCCCGATGCGGACGAGCAAGCCGAGATCGAGCTTCCCGCCGCCGCTGAGTTCGGGTAGTGGAAGCGTCGAGGACATTTCGCCTCCGATCGGGAACGCGAAGGTCGCGAGGCACTCGAGGCCCGACAGCGGATCAATCTGTTTCGCGCCGGGCGCATTGGTCACCGCGCAAAGGGCCATGGCCCAAGCGGTGCGGACGCGGAGGAGAAGTTGGAACTCCCCGTTCGCGGGATCGACAGGGGCGATGACGTGGCCCCCTTCTCGCGAAACGGCGACGATGACCAGATGCGGCGCATCGCAGGAACAATCGATAACGCCGTGGACCCGCTGGACGAGGCCGCCAACACCGAGTGCACTGTTGATGAGATGTTGGATATCCAGGATCGTAACGCCGCCCTCTTCATCGAGATTGGCTTCGGGCGTCGCCGCGATCAATCCGATGGCCTGGGCGATCGCGCCTTGAACGTCGAGGACATCCGTGTTGCCGTCGAGGTTGATATCGCCGGGAAGGCCCTGGGCGCTTGCGAAAAACGGGGCCGCGAGGAGTCCTGTGAAGGCCCAATACATCAGTGCGTGGCGGAACATGATCGGTGCTCCCTTTGGGGCGCTTTCGCCCCGGCATTCGCATGAACGAAGAATACTCGCGCGACCGCCGAATCGGCGATTCACGAGAACGCGCGCGGGAGGCGTGTCGCCCCGGCGCGCTACAGTGTGGGCGGCGCGTGTGGGAAGACTTGGTGCGCGATGACCCGCTGGAACGAGGGCAATAGGTCGTAATCGGCCGCGAGAGAAACGGATGGAGCGGGTGGGCGCGGAATGAACTCGATCGGGCCGGCGGTGATCGCGGCAGCCAACACGATTGTATTGGGCGGCGCGGTAAACGGCGCATCGGCATCGTCCGATGATTCGGGACCCCTCGACGAACTTACCGGAACCGCGGCCCGCTGGAGGTCAAGGATGTCGACGGCGTCGTCGTGATTGAGATCGGCGGACGTGACGCGCCCCTCGAGCGCGGCGTTCAGTGTCGAGTTGTACTCGCATCCGATGAGCGTCCAAGAAATCGCGGCGGCGGGCTGTGCGCCGTAGAGCGCAAGGATCGCGATGGTGATGGCCGCTGTGAGAGTTTTCTTCATGCGCTCAGTCGTTCGACGTTCAATAAAGGATACCAACAATGTCTTTCGCTACTTGCCTGTCTCCAGTGTACAACAGGATATCGATTCTGTCAATTGACCTGCTACGTAGAACCTTGAGAGGTACGGAACTGTATTCGAGATCGCCGTGGCCTCCCCTCGCGAAGGTTTTAACTCGTTCCGGAGCAACGACTTACTACTTTGTGCGCGATCCGAAAGATCAGCTATCGATAGGCAACAGCGGCGATTCTGACGGCATTCCCCCCTTCTGTTCTGGTATTGACGCCGTGGCCGGAGGAGCGCTACTCGAGCCCGTCGTCAGTCTTCCAGTTCTTTTATGCGGATGTTGCGGAAGTACAGCACGTCGCCGTGGCCGAGGAAACCGATCCGGCCTTTTGGCCGCAGCAGGCCCGGGTGGTCGTTGTGGTCCATCGTGCCGTTCTTGCTCGCCTCGGCGATGTCGGCGTCGACGATCACGGCGCCGTTCAGCGTGACCTTGATCCGATGGCCCTTCGCGGCGACTTCCTGCTCGTTCCATTCGCCGACGGGCCTGAGGTGGCCGCGTTCGGCGGGCACGATTCCGTAGACCGAGCCGTGGTACTGGTACGGCTGAAGGTCTTTGTACTTGTCCGCCGTGTCGTCAAGAATTTGCAGCTCGATCGCCTTATACGCGGCGTCGCCTTCCGGCGTCATGCGAATGCCGAGTCCATTGTTCGCGCCCGGCGTCAATTTGAACTCGAAGCGAAAAACGAAATCGCTGTATTCGCGTTCGGTGTACATGTTACCGCCGGGCTTGCACACGAGCACACTGTCTTCGACGACGTACCCCTTCGTGTCGCCCGCCCAGCCGGAGAGGTCCTCGCCGTTGAACAGCGAGGTGGATCCCTTCTCGGAGTCTGCGTCTTCGGCGGCGAACGCGGACGGCGCGCACAGGGCGAGAATCGAGACCGCAACAAGGAGAACGGTTTTGCTTCGGTACGCGGTCATTTTGTTTGTCCATCGCTTCTGTCTGACGTGATCCAACATATTCTATACTCGGCAGACGAAAGTTGCGTGGCTACCCAAAGCGTCCAAGAATATAATCTATCGAGAGCCGTTCCGCAATCGGAATCAAGACGACTTCGATCACGGATGTATCTGGAAGAGGTACGAATGCCTCAAACCGGGGCCTAGTCAAAAACCTGGTTGCGAAATACCATTAGTTGTGGTACATTCTACCTATGTCACGCGAGTCTTGACTCGCGGGGGTGGAATTTCTACATCGCACATGGCTTGGGCCGGGGGGTGCGGGCTATGGTAGACAGGATGGACGCATCTGGGGGTAGATTAGGAAGCGAAGAAATGGATCAAGTTATCGGAGAACTCCACGAGTGGATCAAATCCGGAGCGCTAGACGAAGTAGTTCAGATGGCGAGAATCGAAGCTGCTTCCATTCAGACTGAGTTTCTGCGCGCCAAGGACGTTAGTTCCGAATTGCTAAACCTGCAAATTCAGATTTAGTTTGATCAGCGAATGCAAGAGGAATTTCGCTACGTTGTTCCTTACGAAGGAATAGAAACTTTCCTGCGTCTCATCGTGGATTTCACGGAGCACAATTCGCTCTCCACCATCGAGAAGAAGAAGAAGGCGCATCGCACTTTCTTTTCGGAATATTTTGGTTCTACGGGCGTCTCAGCAAAGACCGTAGTGTGTGAACCGGAATACATGGACAAGGACTTCTTGGAAGATTACGCATCCTACTATGTTCGATGTTTCAACAAGTACAACAAGTTCTGCGCGCGCGTTCACTTTTTCAATAGGGCGTTCTCCCAGGCCGAATTCGAGGACGTATTGTCGCACCAGAGTGTTAGCTTGTCGGAACAGGAATTGCAGGACAGTTACTTGGGTTTCGTCGTGCTTAAGCGCCTTCCCGTCCACGTGCTTGGTCGGACTTGTCTAAAGACGTACGAAGAAACAGGCGAGCGTCACTATCCGATTCAACGTAATTACGACGTAAACCTCTACGGGCTGAATCTTCGAGTGAGGACCTTAGCGTTTCAAGAACAGGATCACGCCGCCGCCGCGTGCGCAACGAGTGCGCTGTGGTCTACTCTTCAAGGAACCAACGCGCTTTTCGGAAACCCTGTGCTTTCCCCCGTCGAGCTAACCAGATTGGCGTTTCGCCACGTACCTTCATCGGGCCGCCTTTTCCCAAACTCGGGGCTCAGTACGTGGCAAATGGCCAACGCCGTTCGAGAAGTTGGCCTTGAACCTGTACTTATCGATTTGTCAATTCCGGGTAGCCGTGAGCGCCTGCTGCAGGCATCCGTCGCGGCTTACGTGCAGGCCGGTATACCCGTGATACTGGGTATGAATATCGTTGGCCGCGGATTTCACGCGGTCGCCGTCACGGGATATCGTCTAAGCGGCCCCGCGTTGGCGCTTTCCGACAAAGTGAATACACGATTTACTTTCAGGGGAATCGACAAGTTATATGCGCACGACGACCAATTAGGCCCTTTCTCGAGATTGGAACTGCAAGTTGACATGGAAGGTTAGGAATCGCGTCATAATAAGTTGATTATATTTGTGACTTCCTGTATAGTGCGG
>CAYXRK010000230.1:0-6886 GCA_964467615.1 uncultured Nitrospirales bacterium | reverse complement strand
TATTGCGCGCTATCGGCGGGCGCTGCGTTGGATGTTGCCTCTGCTTCGTGGCCGCTGCTGACGGCGACACGCGCGGGCCTCAGCACCATATCGCCGAGAGCGTACCCGCGTTGAAAAACTTCCGCGACCTTGTCCGATTCGATTTCGCCGTGCGGAATATGGGCCACGGCCTCGTGCAAGCGCGGATCAAAGGGCGCGCCCGCCGGGTCGATGATCTTCAGACCATGCCGTTCGAGCGCAGTCATCAACTGGTTCAACACCATCGCCACGCCCTCGGCGAGACTCGATTCGCCCGCCCCGCTGTGGGCCAGCGCCAGTTCTAATGTATCGAGCACGGGGAGAATGTCGCGCAGAACGGACTCCGCGGCGGTTTGGCGAAGCCGCTCGTTGTCTCGAGCAACACGCTTGCGATAGTTATCGAAATCGGCCTTCGTGCGGAGCAATTGATCCTTCATTCCTTCGAGTTCGTTGGCGAGTTTGATGAAGTCCTCCGCCGTGTCCGCGGCTGATCCGTCCGCGGGTTCCCCCGCGACGACATCATCCGCGTCTAGCGCACCGTCGACGGCCTCTTTCGCCAATTCTTCTTCGAGTCGGCGTTCGAGTGCCGTTTTTTCGGAAACGTGTTTACTCATGGTCCGATTGCCAGTCCTATCATCCAGCGAGGCGCGTCAGGAAGCGGCTGAGCACGCTTGCCGTCGCGCCGACCACGCCGGCCAACTTCGAGTACGGCATGCGCCGCGGCCCGAGCACGCCGATGCGCCCGACGCTCTGGCCGCCGATACTGTACGGAGCGGACACGACGCTGATTTCGCGGACGCCCGAGCCGGTCGCCTCCGATCCGATGACGATGCTCGCGTTGTCGGAGTTCGACAGGGTCACGCCCGCGCGAAGAAGGGCCAACACGCGATCGTTCTCCTCGAGCAATCCGAAAACTTCGCGCGCCTTGTCCATGTCCTTGAACTCGGGCTGCTCGAACAGGTGCGTCGCTCCGTCCATAAACAACTGACCCGGCGCGGCAGGCGGAACGAGCTCGAGCACCTCGATCACGCGAGCGGCGATACGGCGTTGTTCATCGACGAACGATTCGAGTTTCCGGTGCATCGCGCCCGCGATGTCGCTGAGCGGGGCATTCTGAAGGTGCTCGTTTAGGAAGGCATTGAGCTTCGCCGCCTCGTCCTGCGTCATCTCCCCTGCGATGGACAACACGCTCGTCCTAACGCGTCCAAAAGAATCGACCATGATCACGACGGCGCGCTCGCCCTTCAGCGGCATGATGTCGATGCGGCTGACAGTGGCCTCCGCCGTGTCCGGCCCCTGTACGATTCCGGCCTGATGCGAGATGAGCGCAAGCAGGTGGCTCGTCTGGCGTAGCACCGACTCCGCGTCGTTGAGCCGGATTGTCAATTCGCCCTCGATGCGCGCGCGCTCGGAACGGGTCAATTCCTGTACGCGCATGAGATAGTCGACGTAATACCGGTAACCCTGGTCAGTAGGAACGCGGCCCGAGCTGGTGTGGAGTTGGGCGAGAAATCCCATCTCCTCCAAGTCAGACATCACGTTGCGGACAGTCGCGGGGCTGATATCCAGCCCGACGCGCTTTACGAGTGCGCGCGAGCCGACGGGTTCAGCGGTGGTGATGTACGCGTGAACGACCGCATGCAGGACGAGTTCTTCGCGTTCAGAAAGTTTGTGCATAGGTGTGCGCTTTTAGCACTCGATACAATAGAGTGCTAACAAAGTGTAGCATACGTCCGCAAAACGTTCAAACATTTGATGATTCCTCCCTAACAAAACGCGGTTCATGGACACTTTGTGATAACAACTCTAAAGGGTTAGCATTCAAGCCTTTAGGCGGCACATCGACCTCCATGATTATCGGATACGACGCAACCCCCATCACTACCGGGCGGACAGGCGTCGGCTCGTATTGCTACAACTTGCTGTCGCGACTGATTGCGTTGCGCTCGCCCGCCGATTTCCGGTTGTTCACCTCCGGTAGAGGCCGGCTTGATCTCGGCCCATGCGAACTTCCGGGCCGCCACCGACATGTCCCGCTGCCGACGCGGTTAGTGTACGGCCTATGGGACACGTTTGGCATACCGAAAATGGAGGGCCTGCTCGGCCCGCACGATGTATACCACGCGACGAACTACTATCTCGCGCCCACGCGCTCGGCGAAGCGGGTCCTCTCGATTCACGACCTCACGTTCATTGTGCGGCCCGAATGGTGCAGCGACGTTATCGTGCGTTTGTTCGGCAAGCGCACCCCACGTTTCGCAGCCGAGGCCGACGCAATTATTACCGGTTCGGAGGCGTCGAAAAAAGACATTGTTGAGCGGCTCGGGATCGTGTCCAACAAAGTCGTCGTAACGCTGTACGCTGCGGATCCCGCCTGCCGGCCCGTTGAACGAACAAGGGCCCTCGAGGAAGTCCGCCGCGAACTGGCTCTCGAAGCACCGTACTTTTTGTATGTGGGAACACTCGAACGGCGCAAGAACGTTGCGAACATCGTCCGCGCGTTTGGCCGAATCGCCGCAGACGTGCCGCATTCGCTGGTTCTCGCGGGCGGTCCGGGATGGGGCGAATCCGAAATCGACGAGGCGATTCGCGCCGGTGCGTTCTCGGATCGCATCGTTCGTCCGGGGTACGTGCGCGCTGGGCTGCTGCCATCGCTCTACTCCGGGGCCGACGGGTTCATCTTCCCCTCGCGTTACGAGGGATTTGGGTTGCCGGTGCTTGACGCAATGACGTGCGGATGCCCCGTCGTTACGTCGACGAGTTCGTCATTGCCGGAAGTCGCGGGCGACGCAGCCTTGATAGTCGATCCGGAAGACGTCGATGCCTTGGCCGAGTGCATGCGGCAGATCGCGACGGACGCGGAGTTGTGCGACACGTTGCGCGCGAAGGGCCGCGCCCACGCGGCCGAATTCTCATGGGACCGTTGCGCGGCGCAGACGCTGGACGTGTATCGCTCGCTCTGCGGAAACTCGCGCGCGAGCGCGTGACATTCCTGAATCGACCAGCGGACAAATGAAGGCACTCGGGCTTGCCGCATCGAGAGGGGCCTTTTGCCGCGCGTATTCAAGGGCACAATGGGCCCTAGAAGGTGCTGCGCCAGGTCGCGCCCACGGTTGGTATACTCGCCTCGGGAGACCGTCGCGTGGCCGAGCGATCAATTGTTCACTATATGGCGATCGGCAAGTATGTCGAGAACGCCAAACGTCTTGCCGAGGTGGTGCAGGTACTGGCGAAGCATGGTTTCGCGGACGTGCTGCGGCGGCTGGGAGTGTATGAGGGCGCGCCGGCGAAGGTACTTCAATCGCTGCATTTGATGAACCCGCCGGGCGAGCCCGAGACATTGGGCAAACGCTTGCGCGCGGCGCTGACGGACCTGGGGCCGACGTTCGTAAAGATCGGGCAGATTCTGAGCACGCGGCCGGACATCGTCGGCGTTGAGATGAGCAACCAGCTCGAGGCGCTTCAGGACCGGGTCGAGCAGCTTTCAATCGACCAGATTCGCGCGGTGGTGGAGGACTCGCTCGGGCGGCCGATTGACGAGGTATTTACTTCGTTCGACGAGACGCCTGCCGCGGCGGCATCGCTGAGCCAGGTGCATAAGGCGGTCCTGAATACGGGCGAAATTGTTGCAGTCAAAGTGCAGCGTCCGGGCATACGGGCGGTCATCGACGCAGACCTTCAGTTGCTGACGACGATTGCGTCGCGGCTCGAAGAGCGATTGGAAGGCACGGTGTGGGCGGACCCGGTGGGACTGGTGGCGGAAGCGGAAAGGTCGATCCATCGGGAGCTGAATTTCCTGATCGAGCAACGAATCATCGAGGAATTCCACGCGAACTTTTCCGAGTCCGAGGAGGTCTTCGTCCCACGGGCATACCCGGCGGCCTGCTCGGAGAGAGTGCTGACGATGGACTTCATCGATGGATTGCGTATTGATCGCGTAGAGGAGTTCGAGCCGCGGGATTGCGATCCGGTGATCGTGGCCCAGCGGGGTTGCGAAGCGCTTTGTCTGCAAATTTTCTCGCACCGTCTTTTTCACGCGGACCCGCACCCCGGCAACATCCTCGTGACACAAGACAATCAGATCGCGTTCCTTGACTACGGCATGGTGGGGCGGCTGGAACGCCCGGACGTATTCGCAATCGCGGAGCTGCTTCAATCAATATTCGAACGCAACGCCGAGCAATGCACTCGCGCGCTGCTCCAATTCACGGCGACGGGGGACGCGGACGACCACGACGCGCTGGTGCGCGACATCGGTGATTTTATTTCGTTCGAGGCGCAGACCGTGGTGGCGAGCGGGCTTGTAGGCGAAGCGATCCAGCGCGTCATCGGGATATTGCAACGTCACCGGCTGCATCTCGCGCCGCGCATCGCGCTGCTGCTCAAAGCGTTGGCGACGGTCGAAAACACAGCGCGCGTGCTCGATCCGCATCTGGACATGACGCCGATCATTCGGCCGCACGTCGAGCGGATCATCGAAGAACGATACTCGGCCAGCCATTTACTCGAGGACGCGCAACACGACCTCATCGGCGCTCTGCGAATCGGCCGGCAACTACCGGAAGAGTTGGCGCATCTCGTCCGGATGCTGAGGCGAGGACGGCTTCGGTTTCAGATCGACCACTACAAGCTCGCGCAGATCGCGCACGTCTTTGACCGGGCGAGTAATCGGATAACGTTCGGGCTGATCACGGGCGCGCTGATCATTGGATCGAGCACGTTGGTCTCGCAAGGCAGCACCGTGCGTCAATTTGGGCTTGTCGGGTTCACCGTTGCGGGGGTATTGGGAGTAGGGCTACTGGTGTCGATATTGCGATCGAAGAACTATTAGCCCGATTTGGAGTTTTCGGGCCAAAAGTTGCACGTCTGTCCCCTCGTCGTGTAGCTTTTGACGCCTTTGGCGCGAGGCTCCGCGCGCGGAACGGGCCCCCTTGCGGAATGGCTATCGCCTTCGTTCTCATGAAGACCTTCTACTGGAGATACGCATGAACAATGCGAAACTGATCTTAAACGGGAAGGAGTACGAGTTTCCCGTATTCGCCGGCTCCGAGGGCGAAGTCGCCATCGACATTGGCAAGCTGCGCAGCCTGACAGGCGCAATCACGTATGACCCTGGGTACGGGAACACCGGGTCGTGCAAGAGCGCGATATCATTCATCGATGGCGAGGCGGGCATCCTTCGTCACCGGGGCTACGCTATCGAGGAATTGGCTGAACACGCGCGCTTTACGGAAGTCGCGTATCTCCTGATTTACGGCGAGTTGCCGACACCGCAACAGTTCGAGAAGTGGCGGCATGACCTGAGCGAGTACAGCATCCTGCACGAGCGGCAGGCGAAGTTTATCGATCATTTCGCGTTGTCGGCGCACCCGATGGGGATCCTCGCGTCGGTGATTGCGTCGATGTCGACGTTCTATCCCGACACGGATGACGAAGCGACGACTGACGCGAACATCCGCCGGCTGGTCGCGCAGGTAAAGACGGTGGCGGCGTTTACGTATCGGTGGTCCATCGGCCAGCCCTTCGTGTATCCGCGAAAGGAATTCAGCTACTGCGCGAACTTTTTGCGGATGATGTTCGGAGGCCCGACGCACGACTACGAAGTGCCGGAAGTCGTCGAGAACGCGCTTCGGAAATTGCTGATTGTCCACGTGGACCACGAACAGAATTGCAGCACATCGACGGTGCGGATGGTCGGCAGCAGCCACGCGAACATCTTCGCGTCCGTCGCCGCGGGTATTTGCGGCCTGTGGGGCCCGCGCCACGGCGGCGCGAACCAGGCCGTGATCGAGATGCTTCAGGAAATTCAGGCTTCGGGCGTCAAGCCGAAGGAGTACATGGAGAAGGTGAAGACGGATCCCGACACGCGTTTGATGGGCTTCGGGCACCGGGTGTACAAAAACTTCGACCCGCGCGCCACGATTCTCAAAAAGGCGGCGGACGATGTACTCGCGTACATGGGGATCAATGAACCGCTGCTCGACATCGCCAAGACGCTCGAGGAAGTGGCGCTCAAGGACGACTACTTCATCGAGCGCAAGTTGTATCCAAACGTCGATTTCTACAGCGGGTTCCTGTACCGCGCGCTGGGCATCCCGGTCAACATGTTCACCGTGATGTTCGCGATTGGGCGGATGCCTGGTTGGATCGCGCATTGGAAAGAAATGCGCGACGAGGGCCAGCGAATTCATCGCCCGCGTCAGATTTATACCGGCGAGACGTTGCGCAAATACCCGCACTGACCGACGAGCGATCAGCCCACGCGGCGAAAAACTAGGTACACACCCGCGGCGAGCAGGCACCACACGCAGACCACCGCCGCGGCGGCAACCCAGGCGCCCGTCTTGATTCGCCCGGTGATTTCCGACGCGCGGGCGCGGCTTTCAGCCATGACTTCTTCAGGAACAAGCCGGATGGCGATTGCGATACCCACGGGCAGCAACAGCAAATCGTCGAGATAACCCAGTACGGGGATGAAATCGGGAATAAGGTCGATCGGACTGACGGCATAGCCCACGACCAGCACCACCAAGGCTTTTGCGTACCACGGCGTGCGCGGGTCGCGCACCACGAAATAGAGCGCGACGGTGTTCTGTTTTAGCGCCAGGGCGCGCTGTTTCCAGAATTGCATCCGTACCCCGCGTCGGCCGATTCGCGGGTCGCCGTGCGCGTCGCGGGCCGGAGTTTGCGTATCGTACTCCATGTGAATCGCATCGAGGTACCGCCTTTATCCTCGATATCTATCGGAAGAGATACCAATGGGTTCGTGTCCACGACGTGTAGGAATGTTGTGCCTCTTGCTGTCGGGTCCGCTTAGGAATCGCGTCATAATAAGTTGATTATATTTGTGACTTCCTGTATAGTGCGG
>CAYXRK010000229.1:0-6931 GCA_964467615.1 uncultured Nitrospirales bacterium | reverse complement strand
TTGGTCGAGAATTTCGAACGCCAGGTGATCGACGACTTCGCCGGCGAGTACGCCAGCGGCCGCACGCCGAACCCCTGCGTCCGCTGCAACCAACGCCTCAAGTTCGGCACGCTCTACAAGAAGGCGCTCGAATTTGGCGCGGAGTTCATCGCGACGGGGCACTACGTCCGCCTCGCGCGCGTCGGTGCTCGGTACGCCGTCCGGCGCGCCGTGCATCGCCCGAAGGACCAGAGCTACGTCATGGCCGGCCTCTCGCAGAAGCAGCTCGCGATGGGCGTGTTTCCGCTTGGCGAAATGACGAAAGAGCAGACGCGCGAGAAGGCCCGCGCGCTCGGCCTCGCCGCCGCCGAGACCCCCGAGAGCCAGGACATCTGCTTCATCCCTGACAACGACTACAAGGGCTTCCTGCGCCGGCGTGCCGGCGGCATGCCCCAGGGGCCGATTCTAAGCGTCTCCGGCGAAGTGCTCGGCGAACACGACGGGATCATGAACTACACAATCGGCCAGCGGCGCGGACTCGGCATCGCATCCGAGCGACCGCTCTACGTCGTGCGCATCGACGTTGAGCAAAACGCCGTCATCGCCGGCCACGAGGAAGACACCTACTGCTCGCGATTCACCGCGGGCGAAATCGTGTGGGGCGGTCTTGGTCCGCGCGAGAATTCGTTCCGAGGCCGCGTGCAAATACGTTACCGCCACCAGCCCGCGGCCTGCACGATCCAGCCCCACGGAAACACGTTCGAGATTGTCTTCGACGGACCCGAGCGCGCCGTGACCCCAGGCCAGTGGGCCGTCATTTACGACGACGAAGACCGCGTGCTCGCCTGCGGCAACATCACCGAGTTCACCCTCGTAGGCGAAGAACGCGGCGCGTTCGCCGGACGCCACGCGCTGTCGCGGGCCTAACAGCCCGGTACGTTTGAAGTGATCTTGCGGGCTTCCGTATACTCTTGAACCCGGAGCGAGTTGACGCCTCCGGGAAGCCGCGAACCGCGCGAGGCGTCATGGATTCCAACGACCGATTTAGTGAAGCGCTCTCTTTTGACGACGTTCTGTTGAAGCCCGCCCGCTCGGACGTCCTTCCGAGCCAGGTCGATCTGCGCACGCTGTTCACGCGAAACATTTCCTTGAACATCCCTCTGTCGAGTTCCGCGATGGACACCGTGACCGAGGCGCGCCTCGCGATTGCCATCGCACAGGAAGGCGGCATCGGGGTCATCCACAAGAACCTGACCATCGACGAGCAGGCCGCTGAAGTCGATACGGTGAAGCGGTCGCAGGCGGGGATGATCACGCGGCCCTTTACGTGCCATCCCGATCAGCCTGTGCAAGACGCGGAAGACCTCATGGCGCGGTTCCGGGTGTCGGGCGTGCCGATTACGAACCGCGCGGGAAAGCTGGTCGGCATTTTGACGAACCGCGATCTGCGCTTTCAGGAAGATTTTTCCGTTCCGATTGAATCGGTGATGACGAAGGACAACCTGGTGACGGTGCCGCCGGGCACGACACTGGATCAGGCGCGGGCGTTGTTGCACAAACACCGGATCGAGAAGTTGCCCGTCGTGGACGCGGACGGAAACCTGACCGGCCTCATCACGATCAAGGACATTACGAAGGCGCGCGACTATCCGCTCGCGTGCCGCGATTCGATGGGGCGGCTGCGGGTGGCGGCGGCGATTGGCGTGACGGAGGGCGAAATGGATCGCGCGCGGATGCTGGCGGACGCGGCGGTGGACGTGTTGGTCGTCGATACGGCGCACGGGCACAACGCGATGGTCGCGCGGATGGTGGGGCGCATCAAGGAGGCGCTGCCGGGAATCGACGTGGTCGCGGGAAACGTCATCTCGAAGGAAGGCGCGGCGGACCTGATCGCGGCGGGGGCGGACGCGGTGAAGGTAGGCGTCGGGCCAGGCTCGATCTGCACGACGCGGGTCGTGTCCGGCGCGGGCATGCCGCAGCTTACAGCGATTCTCGACGTGTGCGACGAGGCGGGCAAGCACGGCGTGCCCGTCATCGCGGACGGAGGCATCCGGTATTCGGGCGACATCGTCAAGGCGTTAGCGGGCGGCGCGCACAGCGTGATGATCGGCTCGTTGTTTGCCGGGACCGATGAAAGTCCCGGCGAGACGATTTTGTTTGAGGGACGCACATATAAATCGTATCGCGGCATGGGATCGATCAAGGCGATGCAGCGCGGCAGCAAGGCGCGGTACATGCAGTTCGACGTCGAGAAGGCGAGCAAGCTGGTGCCCGAAGGCGTCGAAGGGCGCGTGCCGTATCGCGGGCCGCTGTCCGATTCGGTACACCAACTTATCGGCGGGTTGCGATCCGGCATGGGCTACTGCGGGTGCGGGAATCTCGATGACCTTCGCACGAAGACCCAGTTCGTCAAAGTCACCGCGGCGGGCGTGGCCGAGAGCCATCCGCACGACATAACGATTACCGAAGAGCCGCCGAATTATCAGGTGCCGAGGTAGGCGAATACGGAAGGCACTATGGATGACGCATCATCGGCGGAGCGCAAAGGTCGGCGGTCGAAACGTTGGCTGGTCGTGCTCGTTGTCATCGGCGCGGTGCTCGTGGGTACGTTTCTTTTCGCCCGGCGCGAGTTTTATGAATTTGCCGCGAGGGATTTCTTCCACAATGGAATCGGGACGTTGCCCATGTTTTACGCACCCGATCATGACGGAATGTATCCGCCACTTTCCCCCGAGGCGGGTCGACTGATGTTCACTGTGGAAAGTGTTTTCCAAACTGGGTATATCGCGAAATGGGTAATGGTCGATCCTCGGGACTCCATTTCTGGACCCGAGTATGCCACTACGGAGGCGGAAGCTAGAAATCTCATCGATGACCATTCGTTCTGGTATCTTGGCTATGCGATAGAAAATGAGGTGCAAGGCAGGGCGTTTGCGGACGCTTACAAGAAACGAATCGCAGCGGGCGAGACTTTCGAGACGGATTTGCAAGTGCCGGCGGGCGAAGGAAACGGTGGTGGAGATACGATCTTCCGGCTTCGACGGAACCTCGAGGAATTCTTGGCGGAACGCATCGGAGCGTCCGAAATTTCAGTCACTGATATCCCGGTAGTCATACAGCGACCGCGAAAAAGGTCTCGCGGGTTCGTCAGCTTTTATCCCGGTTACGCGGAAGAGATCGCTTTCCCTGGCAAGTTTCCGATGACGGAAGAATTTATCGGTATTCTCGAGGAACTGGACGCTATGGGACAGGGCGAATTAGTGCATGAAAAATCCTGAAGCAAATCCCATCGTTGTTCTCGATTTTGGCGCGCAATACAGCAAGCTGATTGCGCGGCGGGTGCGCGAGGCGAAGGTTTTCAGTTTGATTTTGCCGTTCAATGTTTCGCTGGATGAACTGAAGCGGCTCGAACCGGCGGGCATTATTCTGAGCGGGGGGCCGGCCAGCGTGCACGCGCCGGGCGCGCCGCTGGTGGACGAGAGCGTGCTGGGCATCGGCGTGCCGGTGCTGGGGATTTGTTACGGCGCGCAGTTGATGGCGCAGGCGGCGGGGGGGAAGGTCGAGCGGGCGGCGCGGCGCGAGTATGGCATCGCGCACTTAAGCAAAACGGGTGAGTCGGGCCTGTTGCGCGGGGTCGATGACCAGACGCAGGTCTGGATGAGCCACGGCGACTACATCAAGGATCTGCCGTCGAACTATCAGGTGCTCGCAACGACGGAGAACTGTCCCTTCGCGGCGATTGCCGATCCGGCGCGCAAGCACTACGGCGTGCAGTTTCACCCCGAGGTCGTCCACACGCCACAGGGCAAACAGGTAATTTCGAATTTCGTCCACACCGTGTGCGGGTGCGACTCGCAATGGACGATGGGGTCATTCGTCGAGATGGAAATTGCGCGCATCCGCGAGACCGTCGGGGGAAAGCGCGTGCTGTGCGGTCTGAGCGGCGGGGTCGATTCGAGCGTCGCGGCGGTGTTGATCCACAGGGCGATTGGCGACCGGTTGACGTGCGTGTTCGTGAACAACGGACTCCTGCGCAAGGGCGAGGCCGAATTGGTGGATCGCGTGTTCCGGCAGCATATTCGCATCAACCTGCGGACCATCGACGCGGAAGATCGCTTTCTCGACGAACTGCGCGGCGTCACCGATCCCGAACAAAAGCGGAAAATTATCGGGCGCGTGTTCATCGAAGTGTTCGAGGACGAGGCGAAGAAGATCGAGCACGCGGATTTCCTTGCGCAAGGGACGTTGTATCCGGACGTGATCGAGAGCACCTCGGCGACGGGCGGGCCTTCCGCCACGATCAAGAGCCACCACAATGTCGGCGGCCTGCCGGAGCAGATGAACTTGCGGTTGATCGAGCCATTGCGCGAATTGTTCAAAGACGAAGTGCGGACGCTCGGCCGCGAACTCGGCCTACCGGATGAAATCGTCCAGCGGCATCCGTTCCCCGGCCCCGGATTGGGCGTGCGGTGCGTGGGCGAGGTGACACGTGAGCGGCTAGCGACGTTACGCGAGGCCGACGCGATCTTTATCGACGAGATCAAGCGCGCGGACCTGTACGCGAAAATTTGGCAGGCGCTGGTCTGCTTGCTGCCGGTGCGCAGCGTGGGCGTCCAGGGCGACGAACGGACCTACGAGGAAGTGTGCAGCCTGCGTGCGGTGACCAGCGAAGACGCAATGACGGCGGACTGGTACCGTTTCGAGCCGGATTTTTTGCAGCGCGTATCAAGCCGGATTTGCAACGAAGTCGAGCACATCAATCGCGTGCTGTACGATGTGACCAGCAAACCGCCGGGAACTATAGAGTGGGAATAGAGGAGGCCAATACATGAACGGAACGAATACAACCCCGCCCGTTTTGAAGTTATGATAGTTGGAGATTACGATAACTTCGGATTGAGGTGCGGCCCATGGGCGCAAAACCATACGTCGAAGTATTGAGGGACGTTTCTAGCGAGAAGCTGGAGCGGATAATTCGAGGTTTTACGCTTGAAGGCGCGAAAATCTCGATCGAGCTTCAACCAGACAACAAATCGTATAAGATCACGGCCCAATTCCCGCCCGACGTGGTCAAGAAAATGCGGCTCGGCCGCGTGTAGCCTTTTGCCGTTCTTGAGCGCGGTCGATAGTTTCTGATCGTTCGGCCCACGATTTTCACCCCACTGACCAGAAGCGCCCAGGGTCCCCATCCTCGCTGACTTCGAGGCGGATCGGCGCGGCACAACGCGGGCAATGTCCGGCGAAGGCCTCGCCTTTCGCGTCGAGATAGACACGGGCGTACACGTTGCAGCATTTGAAGTGGACGTTGATGTGCTGACGGGGCGGTCGTTTCGTCTCGCCATCCATCTCGGGCCCCTCCGTCGCTATTTCTTCGCAGCCGGCTTATCGGGCGTTGCTTCCGTGGCAGGCGCTTTCGATTCGCGGCGAACGCGGACGTTGTGCAGGAGCGTCTGAACGTTCTCGACCAACGACCATCCGTACCAGACGGACCCCGCGGCGACGAGACCCGCGAACAAGCTGTACGCGATCATTTGCGTGCGCATCATCGCGGTTCGTCTTCTTCGCGGTACTCGCTTGGAACGAGCGGGTGGCCGTATTTGGGCTTGCGCGCTTCGGCCTCGGCTTGCTCGCGGCGCGCCTGCTCGTCGCGGAGGGAGGCCTGCCACTCGTCTAGTTGGGTGCGCGTCTCGCCAATTTGTCCGCGAAGTTGATCGATCTCGCCGAGCAACGATTGGTTGGTGTCGCGGAGTTCCTCGAGCGCGCGCGTCAGCGCGGAGTTTGCCTCGATGAGCGCGCCGAAATCCGGTGGCATCGCCGGCACGGACGAGGGTGCGCGTCCGGCGGGCACGGCGCTTACCACGGGTTCTTGCACAGCGGTAAACGGCGGAGGCGCGGTCTCCTCGATTGGTTGTGGGGGTGGCTCGACCCGGCTTAGGCCCACGTTGTCGAACCAAACTCTGCCCGCCCCGACCAGCACGCACCGGAACGTAAGGTAGTCCGTCCCGCGCGGGACTCGAAAGCGGAAGCGTATCAGCGTCCAATCCTGCGTGCCTCGAATGGGCGAATCCGCCGCGCTGGTTTCGGTTGCAATCAAGCGATCGCGGGAACGATCCCAACATTGGACGAGAATCGCGGCCTCGTCGACATCGCGCGAGCGGACGCTTGCCGACGCTTCGACTTCGACGCCGGCCAAGTCCTCAAAGACGTTTTGGCTCCAGTTGTTCCTCGGATCCTCGCCGGGGTAGGGCTTCGGCGTATACAACGTGATCGATTGCTGGCCGTCCGCCAACGTTGCGTCTACCGTGCCGACGGCCCCCGGCATCTCGTGGACGTAGGAGTACCAGCGCTCGGGTTTGCCGTTGCCGTCCAAGGACTCAAAACTCGCGTTGGTGAGCAGATTCTCGCCATGCGCGGTGGCGGCCACCGCAAGTCCGAAAACGAGGCTGACGTGCGCGATTTTCATGTGGACAGTCTAACATGCTCGGAGGCTGGCGCACGTTGTAGGGCGCACTACGCGCAACTATAATCGGGCCCTTCAAACGCGGAAGCGATTGCGACCTATGTCGAACGGAAATCCGGTACGGAAGCGGGGCGGTGGCGCGACCTCGAAAAGGGCCGCAGTCCCTTCGCGGAAGGCCGTGCCGCCCATGCCCCGCGTCAGCATCGTGACCACGCTCTTCCGCTCTGGGCCCTACATCCGCGAGTTCTACGAGCGCTGCCGCGCGGCGCTCAAGCACGTCGCGGACGATTACGAGTTCGTATTCGTTGACGACGGTTCGCCGGACGGTTCAGCCGAGTCGGTGCTCGCGCTGATCGCGGAAGACAAGAACGTCCGGCTGATCGAACTGTCGCGGAACTTCGGCCATCACCGGGCGTTGATGGCCGGTCTCGAGCTCACTTCGGGCGACTTGGTGTTTCTCTTGGACTCCGATCTCGAGGAGGAGCCCGAACT
>CAYXRK010000228.1:0-6980 GCA_964467615.1 uncultured Nitrospirales bacterium | reverse complement strand
ACGCCGTTCTTCAGGCCCTTAACGGGTATCTCTATCCGAGTCAGTATTTCGTTGGGCTTCAACACGTACTCCCGATCCGTCTCGGCCTTGGGCGTCGCGAAAAAGTCCGCGGCCTTGACCATTCGCGCCTGAGCGCCCACGAGGTGGAACGTCGCATCCAGCGCGATAAGCGCCGGGGCAAGACTCGACGCGTTCACGAAGTACGCCGGGCCCGAATTTCCGAAGATCGCGTGATACCGGTTCTCTCCGGTTGGAATCAGCGGCTTGCCGTCTTGCGTGCCGAACAGCCCGAAACCCATCCGGTAGTACCAGCACCGGGGCCGCTGCAATAGATCGCCGCCCACCGTGCCCATGTTGATCATCTGCGGCGACGCGATGTTCTTCGCCGCGGTGACCAACGCCGGGAAGTTCTTCTGTACGTCCGCGCTCGCGATCAACTCGCGAAGCTTGGTGGTCGCGCCAATCGTGATCGAGTCGCCTTCCTTCAAAATACCGGAAAGTCCGGCGATCCCTTTGAGGCTCACGACCCGGCCTGGTTTCGTCAGGTCTTGTTTGAGGCACGTAACTAAATCCGTGCCGCCCGCCATAACCTCGGACTCGCCCCATTTCTCGGACAACAGAGCAACGGCTTCCTCGACCGTGCTTGGCGTTGCGTACGCAAAGTCGCGCATCAGGACACCCCTCCTTTTTGCAAGGCCGTGATGACCCGGTCCGGCGTCAGCGGCAACGTACCCACGCGTACGCCACAGGCGTTCGCCACCGCGTTCGAGATGGCCGCGCCCGGCGAAATTACCGGCGGCTCGCCCAGCCCAATCACGCCACGTGTCTGATATTTCTCGTCGTCCATCAGATGCACCTTAAAGTGTCCGACGTCGCCGAGACTCGCGAGCCGATAGAACTCCATGTCCGGGTTCAGCATGCGCCCCGTCGCCGGATCGTAGATGCACTCTTCATACAACGCGTACGTGACGCCCATGACTATCGCGCCGAATATCTGGCTCTCGGCCGTCTTCTTGTCGATGATGAGCCCGATGTCCTGCACCGCCACGAATTCGTTCATCGTCACGACGCCGGTCTCGATATCAACGGAAACGTCGGCCATCTGGACGCCACCCACGTTCGCCGTCGTCAATTGCGTGCCGTCCGACGGAGGATTATTTCCTTGCTTTGTTATTGCCATTGCGCCCATCGCCTTGCACGCCTTTTCCCAAGGAACGCTCTTCGACGGATCGCCGATGACCTGGATTTTTCCGTCCCACGCCTCGAGTTGATCCGCCGCTACGCCGAGTTCCGGCGCGACTTTCTCGAGCAGCGCGTTCAGCGCCTGGGTCGAAGCGTCGCGTGACGAGGAGCTTACGCCGCCAATCGTCGTGCTGCCGCCCGATCCCCCCGACACCGGGTACTTGTTGTTGCCCATTTCAACTTTTACCTTCTCCATCGGCAACCCCAACGTGTCCGCGATGACCATCGTTATCGCTGTGCGCGTGCCCGTCCCGAGGTCCTGCGTGCCCAACTGTCCAACGACCGATCCGTCGGGATTGATGGTCACGTTGCACGCCGACGGATGGCCTTGGCCGCCCCAGGTGTGCATCGACAGACCCAATCCGCGCTTCACCGGGCCGTCGCCACCCTTGCCGCGCAAGTGTGCCTTTGCTTTGTAATCGATCAGCTTCGCGGCGATGTCCAACTCCTCGGCATACGTCTCGCGAAGGTGTTCGTCCGCGTAGTTCAAGTTCTTCTTGAAGAACTCGAGCGAGTCGATTCCCGCCGCGGCGGCCGCATCATCCAAGGCCGACATCGAAATGAGGCAGCCTTGCGGATGGTTCGGCGCGCGCCAGGCGCGGATTGCGCCGCGGTTCGTGATGATTCCCTTGCCGACCAATTTCTGGTTCGGAATTCCTTGAAACACGTACGGAATCGGTGGGAGCCGGAAGCGCTGCGTGCCGCCCGAACCGTACCCGCTTACTTCCATGGCGGTGATCGTGCCGTCTTTCTTCACGCCCACTTTGATGTTCGCAAATGCCGAGGGTCGAGCGCCCGCGATCTTGATTTCCTGATCGCGTTCGAGCATTAGCTTGATCGGGCGGCCCGTCATCTTCGTAAGCTGGACGCTGATCTCGCCCCAGCGGTCCGCGCTGAATTTCGATCCGAAGCCGCCGCCCATCACCTGGCAGTCAACGTGGATTTTCGAGGCCTCAAGTTCGGCGACTTTCGTTATGCCGCTGGCGAAGCCGGACACGTTCTGCGTCGAAGGCCAGACGTACAGTTCGCCGTCGCTGACTTCGCACACCTGCCCGTGCGGTTCCAGACAACAATGCGTGATCGCCTCGACGCCGTAGTGCCCTTCGCTAATGAAATCCGCCTCGGCGAATCCCGCCGCGACGTCGCCGCTCGCTTGCTCTTGATCGCGGCCCGACGCCTTCGAGGGGTCCTTATCGTCCACGTTCACCTGCAAAATATCGTAGGTGACCTTGACCTTCTTCACCGCTTCCGCCGCGATTTCCTCGGTCTCCGCCGCAACGGTGGCTACTATCGCGCCGTCGCACGAAATTTCGAGTGGTTTCCCGCCGCTGCCCGGTTCAACCAAGACGGCAAGGACGCCCGGCATCTTCTCCGCTTCGCTCGCGTCGACCGCCTTTACGACGGCGTTCGCGTGAGGACATTGCACGATACGCGCGAACAGCATCCCCTTACGGTTTTGATCGTAAGCGTACTTCGCCACGCCGGTCGCCTTGAGAGCGCCGTCCAATCGGCTCGTGTACGAATTAATGTATTTCCGCCTGTCCGGCGCGGGCCACGCGTTCTTAGCCATTAGGCCTGCCCTCCCTCTATGTAAGCCGGCATACCCTGGGCGACCGCGATAATCCCCTGGTACGTACCGCAGCGGCACAGATTGCCGCCAAGTCCATGTTTAATCTCTTCAATCGTCGCCTTTGGGTGCGCCTTTACGAACGCCGCCGTAGCCATCACGAAGCCCGGCGTGCAGAACCCGCATTGCTGCGCGTCGTGTTCGACGAACGCTTTCTGCACGGGATGCAAATTGTCCGGTGTCCCCAATCCCTCGACCGTCGTGATCTTGTGGCCCTCGGCTTCAATCGCGAGTATCGAGCACGAGTACACGATCTCGCCGTCCAGCATCACCGTGCACGCGCCGCAGGTGCCGCGGTCGCACACCTTCTTCGCCCCGGTGATATCCAGCCGGTTCCGCAAACAATCCAGTAGAGTAACTCTCGGTTCGACTTCGACCGATTGATCCTTACCGTTAATGTTTAACGTAATCTTTACGTTGCCCGGCCCCTTAACATTGGCCTGGACTTGCGCAGAGGCTTCCTGCATGTCCCGGACGCTCGAGACAAGCCCCGTCGCCACGGCCCCCGCGCCGACTCCCTTGAGGAAGCCACGCCGGGAAATCCCGCCCGCGCCCAATTCATTGTCCTGACTCGGCATACTCTCCTCCCACCGCGCCTACGCGCATCAACCGTTGCATGCCCAAACAAGCAAACTCTGAGCGTACCACTCGACCAATCAATATGCAACCCGCGAAGGCTTTCCCTGTTCCACGGAACCGCTGCACAGATGGTTGATTTTTGGAATCGCCTTTGTTTACAATCGCTTATTGCCGTTTTTGCAGTCACAGTTCTACCGTACTAGTTCGGACGACGGCTCCGGAGATTCTAGGTTCGGGCCCGAGTCTGGCAGCCATTTATAAAGCGCACCACGCCGCGACCTACAGGCGTTCCGTCTGTTCCGTGGCCCGTTCATCTAGGGGTCTAGGATGCAGGATTCTCAGTCCTGTCACAAGGGTTCAAATCCCTTACGGGCTACCATACTTTTTTTTTGGCCGTTTGGACTGACCAACGACCCAATAAAGAAGGGTGATTTCAGGGTTTGAATCTTTTTCTTCGATACGACGCCCCCTTCGGGGGATAATGCGCGATCAATCTTTATCTGCATTGTGTAATCGCCGTAAGCCCACCGTGCGTCTATATCGCGTAGGAAGCCGAAAGCAAAGGCGGAAACGCGATCAACGTCCACTTGATCGTCTGGTAACTTCGCAAGGCGATCTTTGAGTTCAAATTGATTCTTCTCGATGCGCCCCTTCTCGGCCAAGAAGTCATCCGCGTCGAACGTGCCCTTGATTGATAACTCCCGCGCACGCGAAAGGTCTGCATCCAACTCCGCCAACTGTTTGCGTGTCGCCTCGCGCTCTACGCGGGCCGTAGCGGTGAGTTCTCTATGCGTCTCGACAAGTACATCCCTAAACAGCCTTGCACGTTCTATATCGCACCGTAACGATTGGAGCACCGCAACATGCTGTTTTTCCAGATCGACCTTGTCCACGCTCGTATCGCAAAATTTACAGCCGGACTTCTTGAACGGCTTGCAGTGGTATTTCGGATAGTGTCCGCCGTTACCCTTCGGCGCGGATGCCGTCAACCAATTTCCGCAGTCGGCACACTTGTACGTTTCTTTTAACGGAAACCCCCGGATGCTCCACGAGGTACGGACGTTTGACGTGCATATCTCCGCCTTTGCCGAAATGGATTCGTTGCACTGCGTCGTACTTTTCCTTCGTTGTAATCGGTTCACAATTCAACCTAACCTCGACGCGATTGCCTCTCCAATTCACGATGCTGTTCCCGTGCATCAACTCGTGTTTAAGCAGGTTCCTAAAATGCGCGTAGCTTATGCCCGGTTGCCCTGGTTTCTTTTTTTTGCCCCCGGCACGCAGTCCACGCGCACACATTTCGTCGTATAGCGCACGCAATTGGCCGCGTGCGCTTGGCAGTGAAGCACGGTCGAATACTTCCGTCATCAGTGGCCCGTTTTTAGGATGCTGAATGACTGGTTTATTTTCCTTGCGCGTTTCACGAGTCACCGGCAACACCGCATGCATATAGCCCGTTGGTAGTGGAAAGGGCCGATTTCCGCGCTCGCTGCTATCGACGCTTCCCGGATAGCAGGTGGCAATCCGCGCAAGGTTCTCATCGACGGCTGCGTAAAGAATATTCGTGAGTCTCGCACCGTCGAATGGGAAAGTATGTACGACTTCCCGTCTGCGGTCTTCTCGTAAAAGATGCCCTCAGTCGCGGAAGCGATCATGATGCCCCTACGCTGCAACTCATTGATTAAGTCACCGCCGTCTCCGATCTCGCGCCCGAATCGTGAGAGGTTTGAGAAGACTAATCGCGTAGGTTTGCATTTATACGCGCGCTCCAGTTCGGCGTTGAATTTCTTGCGGAGTTCAATCGGCTTACTACCTGATTCCGTGATCTCATTCGATGTCCCCACGTCCTTCCAACCTTGTTCTGCGATTAGCTTCTTGCACTTCGCGATTTGTTGCTTATGTGTCCCTTGTTCCGGCGTGCTTACGCGCGACATTTTGTACCCGCGTTCCACTTCCGGGATCGGTATCAGTATCCGTTCAATTGACATGGCCGGATACCTCACGCGCTTCCCTACGCTCCGCAGCCTCTTTCTCGGCATGACGCCGCGCGCGCTCCGCCAAGAGTTCAAGCCGCCGCTCTAACGTCTCACGTCGCAGCGTCCGATAGAGTTCGGGATCGTGGGATTCATAATCGTCGAAGTACGCCGGGATTTCCGCCGCCTCACGCAATCGACGAACGTGCCGAATTAAAAAATCGCGTCTCGTCAATGGCCCGACGTTGCATACGCCACCGTTGATTAGCGCGCGAGCAATCTCGCGCATGCGATCAATCTCTGCCTGAATCGCTTCGTCCGTCGAATCGAAGTCGCCCAGGACTTGCCGCGCTGTAGATACATCCATTACGTAATCCCCCAATCGTTTGCCGAAGGGGAATTGACGCGCGGGGCGAATCCGATATAGAATCGTTCGTAGCTGATACGGACGATTCAATCGTCTTCGCCGCCGATGCGTCTCCCGCACGGCGGTTTCTTTTTTTATGCGGTAAGTCTACTCGTGCTGTATGGCCGCGTCTACTTCGTCGCGCTCGTGCTGACTCCTGTATACGTCACCGCTGCATTCTTCAACACGTATAAAATCGTTGACGGGTTCCACTTGGTTTTACCAGCGCGATTCCTTACGTTGCGACGCGCCAACTCCGCCGATATTTGAGCGAACGTCATGGGCTTCGCGCGTAAACGTTTTATCAACTCAATTACCTTTTGCTCAGCGGGTTCGGGAACGAGTTTGCCATCCTCGTGCTTGAAACCGTAACGAGCAAATCGGCTTACCCTTTCCCCGCGCTCAATCTTCAGCGCCAATGCGTCCGAGGTGCGTTCGGAAGTAATCTCTCGCTCAAATTCACCCAACGCAGCCAAGATGTTTAGCATCAATTTCCCGCTTGCGGATTTCGGTTCAAAACTTTCCCGCAACGAAACGAATCCAGCGCCGCATTTTTCCAGCCTATGAACGACGGAGCGTAGGTCATCTATCGAACGGGAGACGCGGCTTAACGAATACGTAACCAACGTCGCATCGTGTTTGCACGCTGCGTTGATTGCCGCTTGGACGCCCGGACGTGTAGTTAGCTTTTTGCCACTCACCCCCGCGTCTGAAAATGTTCCAATATTTGTAAATCCATTCGCATCGCACCAACGTAAAATCGCTTCGCTTTGTTGCGTTAGGCTTTGCCCTTCGGTTACTTGTCGGGCTGTGGAAACCCGCACATATCCGACTGCAAACTTTTGCTTTTGTTCCTGTCTCACGCGCTTGATCACACCGCGATTCCGTTTAGTCATCGTTCTAAACCCCTTTCGTTATTGATTGAAATGGAGTATATAGAATCGACGGAAATATGTCAACTGCACGGTTGAAATATTCCAAACCACTGAATAAATGACAAAAGCCCACGGGAAACCGAAACGGCTTACGTTCCCCGTGGGCTATGTCTTGCACATGCGGGCCGGATATGGGACGGCCCGCGAAAACGCTCAATTTTGACTTATTCTAATTCGCTTTCAAAATGAGACTAACCATGTTACACTAGGGTCATGGC
>CAYXRK010000227.1:0-7003 GCA_964467615.1 uncultured Nitrospirales bacterium | reverse complement strand
TTGGGGGGGGGGTGTGGGGGGGGGGGGGGGGGGTGGGGGGGGGGGGGGGGGGGGGGGGGGTTGAAGTTCGACGGCCAAGACAGGGGGGTCGAATTTGGTGGATTCTCGTTGAATGCACCAGTCTATTGTATCCTGCGTTTTAGAGACGGCGGGTTGTGTACGTGGCCGCGATGTACTTTGAACATTGAACGTAGAACCAGAGCCAATTTCACATCAAATGATCGGAGGTCCAGGCGAAATGCCAAATGATTACGAGGAATTGAAGGAAAAGACACGGCGGACGGCTGCGATGCTGTTCGGCGAGCCGAAGAAGGGAGACGGGGGAGAGGCGGCGGGGGCATACGCGTTGTGGAAGGAGTTTGACGTGGAACTGGCGAAGCACATATCGATGTTCTACACCGGGCGGCTGTACGCACGCGAAGTCATCAGTCAGAAGCAGCGCGAGTTGTGCGCGGTGGCGTCGTTGACCGTGCTGGATCGGCACGAGGAGTTGCGCGCGCACATCCATGCGGCGTTGAACGTGGGCGCGACGCGCGAGGAAGTCGCCGAGGTCATCTTCCAACAGTGCACCTATGGGGGAGTGCCGGTGATGGTCGAGGGGCTGAAGATTCTTAAGGAAGTGCTGAAGGAGCGAGGGAAATAGCAGTTCGGCCGTGACTACTTTTTTCGTTTGCGCCGACGTTTGCGCGTTTTGGACGACATTGACACCTTCGACGCTTTTTCGCCTTCGGATCGCGTGTCTACCAGTTGTTGTATTTGTTCGATCCAGGGGTCCTTCGGTTCGGGTGTGAGCCGCTTTTCGAGCAAGCCGAATCCGATCAACACGTCCTCCCAGTCCCCAACGAAGTAGTACGGTATCGCGTTCGCGTCAAAGGCGCGTTTGATGCTTGGGACGGCCTCGGCGGCGCCGAGGTCGAGAAAGGCGCTTACTAACGAGCCATTTAGATCCTCGGAGTTGGCGGCAAACGCGTCCATCTGTTGGATAAGGACGGAGACGCACTCGTCGTACGCATGAGGATCGCGGATCGCGATTTCCTTCAACGCGCTCGCGGAGGTCTCGCGGGCGCACGGCCCATTCGATTCGTTGATGAGATACGATCGAAGCGGAAATATCGCCGCAGCGCCAATGAGGCCGAGTACCAGAGGCAATTCGTCGGCCATCCAATCATCTTGGCGTTCATCAAGGTAGTGCAGCATACCGATGATCGGCCCAATGGCGGCCTGCGCGCGCAGTTGACCCAGTATGCGCCACGCGTGGAGCGGGGCCCAGACCTCGCTTGATTCCTGATCCGCCCACAGGAGTGAATCGTCCGTCATCATTCGGATGAGTTCAGGAATGTGCTCGTTTGTGAACCCTTTTTCGAGATACTTCGACCATGTGTTTTCAAAGTACGACTTGCCTTGGCCTAAAGCGAGCAGGTCAGCAACGGGCGGCGCGTAGTCGAGTGGGATGTTGCCTCCTGAAGTAACTGGATCATTTGTCATTGGAACAGCACCTTAGCGTAAAGAAACCGCTTCTCCGGGGGCTTCCCCGGGGTGTCGCAACGTTGCAGCGGCGATCGCGCCAAGGAACGTGAGGGCGATGAGCGTCATGAAGGGGACGAAGTAAGAATCGAGCTTGTCGAACGCGCGGCCTGCGAGCCATGGGCCGAGAGCATTAAAAATTCCGGTTATGAAGATGCGGACGCCCGAGGTCATGGCGAAAGCTTTGCGGCCGAAGAACGCCGAAAAGACAACGGGCACGCTGATGTACGCCGCGCCGAAGCCGATGCCGAAGACGGTCACGCTCGCATAAGCGATAGACTCCGAAGGCGCGTAGTAAATCCCTAGCACGCCGACGCATTCCATGAGTAGCGATCCGGCCAGCACCCATTCGGGACGGAGCCAATCGCCCAGCGCGCCGGAGAGGCGCCCGAATGAGCTCATGAGGAACATCATACCGATGAGGTCTGTGCTTACAGTGGATTCAAAGCCCACATCCCCAAAGTGCAGTTTGCCGTGCGCGGACACGACGCCCCAGGGCACTGCGTACGCGCAACCTGCAAAGACGAGCAGCGCAAAGTGTCGCGTACGAATGGCCTGGGCGGAAGTCCATTCACGAAGAGGAACGGACGGAGTTGATAGTGCAACGGTCGGTTCTTCAGGATCGAAGGGACTTGGCGGCGAACCGCCATCGGGCCGCTGTCCCATCTCTTCAGGTGTATCGCGCACGAAGATAAACGTCAGCAGCGCACATACGGCGGACACGCACGCGATGAGCAGCCAGCCCGCTCGCCAACCGTGCTCCTCGATCATGTAGTGGTCTATTTTCGGGAAGAACCCGCCCACGACTCCGCCGGAGGTGAAAATGATCGCGATCGCGAGCGCGCGGCGTTTGACGAACCAATTCTGCGCGATGGTCTGGCACGGGATGATCGTGGCGAGGCCAACGCCCGCGCCGCCGAGCAAACTAAACCCGAGATAGAGGCTGAGCACGGAATGGGCCTGACTGGTGACCACGAATCCCGAGGCCGACATAAGGAACCCGATAATCATCGTGGCGCGGATTCCGATGCGTGGTTGCGCCCATCCCACGATCAGCCCGACGCCGCTGTAGAGAAACGTGAACAGGCCGAAGACGCCGCCGATATCCTCGCGCTTGAGGCCGAGGTCGTCCATCATCGCTTTGGCGAAAATTCCCCAGCCGCCGTAGGACGGGTTGAGGCCGAACCCGTAGATGAAAAACAGCAGCCCGACGAGAAACCAGCCGTAGAAAAAACGCGGACGCACCCAAAATCCCTCCTTGGCCCGCGCATAATATCAGCGGGACTTCCGTTTGTCGCGTCATCCGTTAAGACGTATGATGCGTCGGGCGAAATCGGAGAAGAAACGATGAAACGAGACTATCGAGGCATGGTCCCCAGGTTCCTACTTGTTGCTGCCGTCGGTTTCGGCGCGGTTGCGTCGGCGTTTTTGCCGGAGGGAGCGCCGTTCGAGTCGTCCGAGGCGGCGATACCGCTACGTGACGGTAAATCGCTCGCGGCGGACGTCTACGTGCCGGACAAGGCCAAGAATTATCCGGTCATTTTGATTCAAACGCCGTACGATAAATCCCGCATGCGGACATGGTGGGCCAAGGCGGACTCTTCGGAACGCGGCCCGCTCTTCACGGACACGCACTACGCGTTCGTCGTGACGGATTGGCGCGACCGCTTCGCCTCGAAGGCCGCCGCCGCTCCGGGCAAAATCGCTGGGAACGGCGAAGACGGGTACGACACGATCGATTGGATCGTGAAGCAGCCGTGGTGCAACGGCAAGGTGGGCACGTGGGGCCCCTCGGCGTTGGGGGCCGTGCAATATCGCACGATGACGCAACATCATCCAAATCATGTATGCGCCGTGCCCATGGTCATGCCGCTGAATTTGGAGTACGGCGTGTACTTCCACGGCGGCGTGCTCTGGGACGAGTTCGTGACGATGCTGGCGCAACTCGGCTGGCCGTTGCGCGACCAGCTCATCGCGCATCCCGTGCATGACGCATTTTGGACGAACACGCTCGAACGGACGTTCATCCGTCCCGACGAATTGAAGGTCCCGATGCTCATCATCGGAGGCTGGTACGACATCTATACGAGTGCGGTGATTGACACGTTGCTGTCGATCCGTGATAAGGGCGACGCGAACGCGCGCGGCAAAGCGCACTTGATCATGGGCCCGTGGCTGCACCGCACCGGCCAGGTGCGCAACGGGGGGCTCGAGTATCCCAGTGCGGAGAACTACGACGTGAAGCAGGCGCAGCGGTTCTTCGACCATTGGCTCCGCGGCGAATCCAATGGCGCGGACGATGGCGCGCCGATTACGTACTTCCAAATGGGCGAGGATCAGTGGAAGACGGCTGACTCCTGGCCACCCGCCGGGATGACGGAGAGATCGCTCGAATTGACGCACGTGCAGAAAGGCGGAAGTTCGCTCGCGCGAACGCATGGCTCAGGCGGCGACGAGTCGACCGTGTTTCGTTCGGATCCCGCCAACCCCGTCCCCACGTTTGGCGGGCATGTGCTCACGCAAGCCTTGAAGGGCGGGCCACAGGACCAGCGGGAAAACGAAGCGCGCGCGGATGTCGCCGTGTTTGAAACCGAGGCGCTCAGCGCTCCGCTCGGCATCGCCGGACTGCCCTACGCCCGCTTGTTCGTCTCGTGCGATCAGCCGGACGCGGACGTGTCCGTCATTCTGACCGACGTATATCCCGATGGACGCTCGATGCTCGTTAGCGAAGGCATCCAGCGGCTTCGATTCCGTGAAGGGACGGATCGCGAGGTGTTCGCGAAGCCTGGAGAGACGTATGAAATCAAGGTCGAGTTGATGGACACTGCGCTGACATTTCCGCCGGGGCATCGCGTTCGCGTAATCATTGCGGGTTCAAACGCGCCGAAATATGCAGTGAATCTGAACGATGGCGGGCCGATGTACACTGACGGCAAGGGGCGCGTGGCGGCGATCACACTTCACCATGATGACGATCATCCATCGGCGATAGTGCTTCCAGCGCTGTCCGAATGACCTCATGACGGCGGTCCGAGATGTACGCGCGGTGCGGTCCACCCCGAACGGCTCGGAGCCTGTCGCGGACGCACTGGTCGTCGAAGCGCCGCTACACATCAAGGTCAACGGCGCGGCGTGGACGACGACGATGCGGACACCGGGCGCTGACTGCGAGCTCGCGCGGGGTCTGTTGCTCACCGAGGGAATCGTGACGGACCTCGACGCGGGCGTGGAATTTCATGAGGTGCCCGATCCGGAAACCGGCCTCGTCGCCTGCCTGGAAACCTGGATAGATGAATCGCGAGTCGAAAAGGAAGTGGAGGGCCGTCGAACGTTGATGTCGTCGTCCTCCTGCGGCGTGTGCGGCGTGCGCGAACCGCAAGACTTAGAAGTGTACGGGCCGCCGATTTCGATGCCCGAGAGTGTGACTCTGAACGCGGTCGAGATCTCCCGCATGATGGCCTCGATGCGTGCGCGGCAAGCGCTCTTCACGGCTACCGGCGGCGCGCACGCGGCGGCGGTGTTTGATGGCCGCGGCGAGATGATGGCCATTTTCGAGGACATCGGGCGGCACAACGCGGTTGACAAGGCGATCGGTGCGTTGATCTTCGAGGGCCGGCTGGAGGAGGCGCGCTATCTTATGGTGAGCGGGCGTGTGTCGTTCGAAATCGTATCGAAGGCGTACCGCGCGGCGATTCCCACAGTGTGTTCGGTGTCCGCCGCGTCGTCGATGGCCGTCGATACGGCAGTGCGAATGGGCATGACGCTCGCCGCGTTTTGCCGGGACGCCCAAGCAACGGTGTACACCGGCCAAGAACGGATCATGCCATGAAGAAGATTAAGCGGGGTTGGACACCGCAACATTGGGCCGGTCTGTCTCCGTTCGGCCTGGGTGAGCAGAGGCCAAACAACTACGTCGAGATTTGGAAGGCGCTCACGGACAATCTCGATCAGCTTCCCTACGCGTGGCGCATCTTGTCGGAAGGCGTCTGCGACGGCTGCGCGCTCGGGACCTCGGGCCTGCACGATTGGACGTTGCCGGGTGTACACCTTTGCAACATCCGGCTGCGACTGTTGCGGCTGAACACGATGGACGCGCTGCGCACGCGCGAACTGGAAGACGTTGCGTCGTTACGCAAGAAGCGCGGTGAAGAATTGCGCGACCTTGGCCGCTTGCCGCTGCCGATGATCCGAAGAGCGGGAGAGAATGGCTTCACCGTCACAACCTGGGAGGCCGCGCTCGATCTCATCGCCCAACGCATCCGCGCGTCATCGCCCGAACGGATCGCGTTCTACTTGACGAGCCGCGGCGTCCCGAACGAAACCTACTACGTTGCACAAAAGTCTGCCCGGGCGATGGGGACAAACAACATCGACAATGCGGCGCGGGTGTGCCATTCGCCGAGTACGGTGGCGTTGAAGGAATCGCTCGGTGTCGCGGCGACGACCTGCTCGTACAGCGATTGGCTCGCATCGGACCTGATCGTGTTTATTGGGTCAAACGTCGCCAATAATCAACCCGTCGCGACGAAGTATCTCCACTATGCGAAGAAAAACGGCGCGAAGATCGCCGTCATCAATACGTACCGCGAGCCGGGCATGGAGCGGTATTGGGTGCCGTCGGTGGCGGAAAGCGCGTTGTTCGGGACGAAATTGGCCGATCGTTTTTTCCTCATCAACACCGGCGGCGACGTGGCGTTTTTGAACGGCGTCATGCGCCACATTGTCGAGAACGGCTGGCAGGACGCGGCGTTCCTCACTGAACACACGACCGGGTTCGAAGATTTGCGCCGCGCACTGGCAGAGCAGCCGTGGGAGTTGCTCGAGAAGGAGTCCGGTGCTACGCGCGAGGAGATGCGCGATTTTGCGCGGATGATCGCCGACGCCCAGCGGGCCGTGTTCGTCTGGAGCATGGGCGTAACGCAACACGTCTGCGGCGTGGACAATGTCCGCGCGATCGTCAATCTCGCGTTGTCGAAGGGCTTCGTCGGGCGCGAGGGTAGCGGCCTCATGCCGATTCGCGGCCACTCCGGCGTGCAAGGCGGCGCGGAGATGGGCGCATACGCGACAGCCTTCCCCGGCGGCAAGCTGGTGAACGCGGAGAACGCGTTCGAGTTGTCGCGCAAATGGGGATTCGACGTGCCGGCCGCGAAGGGCCTCACCGCACCCGAGATGATCGACGCGGCGCACGACGGCGAACTGGACGTCTTGTTCTCCGTGGGCGGAAGTTTCACGGAGGTCTTGCCCGATCCGGAATACGTTGAGGAGGCGCTCGCGCGAATTCCGCTGCGCGTGCACATGGACATTGTGCTATCGAGCCAGATGTTCGTGGACCCCGCCGATACGGTGTTGCTCCTCCCCGCGGCGACGCGCTACGAAACACCCGGCGGCGTCACCGAGACAGCACCGAGCGGCGCGTTATCTTCAGTCCGGAAATTCAGGGCCGCCGCATCGGCGAGGCCCGGCCCGAGTGGGAAGTGTT
>CAYXRK010000226.1:0-7013 GCA_964467615.1 uncultured Nitrospirales bacterium | reverse complement strand
CGACACCCTCACCACGTCCGGCGAGCAGCGGCCCACCACGAACGGGCAGCAGCACACACCACGAACGGAGAGCAGCGGCCCACCACGAACGGAGAGCAGCGGCCCACCACGAACGGTGGGTGAGGGTGTCGGCTTCTACTCCTCGCGCACGAGTGACCCGCCGTCGATCAGGGCCGAATAGTCATCAAGGGTTCCGCCGTCTAGACAGCACTGGATTGTCTCGCGCCCGAGCGGATCGAGCGACGGTTCCAGAAACTGGCCGAGTTGCTCGTGAAAGAATGAGGTGAGTATGGCCGCGCCTGCGTCATACGCTTCCTCGCCGACTTCGGGCTGAGTTTCGACGTGTAGGAACCAGTTGCTGATTGTCTGGCCTTCCACCAGGACCGTTCGCGGGGTATAGCCCAATAGCGGCGTGCGCGCGGGCAGAATCTGGCCGGAGCCCAGCCATGCCCCGCCCCTGCGCGCGAGGTATTCGCGTGTTATCCACTGCGGCATGAATCCGACGGACCATGCGCCGATGTGTTGATTGGGCACGAGAATGTAGCGGACGGACGGTGTGTCGACGACTTGGCGCAACAACAGATTTGCGTGGTCTACCCGCAAGCCGGTGGCAAATGGCCAATACGAGCCTACGCCTTCCGAACTCATGGCGTCGGAGTCGACGATACTGGGATTGTCGTGGCCCCTCGGCGCGACGAGACGCCACAACCAGGCCAAGGCCGGCGGGAGTAGATGAAACATTCCGATGATGCCGTAGGAAGGCGAGTCTTTTGTGCAGGGGGGCGTCCGCACGCCGAAGCTTCGGATGTCCACGCGGACGGGACGATTGACGACGCCGGGCACGATCCGGCGCGGCACGACAACGCGGGGATTGGGGCATGGTTTTCCCGGCCCGTCTTCGATGTGGTCCCAGATCAATGCCGTTCCGCCAGGCACGGCCTGGATGTTTAAGAAAAGTAACGGCTCGGGCGCGTGAATCGTGATGTCCTCGAGGAGCGGGTCGGTGCCGTAGTGGGTAATGTGGTTCACGCGGACGAACCATGCGTCTTCGGCGTCGATGAGGGCGAGCGTCCCGTCTCCTTTGTCCAACGTAGGATGGCAGAGGGCCATGTCGTCGGTGACGGGACGCAACTCGCAGTTTCGCGGCAACATGATAAGTCGGCGTTCGCCGGTAACGATGTTCCGCCCGAGAAGCAGGCTGCCGTCGGCCTCGCGGTGCATGTATTCCAGCATTTCGGTTTTGCCGCCGCCGCTGGCCCCTTCGTGCATGATCGTTATCTTGTTGTCATACGGCGTGACGACCTGCACCGTGGAGCAGTGGGCCGTTACCCATTGCTCCTTCTCGCCGAGATTGAGCAATGCGCCGTACACGCCCTTCTTGGCGCTCGGCCCGGGGTACAGGTTGTAGCTGAATATTTCGTGGAGCGCAGGCGTTCGGTTATGGACGACGACCTGCTTGCCGTCGAAGTGCGTGTGCCGTAGCGCAGGCGCAACGTACATGGCCATTTTGAGCGAGAAGTCCGCGGGGAGGTCATGCGGATCCAGAATGCCTTGTAGGAGGCTAAGTCCGAAGGCGAAGAATCCTGCGTTGGCCGGCGCCACGACGACCGCGTAGAGGCCGCCGTCTTGCATGCCGGCCACGAAGAAGAAAAGGGCGAGCTCCTGCTGCTTCAGCCACGCGAACGTGTCTTCCCGCGCGGAATCGAATTCCTTGCCGAAGCGTTCTCGGTAGTGGGGCTTGTCCGTGGGGAGCGCGTCCGCGATGACCATGCAGTTGGGATCGCGGCGGCGCATGTAGGGTTCTGTGTAGTTGGCGGCGATGCCATTTCGGACGTTGCAGACGCGCGCCTCGACAACGCGGCCTTTATCGGGCACGTCGTAGGCCACTTCGTGCCAGCCGTTCACGGCATCTCGGCAGGCGAGATATGCCAGTTCCGAGGCGCTGCCCGCGAGGGTATACGACGAACAAGCTTCGAGGACCTCCGCGAGTTCGGATGGAATAGAACAGTTCAGTGGTGCGAAGAAAATATTCATGTTCACACACTATCGCGCGCGAGACGCCGCGGGTCAATTTTCTGAGGGCGAGTTAAATACCAAGCGCTGCGACATACGCGGAATCGATACCACGCATGAACGCATTCAAGTAAGACGGTGCGCCGAAAGACTTACGTCAAAATCTCCCTCAGCGCCGTTAGCAGGGCATCGGTTTCGGCGTCGGTGCCGACGCTGATTCGGAGGCTGTTTTGAAGGCGTGGGGTGTCGAAATAGCGGACGAGGATGCGGCGCTCTTTTAGGCGTTCGTAGACGCCTCTCGCGCCGGGTGGGCGGCGGTAACTTGCGAGCACGAAGTTTGTCTGCGAATCCGGTACGTCAAAGCCTAGCTTCCGCAAGCCTTCCGTCATTCGGGAGCGGGTTTCGCGTATTTTGCGGACACTTTGGAGCATGTAGTCGTAGTCGCTGATAGCCGCGAGGCCCGCCGCCTGCGTTACGCCGTTGACGTTGTACGAATCCTTCGTCTTGAAGAATTCGGCGAGAATGTCCGGGTTGGCGCAGCCAATCCCCAGCCGCATGCCGGCGAGACTGAAGGATTTCGAGAACGTCCGGCCAACGATCACGTTGTCGAGACGGCGGACGAGGTCCATGCAATTGTCGCCCGCGAAATCGGCGTACGCCTCATCGATCACCACGATACCGCCAAACTCCCGACAGAACCTTTCGATCTCAGCTCGCGTCGCGGGTACGCCGCTCGGCGCGTTTGGACGCGGAAGAAAACAAAGCCGCGCTTTCGCGTTGAAAAAGGCCTCGGGTAGTTTGAAGTCCTCGGTCAGCTCGACGGACTGGTACGCCGCGCCATGAAGCGTGGCCAGCGTCTCGTACAAAGTGTACGTTGGGTCCACGGAAAGTATCGTGTCGTCCGGATCGACGAACGCGCGCACCGCCATCGCGAGCACCTCGTCCATCCCGTTCCCAGCGAACACCCACTCCGGCCCCGCAAATCCATAGCGTTTCGCGCAGGCCGCGCGGAATTTCACCGCGAGCGGATCGGGATACTTGCGCATTGCTTCGTCCGCGTAGGTGCGAATCGCCTCGACCACGCGCGGCGACGGCGGATACGGGTTCTCGTTCGTGTTCAGCTTGATGAATCCGTCGCCCTGGGGCTGTTCGCCGGGCGTGTAGCCTTCCACATCCTGCAATATCGTTCGCGCGTAGTTCATGTCTTGCGAATCTCGACCGCCCTCACGTGGGCGGTCAGCCCCTCCGTTGTTGCGAGCCGCACTACGTCGTCCGCAACAGCGGTGCCTCGTTCTCTGGAAAACTCAATGACGCTGGAGACTTTGCGGAAATCCTCCGCGGACAAGGGCGACGCAAACCGCGCCCGCCGGTCCGTTGGCAGCGTGTGGTTCGGTCCGGCGATGTAGTCGCCGTACACCACGGTCGTATGCTCACCAAGAACGATGCAGCCCGCGTTCGCAATGCCCTTGAGCGTTTCGCGCGGCGCGCGCGTATAAATCGCCAGGTGTTCCGGCGCATTCAGGTTCGTGAGCGCGACCGCCTCGTCCATCGTCCGCGCAACAATCGCCGCACCGCGCCGCGCGAGCGATTTGCGAATTACCTCCGCCCGCGAAAGCCGCGTCAGTTCCTTCTCGATGACGCGCTCGACCGCCTCGACCAATGCCGCGGACGTCGTGATGAGCACGCAACGGGTGTCTTCGTCGTGTTCCGCTTGCGCCAGCAACTCCGCCGCGACCAGTGCCGGCGTCGCCGCTTCGTCCGCAAGCACGGTCACTTCCGAAGGCCCCGCCTCCGTGTCGATCTCGCATACCCCGCGCACGAGCCGTTTCGCGGCGGTGACGTACGCGTTACCCGGCCCCGTGATCTTCAGCACCTGCGGAACTGTCGCCGTGCCGTACGCCAGCGCGGCGACTGCCTGTGCCCCGCCGATGCGAAACACGCGCGAGACTCCCGCGATGCGCGCCGCCGCCAACGCTACGGGGTGGACGTCGCCCTGATACGAGGGCGGACACACCATGACAATCTCGCGCACGCCGGCCACCCGCGCCGGAACAATGTTCATCAAGGCGGAGGACGGGTAAAAAGCCTGGCCGCCGGGGATGTATACGCCGACGCTGTCGATTGGGGTAATACGCTGGCCCAGGACCGTTCCGTCGGGAGAGGTCTCTTCCCAGGATTCGCGCAGGTTCTTGAGGTGGAACGCGCGAATGTTGTCGTGGGCGCGCTCGAGCGCCCCGCGCAATTTGGCGTCGATCGAACGATACGCCGCCTCGATCTCATCGCGTGTCACCTCGAATCGATCAGGATCGAGCGTTACGCCATCAAAGCGTTTCGAATATTCCGCGACCGCCGCATCGCGTCGCGCGAGCACATCCGCGACGATTGCCCGCGCGGCATCGACTTTCGCCGCGAGCGCGGCCTCGAGTACGCCCGCGCTGGATGGTTGAGTGAACAACGCTTCGGCCCGCGCAAGGCCCGCGTCGGTTTTGATGTGAAGAGTTTGCACTGAGAAACCTATTCAGTCTCAATCGTGATTATGGCCGCGCACTCGGAAATATTCCGCTTGGTCCCGATGACATTAAATCGCCGCAAGAGAACGCAAAGAACACGAAAGAGAAATGACAGGCAGGATGAAGCGTTCAGTCGCCAATCCGGCGAATGTCCGCGCCGAGGCCGCCGAGACGTTCTTCGATTCGTTCGTATCCGCGGTCAATATGGTACACGCGCGAAATGGCCGTCTCGCCGGTGTCGGCCATGAGGCCCGCGATGATCAACGCCGCGCTCGCGCGAAGGTCCGACGCCATCACCGGCGCGCCGGTCAACTTCTCGACGCCGCGGACAATCGCGGTGCTGCCGTCCACTTCGATGTTTGCGCCCATACGCACCAACTCCGCCACCTGCATAAACCGGTTCTCGAAGACGTTCTCCCGGATCACCGTCGCGCCCTTAGCGATCGTCGCGAGCGTCATGATCTGGGCCTGAAGATCCGTTGGGAAACCGGGGTAGGGCTGCGTGTTTATGTCGACCGCCTTGAGCCCGTTCTTGGCGGAGGCGCGAATTTCCGCGCCACGCACTTCGACCTCCGCGCCCATATCGCGCAACGTTTCCAATACATTTGGCAAATGTTCAGGCCTCGCTCCGACCGCGGTCACGTCTCCGCCGGTCGCAACGCCGGCCATTAGCAGCGTCCCCGCCTCGATGCGGTCCGGGATGATCGTATGCTCGGCCCCGGTCAGCGAATCGACACCGAGAACGGTGATTAGGTCCGTGCCCGCGCCCGAAATTTGCGCGCCCATCGTGTTCAGAAAATCCGCCAGATCGACAATCTCCGGCTCGCGCGCCACGTTCGTGATTCGGGTCACGCCTTCGGCCCGCGACGCGGCGGCCATGATGTTCTCCGTCGCGCCGACACTCGGAAAACGCAATGCCACGTTCGCGCCTTTCGGCCGGCCCTCGGCCACCACGTATCCCTCTTCTATGCGTATGTTGACGCCGAGCGCCTCGAACCCCTTGAGGTGAATATCGACGGGGCGCGTGCCGATCGCGCAACCTCCCGGAAGCGACACGCGCGCATAACCGAATCGGCCCAGCAGCGGCCCCATCACGAAGAACGAGGCGCGCATCTTCCGCACAAGTTCATACGGCGCGGGATTGGATGATGCCTCGGCCGCGTCGAGCGTCATCGTCCGACCGGTGAAATCGATCGAGACCCCCATCTCCGCGAGGATTTTGTCCATGGTGAAGATGTCGTGCAGGCAGGGAACGTTGTGCAGAGTGCATGGCCCCTCGGCAAGCAGCGTCGCGGCCATCAGCGGCAGCGCGGAGTTCTTCGCCCCGCGCACGTGCACCCGCCCGCGAAGAGGGTTACCGCCGCGTATGAGTATTCGATCCATAGCGTCCCGTCAAACGAATAAAGCCCAGGGCCGCACGGCTCCGGGCATCATCCCACGATTCAATGATTGATGCCACAGAGTCACGGGGAGGGCGGAGTCGATTCCGGCTTCGGTGCTTCCGCGGGCGGTGTCTCCGCCGGAACATCTGCGCCTTCTTCGACGACCGGCGCGGCGGTTGGGGCGGCTTCTGCGGGCGTCTCGGTTACGACAGCGGCGGGCGCTTCCGCCGCCACGTCTGGGGTGACTACCGTGGGCGCGGGCTCGACAGGCGTGTTGCCTGCTTCGGTACCCTGACCCAACCCTAAGTCACCGAGGGCTGAATCCGTAGCGGCCGCTGCCGCCGCTTGTTCTTCCGCGACCTCCACGGCTTCGGGCGCATTTCCTCGGCCCACGTTACCCGCGATGATCGACATGAGCAACGCGATAGTCATAAAGACCCCAGCGGCGACGTACGTAAGCCGCACGGGCAGGCTCTTGCTCGCGCGCGGGCCGAACACTGTGTCCGAGCCCGCGCCCATGCCGAAGGCGCCGGCGAACCCGGTGCCCTTCCCTTTTTGGAGAAGGACGATGATGATCAGCGCGAAGCACGCCGGCACGTACAAAAAGAGTAGCACGTACCACAAAGTGTCCCAGTTAAATATTGCATCAAGCATGAGCACTAACTCCTTGAGCGGCCCGAACGATGGCCGCGAATCCGTCCGCCTTGAGCGAAGCGCCCCCAACAAGAGCGCCGTCTACATCCGGCTGGCCGAGCAATTCGGCCGCATTGTCCGCCTTCACGCTGCCGCCATATTGAATGCGCAACGCGTTGGCCAAAGTTTCATTATACGTTTCCGCGACGAGTCCACGCACGAACGCGTGCGCTTCCTGTGCCTGCTCGGGCGTCGCCGTGACACCTGTCCCAATCGCCCACACGGGTTCATACGCGACGACGAGCCCCTCGAAGTCCGCCTCGCTGAGTCCCGCCATCCCCTTGGTTACTTGCCCGCGCAGCACCGAGTCCATCTCGCCCTTCTGACGCTGCGCCAAGGTTTCACCAACGCAAAACATCACGTTCAAGTCCGAGGCCCGCGCAAACCGCAATTTCTCATTCAGCAGTACATCGCC
>CAYXRK010000225.1:0-7145 GCA_964467615.1 uncultured Nitrospirales bacterium | reverse complement strand
GTTGTTTCCGTGGGCCCAGTTCCGCCGCGCCAAGGGCGGGGTCAAGGCGCACGTGTTGCTCGACCACGACGATTACATGCCCGCGTTCGTCGACCTCACCGAGGCCCATGTCCACGACTCGCGCGTCCTTCGCAAGCTGCGCCTGAACGCCGGTTCCATTGTCGCCATGGACAGGGCCTACAACGACTACGCCCAGTTCGGACGGTGGACCGACGAGGGCGTCACCTTCGTCACCCGCATGAAGAGCAACGCCGACTACCGCGTCATCGAACGCTTGCCTTTGCCCAAGCACCGCAACATTCGCGACGACGTCCTCATCACTCTGAACGGGACCCAGGCCCGCGAGAAATGTCCGCACACGTTGCGCCGCGTCGTCGTGTGGGACGAGGCCAACGAACGCGAAATCGTCCTGCTCACCAACCACCTCGAGTTCGGCGCCACCACCATCGCTGACATCTATAAAGAGCGCTGGCAGATCGAACTGTTCTTCAAGACCCTCAAGCAGACCCTCAAGATCAAGAGCTTCGTCGGCACCAGCGAGAACGCCCTGCGCATCCAGATTTGGACAGCCTTGATAGCGCTGCTCCTGCTCAAATGGCTGCACCATCTCTCCAAGGCCGGCTGGTCGCTCAAGACCCTGGCCTCCCTGCTGCGCCTGAACCTGTTCACCTACCGCGACTTACGCGACTGGATAGACGACCCCTTCCACACCCCGCCCGAACTACCTTTGCCGCAACAACTCCAAATGGCCTTTTCATAATTAGGACAGCCCAAAAAATGAACAACAGAAAAACCGGCCAACCTCGACTTCGACAACGCATCCCGAAACGCAAAAGAAGGCTAAAACTCGCTACAATCCGACCCTCAACCCGCCAACCCTGTCCCGTTTAGGACAGCAGTGTACAATAAAGCTTGCTGAGCTCATGAAAGTAACGGTCCCACCGGAATCCCTTGTGTTTACCGTGCTTCATGTTAACAAGCTGTTATCCGCACCGTCAATCCAACCCAAAGTACGCCCGCGTCTCCCCCACGTCCTTCGCGATCTGCTCGATTAACGCCCCTATCGAGTTGAACTTCATTTCAGGCCGGACGCGCCGGTGAAAAACTATCTCGATACTCTCGCCGGCAATGTCCTCGTGAAAGTCCAACAGGTGCGCTTCAATCGTCAAATCTTCGTGCCGAATCGTCGGGGCGATTCCAATGTTCACTGCGGCGGGAAGCCGCTTGCCGCGCACGACCGCCTCCGCGATATACACGCCTTGCGCGGGCGTCGCGCTGTGGTGCGGCTTTATGTTCGCCGTGGGAAACCCGATCTTCTCGCCGATGCCTCGCCCGTGGATCACCTCGCCCACGATCGAATACTTTCTTCCCAAAAACCGTTCCGCATCGGCTAGATCACCCTGCAGGATTCGCTCGCGGATCAACGTGCTGCTTACGCGCTCGCCGTCTACAATCAACGCGGGGACTTGTTCCACCGTGAATCCGAACGTGGCGCCAGTCTCGACCAAAAACGCGAAGTCCCCCTTGGCGCCTTTTCCGAACCGGCAATCGTGGCCCACTACCATATGTTTCGCGCCACACCGCTCGTGAAGGATCTGCTCTACAAAATCCTGTGGCGACATGGCCGCCGTCTCCGCGTCGAACGCCAGGACGAACACGACCCCTATCCCGGCTTGATCAAACAGTTCTAACTTTTTAGTGTCGCAGGTCAAAAGGTTCGGCGCATGCTCCGGCGAAAAAAACTCGCGCGGATGCGGCTTCATGGTGAGTATTGCAGCGGTGCATTTCGCCACCTTCGCGCGTTCGACGACCCGGTCAATGATGACCCGATGGCCCAGGTGTACGCCGTCGAAACTCCCCAGCGTGAGCACGACGTTCGGAAACGTGCGTTCCGTCTCCCGCACTCGTTCGACGATTTCCATCGGCGTCTACGATGCCTTCATGAACACCCGGCGCGGAACGATGAGCGCGTGGCCCGGCCCAGTCTGAATCTGTGCCAAGGCAAGCAGATCACCGTCCGAGGACTTCAACTGAATCCAGCCCTGATCAACAGGGCACTCGCCCTTGATGTCGCGGCCCGTCAGGCTGCCGCCCCGGGAGAGCAAACCCCGCGCCCCCGCCCGGACCACCACCGATGGCAAGTCCAGCGCCTCGCCCAGAGGAAGCAATCGCGTCTCGACGTCTTCGAGCGTCTTGAAGTCGGCCACGGGCGTTGCGTCCTCGACACTATGCCGTCCCACCGCCGTCCTTCGCAAGGAATTCAACGCCGCGCCGCAACCAAAATCCTGGCCGGCGTCGTGGCACAGACTCCGCACATAGGTCCCGCTTGTGCATCGCACGCGAAAGTGGATGAGCGGGAGCTCGTAGTCAAGCAACGCGAACTCGCTCACGGTCACGCGCCGGGCCGGCCGATCCACGGTCTCGCCTTTTCGGGCCCGCTTGTAGAGCCGCTCGCCTCCCACTTTCACCGCGCTGACCATCGGCGGGATCTGATCGATCTCCCCGGTGTACCTGGCAAACACATCGCGAATTGCGTCGGAAGATAGCTCGGGAGTCGGACGTTCTTCAACGATTGCCCCATCCATGTCATACGATTCGGTGACAACGCCAAGACGCATATGGCCTTCGTAGACTTTGCCGAGCCCCGTCAAGTGTTCGGAAAGGCGCGTGGCCTCGCCGACGCAAATGATCAAAAGGCCGGTCGCCGCCGGATCGAGCGTGCCCGTGTGACCTACTCGGCGCGTGCCCGCGGCCTTGCGTATGTGATCAACCACATCGTGCGAAGTCATGCCGGGCGCTTTATCCACCAACAGAATGCCCTTCATCCGTCCGTTTCCCCCAGCGCCGCGCTCACCGCCGCAACGACTGTGGCCCGCGCCTCTTCGAGCGACATCTCGAGCGTGACTCCCGCCGCGCCCGCGTGGCCTCCCCCGCCCAGTTTCTTGAGCAACACCGCCGAATTGAATCCGTCGCGAGAACGCATGCTGATCTTCACCTTGCCATTGTCCAATTCCCGCGCCATAAAGCCCACTTTCACCCCTTCGATGTTCCTCGCGTAGTTGACCAGGCCTTCCGCGTCCTCGCCGGACGCCCCCGTCGCCTTCATGTCTTCGCTCGATATCCATGTGTGTGCAAACGCGCGCGACGCCGAGACCTCCATGTGATCCAAGGCGCAGCGAAGCAGACCCAGCTTTTGTTTCGGCAGTACATCAAATGCCCGAGTCGAAATATCGGAAACATTTATCCCCGTTTCCAACAGCGCCGCCGCGCGGCGATGCGATCCCGAGTTGGTATTCGCAAAGCGGAACCCGCCGGTGTCCGTTGTTAGGCCCACGTAGAGACAGGTTGCCGTGTCCTTCGTCATGGCCACGCCGGCCGCCTCGTGCAAATCGATAATGATCTCCGCCGCCGCGGAATACGTGGCAACGATAAAGTTGTAGTCGCCGCAAGGGCTCGTCTCGAGGTGATGATCCAGGACGAGCACTTTTCCGCACGATGCCAACAGTTTCGCCGCGTCACCGATGCGCTCAATCTGCGCCACATCGACAATGACCGCCAGGTCCCACCTCCCGCTGACCTCGGCCGGCTTCTTCACCGCATCACGCCCCGGAAGCCAGTCGTACAGCCTCGGGACGCCGTCATGACTCACGCATACGATGTCGCGCTTACCCATCGCCAGGAGCAGCCCTCGCAATCCCAGCATGGTACCGATTGCGTCACCATCCGGGTGCTCATGCGTCGTCAAAAGAAACGAATTCGCCTCGCGCAGCCGGTCGACCGCCGTCTTCTGATCAATCGCGGTCATGGCCGCCTTCCCCGCTCTCCTCATGAATCTGCTTGAATACTTCCTCAAGGTGATACACGCGATCCAGCGTAGTGTCCTCGAAGAACCGGACTTCTGGCGTCAGGCGCAATTCCAATTTCTTGCCCAGCTCCCGCCGTATCCAACCCGCCGCCTGCCGCAAGCCAATGAGCGAACTCTTCTTTTCCTTGTCCGTGCCCAACAGGCTGACGTACACGTTCGCGTACCGCAGATCCGGAGACATGCGTACGTCCATAATCGAAACGAACCCGACGCGCGGATCCTTCACGCCCCTCGTCAAGAGGTCGGCGATCTCAGCACGTACCGCCTGGGCGACGCGCTGCGCGCGGGATTCACTGGCCACAAGTAATGTCCTTCAAAGCATTTCGATCGTGTAGTCGGTCAATAGCGCCGCATGATGGTTCTGGGCGAAACGGACGATCTCATTCAGATGATCGTTCGCATGCGCACGCTCGCCCGACACGACGCACGCGGTCAATTGCGCCCGCGCCCACTTGTCGTGGAAACCCGTCTCCGCGACCGAACAGTTGAATCGGTTGTGGAGCATCGTCTTGAGGCTCAGAATCGCCCGCCGCTTCTCTTTGAGCGACCGCGATCCGGGCACGTCAAACTCCATCTGAAGAACGCCGATCGTCATCCGTTCTTCTCGCGCCCCGGCGCACGCCGGGAGCGTAGTTACGCTAGGGTCTTCGCGACCGATTCGACGCGGTACGCCTCGATGATGTCGCCCTCGACGACGTTGTCAAAACCGTCAAGATTTATGCCGCATTCGTAACCGGTCTGGACCGCGCTAACATCGTCCTTCATACGCCGCAGGGAACCAATCTTGCCCGTCCATACCGCCCCTCCATTGCGCATCAACCGGATTGCGGTGTCTCTGCGAATTTCTCCGTCACGCACATAACAACCCGCGATGCGCCCGGCCGCGGAGGATTTGAACACCGCCCGAATCTCGGCGTGACCAACGACCACTTCTTTCTTCTCCGGCTCGAGCAATCCTTCGAGGGCCTTACGGATGTCCTCGGTGATTTCGTAGATGATCTTATACGACCGAATGTCTACGCCCTCTTCCTGCGCCAGACGCTCGATCTTCGTCGGCGCGGAAACGTGGAACCCGATCACCACCGCATCGCTCGCGCTCGCCAGCAACACGTCCGACTCGTTGATCTCGCCGACCCCCGCGTGGACGATCCGCGCCCGCACCTCTTCATTCCCGAGCTTCGGAATACTCGAGGTCAGCACGTCCACCGATCCCTGCACGTCCGCTTTCAAGACGATATTGAGCTCATGCTTCTCGCCCGCGAGCAATTGTGAATGGAAATCTTCCAGCGTAACGTGCCGCACCACCGCGCCCTGCTTCGTCCGCGAACGGTGCGCGCGCGACGCCGCTATCTCCCGGGCGGCGCGCTCATCCTTCACCGTCAGGAAAGTGTCACCCGCGTGAGGGGGCGTATTGAATCCCGTTACGACTACCGCCGTGGACGGCCCCGCTTCCGTAATACTTTGTCCAGCGTAGTTTTGCATCGAGCGGACGCGCCCATAACTTTCCCCGGCCAAGAACGGATCGCCAACCCGCAATGTCCCGCTCTGTACGAGAACCCACGCCACCGGTCCTTGCCCTCGCGTGATCTCGGCTTCCACGATCGCGCCGCGCGCCGGCTTTTTCGGGTTTGCCCGGAGCTCCAGCAATTCCGTCTCGAGTACAAGCAATTCCATAAGATCGTCGACGCCCTGACCCGTCAACGCACTGATTTCCTTAATGATCGTCTTACCGCCCCACTGCTCATCCAAAAGCCCGAACCGAGTCAATTCCTGCCGAATGCGATCCGGATTGGCGCCCGGTTTGTCGACCTTGTTTATCGCCACCACGATGGGCACTTCCGCCGCCTTCGCGTGATCGATCGCTTCAATCGTTTGCGGCATCACGCCGTCGTCCGCCGCCACCACCAACACGACAACGTCGGTGATCTGCGCGCCGCGTGCCCGCATCGCCGTGAACGCCGCGTGGCCCGGAGTGTCCAGAAACACGACCCGGCCCTGCGGCAATTGGACCTCGTACGCGGCGATATGTTGCGTAATGCCACCCGCCTCGCCCGCCGCGACGCTCGCCCGGCGCACCTGGTCCAACAAACTCGTCTTGCCGTGGTCTACGTGACCCATCACGGTCACCACCGGCGCACGCGGTACTAGATCCTCCGGCGCGTCCGGCGCTTCCAGAAGCAATTCCTGTTCGCCCGGTATTACCGCCTCGACGATATACCCCTTCGGCTCCGCGAGTTGACGGATCAACTCAATGCTCAGCGACTGGTTCTTCGTCGCCATGATGTTCAGTCCCATCAGTTCGAGAATGACGTCCGTTACCTCAAGCTCCATCGCGTCCGCCAATTCCTCGACGGTCATCGCGTCCTCGACTTCGATAAGCAACTGCTCCGTCATCTCCATGCCGTTCTCGTCGTCGGAATCCCGTTTCCGTTTACGTTTCTTCTTCGGACCGTCAAAACCGCCACTGCCCTGATACTCCTTCACCGCCGCCATGGCATCTCGGCGCATACTCTCCTGCGTCCGTATCTTCTCCGCCTTGCGCTGACGCTTGCGCGCCGTCTTGCCCGTCTTGCGCGACGCGGCCGAGGGGCCCTTCCCGGTCTTTACGCGTTTCGTCCGGCCACTCTCATCGACGCCCGTCTGCTCCCGCTGCTTACGCAATTGCTCCCGGCGTATTACGTCCGCCACCACGTCCGGATCGGGCCGTGTGCCTACCGCCTTCGGGACCTTCACTTTCTTGCGTTCTTCTTCCTCTTGGCGGCGTTCGGCTTCGGCCAAGACCCCTAAATCTTCCTCCTCGAATTGAAGTGACACCTCTCTGTCGCCCAACTCGGCATCTTTCGGAAGTACATGCGTCCCGTCGGCGCGGACAACCTCGGCGACCACCTGCTCGTGTTCGATGGCGCTTCCGATGACTATCGAAGGAAGTTCGCCTTCCTTTTTCTTCTTCTTCACTTTCTTTTCTACAGGCACGACCGCAACGTCGTCCTCACCCACCAGTTCGACAGAGGCCTTTTGCTCGGCCTTCGCGGCTTCTTCCGCGGAAATGATCTCCGCGAATGGCGCAGCGGCCGGCTCGAGGGCAACGGCCACTTCCTCGGCACTCCCCTTTTTCTTCGCCTTCGACGGGGCCGGCGCCGCCTTTTTGGGCGCGGCCTTGCGTTTGGCGGCTGCTTTCTCCGCGGCTTTCTTGGCCCGGTCCCGTTCCGCCATCCGCTTTTCGCGGTACGTCTCGGCGGCGTGCGGGGCCGACGTCAGCAGGCGGTCGGCGGCCGCCCAG